>NZ_JBICXQ010000024.1:0-159089 GCF_043200375.1 Streptomyces sp. NPDC048434 | reverse complement strand
AGCAGTCCACACACCAGGCCCCGGAGGCCCGTCACCGCACCCACAGCCCCGCGCAGCGGACCCCGCCCGCCGCAGGCGCAACGGCGAGACGAACCGCGGCGGGACAGCCGAAAACGTGGGAAAACAGCCAAGCGCAGCGGAAAGGCGGCGGGGCAGCCGAAAACGTGGGAAACGCCAGAACCGTCCGCATGGTGGGAATGTGCGGCGGCAGTACGAAGAATTACGGAGCCTTCCGGAGCGCCGGGGGAGTCGTGTGCGAGGGCGCCGGGCGGGGTGTCGGTGGAGGCGTCCGCAGCGGCTTCAAATGGGGCTTTGCGGGGGGTGTGGGTGGCCTCGGGGCGGGCCCGTCGGCGGTCAACGGGGACCCCCGGTGGCCACTCGAAGTGATCGACGGAACACAAGAAGCTGTTAAATCGGCCTCGGGTCCGGAGGTCATCTGAGCTATTCTGCTGGGCAAGAAGGATCCGGGCAGCGTTGCCCCCGGGTCCTTTTGTGCTTTCAGCCGCGTGATGCGCGGCTGTGAGGACCGTACGAAGCAGTGCCGCAGACTCCCCCGGCCGAGGCCGGGAGGTGCCCCCGTCGCAGGGACCGAGGAGGAACCAGACGTCATGGGCGAGCGAAGCAGGCAGGACCGCACGCAGCAACAGAGGATGGAACACGCCGAGAACCGGGTAGGTGGTCGGAAGTGAGTTCACTCCTGTTGCTGACCAATGCACTCCAGCCGTCGACGGAGGTGCTCCCGGCGCTCGGCCTGCTGCTGCACAGCGTGCGGGTGGCCCCCGCCGAGGGGCCGGCTCTCATCGACACCCCGGGGGCCGACGTCATACTGATCGACGGCCGCCGTGACCTTCCGCACGTACGGTCGCTGTGCCAGCTGCTGCGGTCCACGGGACCCGGCTGCCCGCTGGTCCTGGTGGTGACGGAGGGCGGACTCGCCGCCGTCACCGCAGACTGGGGGATCGACGACGTCCTGCTGGACACCGCGGGCCCCGCCGAGGTCGAGGCGCGGCTGCGGCTGGCGATGGGCCGCCAGCAGATCACGACCGACGACAGCCCGATGGAGATCCGCAACGGTGATCTCTCGGTGGACGAGGCGACCTACAGCGCGAAGCTGAAGGGGCGGGTCCTGGACCTGACCTTCAAGGAGTTCGAGCTGCTGAAGTATCTGGCCCAGCACCCGGGCCGGGTCTTCACCCGCGCCCAGCTCCTGCAGGAGGTGTGGGGCTATGACTACTTCGGCGGTACGCGGACGGTCGACGTCCATGTCCGACGGCTGCGCGCCAAGCTCGGCCCCGAGCACGAGTCGCTCATCGGCACGGTCCGTAACGTCGGCTACCGCTTTGTGACGCCGGAGAAGGTGGAGCGGGCGGCGGAGGCCAAGGCCAAGGCCAGGGAGGACGCGGCGAAGGCAGTGAATTCCGCCTCGAACGCGGAGCCGGCCGCGGGCCGCGCCCCCGAAAGCGGTGGCGGTTCCGGGACGGCGGCCACCACGGGCACGGACCCCCACGGTGTACGGACCGGGCGCAGGTAGGTGAGGGGTGCGGCAGGCCCGTGAACCCGCGGAGAACTGCCGCACACACCCTTGCGCCACCCGCGTAGACTGCCGCGCGTGGCCAAGGTGACGCGGGATGATGTGGCAAGACTGGCGGGTACGTCGACCGCCGTTGTCAGTTACGTCATCAACAACGGACCACGGCCGGTTGCCCCGGCCACACGCGAGCGGGTACTCGCCGCCATCAATGAGCTCGGCTACCGGCCGGACCGTGTCGCGCAGGCGATGGCGTCCCGCCGTACCGACCTCATAGGCCTGATCGTGCCGGACACCCGGCAGCCGTTCTTCGCGGAGATGGCGCACGCCGTCGAACAGGCCGCCGCCGAGCGCGGAAAGATGGTTCTGGTCGGCAACGCCAACTACCTCGACGAGCGCGAGGTGCACTATCTGCGCGCGTTCCTCGGGATGCGGGTATCCGGGCTGATCCTGATCAGCCAGGGGCCCAGTGAGCACGCCGCCGCCGAAATCGACGCCTGGGACGCCCGGGTGGTGCTGCTGCACCGCCGGCCGGACGCCATCGACGATGTCGCGGTGATGACGGACGACATCTGGGGCGCGCAGCTGGCGACCCGGCATCTGCTGGAGCACGGCCATCCGTACGTCGCCTTCCTCGGCGGCACGGAGGAGACCCCGAAGTCCGGCGACCCGGTCACCGATCACGTCGAGGGCTGGCGGCGGGCCATGCTGGAGTCCGGGAAGCCGACGGACGGGCGCTACTTCCAGGCGCCGTACAACCGTTACGACGCCTACCAGGTCGCGCTGAAGCTGCTGGCGGGTCCGGACCGGCCGCCGGCCATCATGTGCGCGACGGACGACCAGGCGATCGGGGTGCTGCGGGCCGCCCGTGAGCTGCGGATCGATGTACCCGGCGAACTGGCGGTCGCGGGATTTGACGATGTGAAGGAAGCCGGGCTGACCGATCCGCCGCTGACCACGGTCGCCTCGGACCGTCAGGCGATGGCGCGGGCGGCGGTGGACCTGGTGCTGGACGACGGTCTGCGGGTGGTCGGCTCCCGGCGGGAGCGGCTGCGGCAGTTCCCGTCGCGCCTGGTGGTGCGGCGGTCCTGTGGCTGTGGCGGCTGAGGGAGCCGGGCCGCGCTTCTGATCCAGGTGTCTTTATACCGGGCATACCTGCTTCTGTGGGACCTCTCAGGGCATTCTCAGACCGCTCTCATGGACCGGCAGCAGAGTGATCACCATGACCGAGAGCTACCGCCGAAGCGGCGATGAGATGCCACAGGACGGGCCGTACGGATACGGCGACAACCACGGCCGGCACTACGGCCACGAGGCGGGCCAGGCCGCGCAAGACGCTCCGGGCGCCGGGGCGCAGGCGTTCCCCCCGCCGCCTCCGTACGCACCCGGGCCGCGGCGCCGGGTCCGCCGGCCGGTCGCGCTGATCGCGGCAGTGGCACTCGCCTCCGGTCTCATCGGGGGTGGCAGCGCGGCACTGATCGCCGGCGCCACCACCCGGTCGGCACAGAGCGGGCCCTCCACCCCGCTCGTCAACGCGGGCAAGACCAGCGGCAGCGGCGTCTCGGGGGTGGCCAAGGCGGTCAGCCCGGCGATTGTGGAGATCAAGGCGCGGACCGGCAGTGGTGAGTCCACCGGCTCCGGTGTGGTCGTCACCAGCGACGGCGAGATCGTCACCAACAACCACGTGGTGGCCGGCGCGCGCACGGTGACCGTCACCTTCAGCGACGGCAGCCGGAAGACGGCCAAGGTCGTCGGCACCGATGCCGGCAAGGACCTGGCGCTGATCAAGGTGCGCGGCGCCAAGAATCTGACCGCGGCCTCGCTCGGCGATTCCGACAAGATCACGGTCGGCGACCAGGTGGTGGCGATCGGCTCGCCCGAGGGCCTCACCGGGTCCGTGACCAGCGGCATCGTCTCCGCTCTCAACCGGGATGTCACCGTCCCCAAGGAGCAGGGACAGGGGCAGGGCCAAGGGCAGGGGCAGGGTGGCCCGGACGACGGCGGTGGCTGGCCCTTCGAGTTCGGCGGCAACCAGTACAACGGCGACACCGGCTCGTCGAAGACCTCGTACAAGGCCATACAGACCGACGCCTCGCTCAACCCGGGCAACTCCGGTGGCGCCCTGATCAATATGCAGGGGCAGATCGTCGGCATCAACTCCGCTATGTACTCGCCGAGTTCGGCATCGAGCAGCTCGGCCGGCAGCGTCGGCCTCGGCTTCGCCATCCCGATCAACACCGTCAAGGCCGACCTCGACTCGCTGCGCGGCGGCGGGAGCGGTGGCAGCAACAGCGGCGTCTGACCGCCCGCACGGCCCGTGCCGTGTAAGGCTGAGGACCAGCCGTTCCGTCATCCACCCGAGGTAGTCACGCATGAGCCCCGCCGAGCACGGTGACCAACCCGCCCGCATTCTGATCGTCGACGACGAGCCCGCGGTCCGGGAGGCCCTGCAGCGCTCGCTGGTCTTCGAGGGGTACGGGACCGAGCAGGCGGTCGACGGGCTGGATGCGGTCGAGAAGGTCGCGGCCTACGACCCCGAACTGATCGTGCTGGACGTTCTGATGCCCCGTATGGACGGGCTGACCGCCGCCCGCCGGCTGCGGGCGAGCGGGGTGCGGGTGCCGATCCTGATGCTGACGGCCCGTGACACGGTCGGTGACCGTGTCACGGGGCTGGACGCCGGCGCCGACGACTACCTCGTCAAGCCCTTCGAGCTGGACGAGCTGCTCGCCCGGATCCGCGCGCTGCTGCGCCGCAGCTCGTACGCGGCGGCGGCCGGTGTTCCGCCCGAGGAGGGCGAGACGCTGAGCTTCGCCGATCTGCGGATGGACCTGGCGACCCGCGAGGTGACCCGGGGCGGCCGGCAGGTCGAGCTGACCCGTACCGAATTCACCCTGCTGGAGATGTTCCTCGCGCATCCGCGGCAGGTCCTCACCCGGGAGCAGATCCTGAAGGCCGTATGGGGCTTCGACTTCGAACCCACCTCCAACTCCCTTGATGTGTACGTGATGTATCTGCGCCGCAAGACGGAAGCGGGCGGCGAGCCGCGGCTGGTGCACACCGTGCGGGGGGTCGGCTACGTCCTGCGGGCGGACGGCGGCGCGGAATGACCGAGGCGACCCATGCGCGCGGAACGGGCGGCCCGGCCTCCGCGCGGAGCCGGCTCGGCGCCCGGATCGCCCGGCTGCCGCTGCGTTCGCGGCTGACCCTGCTCACCGCGGTGGCGGTGGCGGTGGCGGTGGCCGTCTCCGCGCTGGCCTGCTGGCTGCTCACCCGGGCCCAGCTGCGCGACGAGGTGGACAGCTCGCTGAAGAACGTCAGCGTCCCCGCGGAGTATCTGCAGCTGACCTACGCCAACTGCCAGCCCACCGACCCGACCGAGAGCAAGAACGCCCCGCCCTCGTACTACAACGTCCAGATCGTCCAGGTCGACGGCTCGCGCTGCATCGGGCCCAACTCCCAGCCCGTGAAGGTGCAGCGCGCGGATGCCGCCGTGGCGCAGGGCGTGCAGCGCGACACCCTGCACGACGCCGTCACCACCGACGGTGCGGACGTCCGGGTGCTGACCAAGCACATCGGCGTCCAGGGTGTGCAGTTCGCGGTGTCCATCTCCCGCCCGCTGACCGAGGTCAACAGTGCGCTGAACCGCCTCGCGCTGCTGCTGGCGGCCGTCGCGGGGCTGGGCGTCATCGGTGCGGGCACGGCGGGGCTGGTCATCGCGCGCTCCGGCCTCAAGCCGGTGGACCGGCTGACCGACGCCGTCGAACATGTCGCCCGCACCCAGGACCTGGCCATCCGCATCCCGGTCGACGGCGAGGACGAGATCGCCCGGCTCTCCCGCTCCTTCAACTCCATGACCGCCGCGCTGGCCGCGTCCCGCGATCTGCAGCAGCAGCTGATCGCGGATGCGGGCCATGAGCTGCGGACGCCGCTGACCTCGCTGCGTACCAACATCGATCTGCTGGTGCGCAGCGAGCAGGCCGGCCGGCCGATCCCGGCCGCCGACAAGGTGGCGCTGCTGGCCTCGGTGAAGGCGCAGATGGGGGAGCTGGCGGCGCTGATCGGCGATCTGCAGGAGCTGTCGCGGCCCCCGGCGCCGGGGCAGAGCTCCGTCGAGGTCGTGGCGCTGCACGAGATCGTCGGCACGGCGCTGGAGCGGGCCCGGCTGCGCGGCCCGTCCCTGAACATCGCGGCGGACCTCGCCCCCTGGTACGTACGGGCCGAGCCGGCCGCACTGGAGCGGGCGGTGGTGAACCTGCTCGACAACGCGGTGAAGTTCAGCCCGCCCGGCGGCACCGTCGAGGTCCGGCTGGCGCACGGTGAGCTGACCGTGCGCGATCACGGCCCGGGAATTCCGCAGGACGAACTCCCGCATGTCTTCGAGCGGTTCTGGCGCTCGCCGTCCGCCCGCAGCCTGCCGGGCAGTGGCCTGGGGCTGTCGATCGTGGCGCGGACGGCGGAACAGGCGGGTGGTGCCGTACGGCTGCGGTCCGCGGACGTCGGCGGCACGGAGGCGGTGCTGACGCTGCCGGGTGCCGCGACGCCCCCGCCGGGGATGCCCCAGCCGCCGCCGCGCCAGGAGCCGCCGGGACCGTGGTAGCGAGGGGGTCCCTCACGGCGGCCCCCCGGCGTCCTTCACCGGGCGCTCCCTCATGGCGGGGGACCCACCCGGGCTGTCGGCCGGACTCGTCCCGGCCGGCCGGGCGGGTCCGGAGACCACCTGACAACCCCCTCACTCAAAGGCGTCTGACCTGGGCCGATGGCCGTCAGGCGCCTTCTTTCCCGACGCGTTCGCCCGCTGATTGCCCCGGGTTCGACGGGCAGCGGGGCGCGCACCTCCCTGACAGGGTCACGGCGCGGTGCCCTACACCGGATGCGCGGCGAACTCACGGTTTCGAGTGACCCGGTGCTCCGTTTGACGGTGGTGCTCCTGCGAACCGGCTCCTTCGATGCTGGGCTGGCGGCACAAGCCGTGCGCGGGCTGACTTTGGCGTGCCCTTGTGCCTTTCCCACGTCCATTCCCGCCTCCGTGTGCCAGGAGCCGGATTCGCCTTCTGCGAAGCCCCTCGGTGCTCTGAAGCACCCGAAGTCCCAGTGAAGGAGAGAAGTGACCACCATCTCAGCGCGGCCGACGGCCGCCCCGGAGACCGAGCAGCTTCCGGCTCCACCGTGGCGCAGATCCAGGGAAATCCCGGGCAATGTTCCGGCCGCATACAACGACGAGTCCTCCCTCTTCCGCCGGGCCGACGGCGAGGATCCGTCCCTCACCGCCGGCGGGGCCGGGACCTGCGGCGGCTCGCCGCGAACCGGTCGCGGCACGAGAGGGGCTGGGCGGTCATGAACCACCCCCGCCATGACATCCGCGGTGAGCACACCGGAGCCGAGCGCGCGACCGAGAAGACCTATCAGCAGCTCGCCCGCGAACTCCTGCTGGTCGGCCCCGAGCCGGCCAACGAAGACCTCAAACTGCGCTACCTCGACGTACTGATCGACAACGGGCTGGAGCCCGCGGTCGTCCCCAAGCGCATCCTGATCGTCGGAGCGGGCATCGCCGGCCTGGTCGCCGGTGAGCTGCTGACCCGTGCCGGGCACGATGTGACGATTCTGGAGGCCAATGCCAACCGGGTCGGCGGCCGGATCAAGACCTTCCACGCCAAGAAGGGCGAGCCGCCGCCCTTCACCGACCCCGCGCAGTACGCGGAGGCCGGGGCGATGCGCCTGCCGAGCTTCCATCCGCTGACCCTGGCGCTGATCGACAAACTCGGGCTGAAGCGGCGGCTGTTCTTCAACGTCGACATCGATCCGACGACCGGCAACCAGAGCGCCCCTTTACCTCCGGTGGTCTACAAGTCCTTCAAGGACGGCAAGACCTGGACGAACGGCGACCCCAGCCCCCAGTTCCGGGCACCCGACAAGCGCAACAACACCTGGATCCGCACCAACCGCACGCAGGTACGGCGCGCCCAGTACGCCAAGGACCCGTCCGCGATCAACGAGGGCTTCCACCTCACCGGCTGCGAATCGCGGCTGCCCGTCTCCGAGATGGTCCACCAGGCCCTGGAGCCGGTGCGCGACTACTACTCCGTGCTGCAGAGCGACGGGACGCGGATCAACAAGCCCTTCAAGGAGTGGCTGCACGGCTGGGCCGAGGTCATCCGGGACTTCGACGGCTATTCGATGGGCCGCTTCCTGCGCGAGTACGCCGGGTTCAGCGATGAGGCCATCGAGGCGATCGGGACGATCGAGAACATGACGTCGCGGCTGCATCTCGCCTTCTTCCACAGCTTCCTGGGCCGCAGCGACATCGACCCCGCCGCCACGTACTGGGAGATCGAGGGCGGCAGCCGGCAGCTTCCGGAGGCACTCGCCAAGGATCTGCGGGACCAGATCGTGATGGGCCAGCGGATGGTCCGCCTGGAGTACTACGACCCGGGCCGCGACGGCCATCAGGGCGGGCTCGCCGGGCCGGGCGGCCCCGCCGTCGCCCTCCAGACCGTGCCCGAAGGCGATCCGTACGGAGAGCTGCAGACCTGGACCGGTGACCTGGCGATCGTCACCATCCCGTTCTCCAGTCTGCGGTTCACCAACGTGACCCCGCCGTTCTCCTACAAGAAGCGCCGCGCCATCATCGAGACGCACTACGACCAGGCCACCAAGGTGCTCCTGGAATTCTCGTGCCGCTGGTGGGAGTTCACCGAGGCGGACTGGAAGCGGGAGCTCGACGCCATCGCGCCCGGTCTGTACGAGTACTACCAGCAGTGGGGCGAGGACGACGCCGAGGCTGCGGTCGCCGTGCCGCAGAGCGTGCGGGACCTGCCCACCGGGCTGCTCGGCGCGCATCCGAGCGTGGACGAGAAGCGCATCGGCCAGGACCAGGTGGAGTACTACCGCAACTCCTCGCTGAAGGGCGGTGTCCGGCCGGCCACCCACGCCTTCGGCGGCGGCTCCACCACCGACAACCCCAACCGCTTCATGTACTACCCCTCGCACCCCGTCCCCGGCAGCCCGGGAGGCGTGGTGCTGGCCGGCTACTCCTGGTCGGACGACGCCGCGCGCTGGGACTCCTTCGACGACGCCGAGCGCTACGGCTACGCGCTGCGCAACCTCCAGTCGGTGCACGGCCGCCGTATCGAGGTCTTCTACACCGGTGCCGGCCAGACCCAGAGCTGGCTGCGCGATCCGTACGCCTGCGGTGAGGCGGCCGTCTACACCCCGCACCAGATGACCGGCTTCCACCTCGATGTGGTCCGGGCCGAGGGGCCGGTGCACTTCGCCGGTGAGCATGTCTCGCTGAAGCACGCCTGGATCGAGGGCGCGGTGGAGACGGCCGTACGTGCCGCCATCGCCGTCAACGAGTCTTCCGTGGCGTACGAGAGCGCCGCTGCCGCGCGGACCGCGGCGCCCCGCGAGCGCCGGGCCGGTGCCGCGTCGTCGGACCCGTCACGAGAGGAAGTGGTGACCTCATGACCACCTCCCAGACCTGCACCGTGGCCGAGTACCTGGCCATCAGGCTGGAACAGCTCGGCATCACCCATCTGTTCGGCGTTCCGGGCGACCATCTGGGCCCGTTCCTGTCGACCCTGCACGAGAAGACCAAGGTGCGCTGGGTGGGCACCCCCACCGAGGGCGGCGCGGGCCAGGCCGCTGACGGATATGCGCGGGTGAAGGCCGCCGACGCGCAGATCGCGCTCGGCGAGCAGGGCATCGGCGCGGTCGCGGTCACCTACAGCGTGGGCGCGTTCAACCTGCTCAATGCGATCGGCGGCGGCTTCGCCGAGTACGTACCGCTGATCGCGATCAACGCCGCCCCGTCCTACGAGCAGTGGCTCAACCAGCAGGCGATCGGCCTGCTCACCTCGCACATGTCCCAGCGCCCGGAGAGCAACCTGGAGGTCTACCGCCAGGTGACGGTGGACGCCCAGTCCCTCTCCAACCCGGGCCTGGCCCCCACCCAGATCGACAGCGCCATCACCGCGTGCCTCTCCCATCGCCGGCCGGTCTATCTGGAGGTCATGGACGACATCTGGGGGGCCAGGTGTCCCGCACCGCGCGGCCGGCTGACGCGGCGGGAGCGGCCCGTCACCGCGAAGAACCAGCGCATGCTCGACCGGGCGGTCACGGCATGCGTGGAGCTGGTGCGGGAGTACGGTGACCCGATCCTGTGGGCCGGTGAGGAGATCGACCGCTTCCGGCTGTCGGACGAGTTCGAGAAGCTGGTGCGGGAGACCCGCATCCCGTTCTGCACCACCATCGGCGCCAAGTCCGTGGTCTCCGAGTACACCCCGGGCTTCTCCGGCGTCTACAACGGCAAGGCCAGCAACCCGGACGTCGCCGAGGTCTTCCACAACGCGGGCTGCCGCATCGGGCTGGGCTCGTGGGCGACGTCGAAGAACCTGGGCGGCGAGCGGTCGATCGGCAACGACTGGGCGGTCGCCGCCCACGACGGCGTGCACGTCGGCGCCTCGTACTTCCCCGATGTGCAGCTCGCCCGGTTCCTTCCCGCGCTACGGGAACGCCTGGTGGACGAGTTCGGAGACGGCGCCTTCGCAGCGGACTACTTCGCCCGCGCCCATGACGACGGCCTCGACGTCCCCACCACCACCGCCGCATTCCTGGACTCCCAGACCGGCGGACCGTACCCGGAGAGCCTGACGTACGACAGCCTCTTCCGGCACCTCAACGCCTTCCTGGAGTCGCAGACCAGCGAGCCCCCGGGCGAGCGCACCAACCCGTTCACGGTGGTGTGCGACGCCGCGTTCGCGCTGATCGGCTCGATGAATCTGCGGATGGCGGAGCGCGCCTCGTACGTGGCACAGAACAGCTGGCTGTCCATCGGCTACTCGGTCGGCGCGGCCACCGGTGTCGCGCTCGGCCGGCGTCATGCGGGCAAGCGTCCGATGGTCTTCGTCGGCGACGGCTCGTTCCAGGAGACGTGCCAGGAGATGTCCACCCATGTGCGGCACGGTCTGCGCCCGGTGGTGTTCGTCCTGGACAACGACGGCTTCTACGGCATCGAGCAGATGCTCGTCCACCCTTGCTACTACCAGCAGGGGGCACCGTCCTCCGACGGCGCCGACTTCTACAACGAACTGCACCCCTGGCAGTACGAAAAGCTCGCGGAGGTCTTCGGCTCCGCCAAGTACCCGATGCAGGGCTTCGCCGTCCGTCAGCACGACCAACTGGCCGCCCTGCTCCAGCGGATCGCCGATCCCACCGACGAGATCAACCAGGGCCCGGTCGTCGTACGGGTGCAGCTCGACCGGCACGACTATCCCGAGGCGCTCAAGTACAAGATCGCCGAGAACTGTCCGCCGCCCGGCGGCGCACCGTCGGAAGGGACCGGACAATGACCAGCACCGACGACCAGCGGAACGGGGCGACGGGCGCCACCGTCGACGACTCCGCGAAGGCGCTCCGGCACGCCATGAGCGGTCTGTCCGGGCCGGAGGCCACCGGCTGGACCGGTACCGTACGGCCCGCCGGAACCCCGGGCCAGGGGGCGAAGGTGCTGATCCTCGGCGCCGGCGTCGCGGGCCTGACGGCCGCCTACGAACTGAGCATGCTCGGCTACCGGGTCACCGTCCTGGAGGCGCAGGAACGCGTCGGCGGGCGCAACCGCACCGCGCGCAGGGGCGACGAGTTCTACGAGCTCGACGACCACGGCACGGTCACCCGCACGCACACCTGCGCCTTCGACGACGGCCTGTACCTCAACCTCGGGCCCGGACGGATCCCGTACCACCACCGCCGGGTGCTCAAGTACTGCCGTGACTTCGGTGTGGACCTGGAGCCGTACGTCATGGAGACCACGGCGAACCGTGTCCGCCCGCCGGATGCCGAGGTGACCTGGCCCAACCGGCGGGTGGCGAACGACACCCGCGGCCACCTCGCGGCCAAGCTCGCCGAGACACTGCTGAGCATGGATGCCTTCACGGGTGAACTGCGCGACCTGCTGCGGGTGTTCGGTGCACTGGACACGAACGGCAAGTACCGCGGCTCCACCCGCTCCGGATATCTGGACCGGCCTGGAATCGAGGAGTGGCCCGAACCGGCCCCGCCGCTGTCCTTCGAGGACCTGGTGAACTCGGGCTTCTGGAAGGCCCGTTTCTACCAGCCGGTGGACTATCTGTGGCAGGCCACGATGTTCCAGCCGGTCGGCGGCATGGACCACATCGTCAGGGCACTGGCACGGGAGGCCGCACGGGCCGGCGCGAGAATCGTGCTCGGCGCCGAGGTACGTGAGATCGAGATCGACCGGGGCGGCCGGGGGACCACCGTCACCTACCGCAAGGGCGACGACGAGTTCTGTGCCGACGCCCGCCACTGCGTCAGCAACATCCCGATCCCGGTGCTCCGGACGGTCGGCCTGACCCGCTTCTCCCACCCCTTCGAGCAGGCCCTCGACCTCGTGCAGTTCGAGAAGACCTGCAAGGTCGGCTGGCAGGCGAACCGCCGCTTCTGGGAGGGCGACCTCGGCGGCCTCGACGACACCGAGGGGATCTACGGCGGCATCAGCTGGACCGGCCACAACATCACCCAGATGTGGTACCCGTCCAACGACTACTTCTCCGACAAGGGAACGCTGACCGGCGCCTACAACTTCGGGGGCGCGGCCGACACCCTCGGGAAAATGGCGCCGGACAAACGCCTGGGGCTGGCCCGCGAGGGCGCCGTCCAGCTGCACCGGGAATTCGAGGACAGAAAGCTCGTCCCCGACGAGCAGGGCGTCTCCATCGCCTGGCACAAGGTCCCCTACCAACTGGGCGGATGGGCGGCGTGGCAGCCGCATGAGGAAGCCCACAAGAAGGCGTACCGGCAACTGCTCCAGCCCGAGGGCACCGACGCGTTCTTCGTCACCGGCGACCAGATCTCGCCACTGCCCGGATGGCAGGAGGGCGCCATGATGTCGGCCCACTACGTCACCCAGCAGATCCTGGGCATCATGCCCCTGACCGCACCCGAGGAGGTCGCGGTACCCGACTCGGTCGCACTGACGCAGGGTCTCTACTGAGCGGTTCCGGGGGCCGGTCCGCCGACACCTTCGGCGGTCCGGCCCTTTCCTCTACCGCACCGGCTACTTCTTCGCCGCGTCCCCGAACGGCAGATTCGACCCCGAGAGGTCGGCGCGGATGCCGTCCCGCTCCACGGAGATATGACGCAGCCGCACGTCCCCGGGCGTCTTGGGAAGGTTGAAGGACAGCGACAGCTGATCCGCGAGCTGCGGCTTGGTGAGCCCGGTCAGCGTGCCGAGGATCTTGGGGTCGATGCCGACCTTCTGCAGCAGCCAGGGGTGATCCGCCACCACGTCGACGAGATTGACCTTCATCAGCTTCTGGACGAAGCGCGGCGAGCCGGTCAGCTCGTGCAGCTTCTCCTCGCTGCGCAGCGCGTCCTGGATGTAGGACTTGGGGATGCCGATCCGGTCGGCGATCGCCGGGATGCTCAGCATCGCCTTGACCTTCGCGGCCTGCCGGCTGAGCTCGGCGGCGGTCTTGCGGGTCAGCCGCAGGCCCTCTTCCTTGCCGGTGCCGGGGCGGTAGACGGCGATATCGCCGATGTCCAGGCGCATCCGGCTGATGTCGGTGGAGATACCGCGGTCACCGGCCCGGTGGATGCGAGCCTCGGCCCGTACGCGCAGTTCATGGCCGGCAATCGGCAGTTGACCGACCGCGCGGACCGCATTGGGCCCCATTTCGCTGAACTTCACCTGCGAGGCGCCCAGCTCGCGATTCATGTCGTCGAAGGCGAGCAGCACGCTGCCGTGCATATTGCCGATCGTGGCGCCCTTGATGGAGTTGGGCAGATCGCCGTCGATACGTACGTCGTTGGCGGTGGCCTCGAATTTCGCCAGCGAAACCCGGTCGGCGGCCAGGTCGGGAATCGTCACCTTCACCTGGTCGACGCGCTTGTCCATGACCTGGGTGAGGAACGGGAATCCCTGGATGTCGACCTCAGGAGTGGCGTTCAGATGCAGGGCATCCTTCACCTTTTCCGCGGTCTTGTTCTGCGCGTACAGCACCGCGAACCGGTCGAAGAGCGTGAGGAAGGACGTCCCGACGAGGACGGCGACCAGCAGCTTCAGGGCGAGCGGTATGGCGCCGAAGCGGCTGATGCCGCGCTTCTTGCGGCGGTGGTTCGGCGGCTTCCAGGCCTCGCCGTCCGCTTCGTCGTCCGAGCGCAGTCCGAGGCCCAGCGGATCGTCGCTGTCGTCGCGCTCGTTGAGGTAGGTGCGGCGGCGGTGAACGCCGTCGGCGTCGAACGAGCCGGATTCCGGCTCCGGTTCGGGGTCGGCGAGGGCTGCCAGATCCGCGTACGGATTGACCGTGTCGAGGTCTCTGGTGTCGCCGGTGGAGTCGTCCGGGGCGCCCGTCACGGCGGTGGCGGAGTGGTGCCGGGTGACGGGCGTGGGCGACGGTGAAGATATGCGTGTGGGGGTTCGCATCCGTACATCCCACCACGGGCGGGACCCTTGAACGCAAGTTGTACCGGCAGTAAGTCTGATACGCGAAGGTTGTCCCGCCGGACTTGATAAAAAATTGCCGTGCTTGTGGGGTGACCTGAACTACCGTCACACCTCTTGGTGACCTGAGCAACAGTGAGTGCCTTGTCAGGGTCCGTTGATCCCTCTCCGCCCTGTCCGGCCTGTCCGCCTGGGCGTGTTGATGTGTTTCCTTCCGCATATTCAGTTCATTCCGCCGACAAACGGAAGACGGTAGTCATCCCATGAAGTCTCACGAAGGCCGTGCCGTGATCGCGGTAACCGGGGCAACCGGCAATATCGGCCGCAGTCTTGTCGGCCGGCTCCTCGCCGAGGGCGCCGCCGTACGCGCGCTGACCCGCGATCCGGCCCGCGCCGGTCTGCCGGCCGAGGCCGAGACGGTCCGCGCCGACCTCACCGCGGCCGACGACCTCGGACCGCTGCTGGCCGGTGCCGATGCGCTGTTCCTCAACCTCGCGGCCGGCGGCGACCGGGCCGCGGCGGCGGTGCTCGACGCGGCAGGCAGGGCCGGTGTCCGCCGGGTGGTCCTCAACTCCTCGATGGCGGTGACCGATACCCCGGCCGACGACGCCCACTTCATCGCCCGGCTGCACGCCGGTCTGGAGCGCGCGGTGCGCGACTCCGGCCTGGAGTGGACCTTTGTCCGCGGCGGCAACTACGCCACCAACGCCCTTGCCTGGGCCCCCTCGATCCGCGAGTCGGGCGTGGTGCGTGAGGCGCACCCGGGTGCCCAGGGCGTCCCCGTTCACGAGGCCGACCTCGCCGATGTCGCGGCCGTCGCCCTGCTGGACCGCAGCGGTGCGCACCTGGGCCAGGCGTATGTCGTCACCGGCCCGGAGCGGATGACCCTGGCGCAGCAGGTCGCCGAGATCGGGCGGGCGACGGGCCGGGAGATCCGGGTCGAGCAGATCTCCGAGGAGGAAGCGGCCGCGGCGATGTCGGGGCGGTATCTGACCAAGGAGGCCGCGCTGGAGCTCGTCCGGATGTTCGGCCGGACGGTCGATGGGCCGGCCTTCCCCGTCTCCGACGCCGTGGAGCGGGTCACCGGCCGGCCGGGCCGGACGTTCGCCCGCTGGGCGCAGGATCACGCCGTCGACTTCTCCTGAACGGGACGGCTCGGGCGGCGCTCGACGGGCGGTTTCGCGGGGCGGCCCGTGGGTCCACCGGCCGCCCCGTCAGTTCCTGCGTGTTACTTCACGACCGTGATCCGGTCCGCCTTCGGCGGGGTGAGCGGGCCGTCCGCCGAGGAGTGCGCGGTCAGGTAGGCGGTGAAGGCGTCCAGGTCGGAGGTTCCGACGTGCTTGTTCTTGCCGTCCTTGAAGGCGGCGAAGCCGTCACCGCCGCCGGCCAGGAACTCGTTCATCGCGACGCGGTAGGTCTTGGCCGGGCCGAGGGCGGCCCCGTCCAGCTTCACCGAGTCCTTGACGACGCGGTCGGCGCCCTTCTTGGTCATGTCGAGGGTGTAGGTGAGGCCCTTGGAGACCTGGAGGATCTTCGGGGAGGCCTCGTTGGGGCCGCTGACCTGCTGCTGGAGTGCGGTCAGGAGCTGGGCGCCGGTGAGGTCGATGACGTTCATCATGTTGGTGAAGGGCTGGACGGTGAAGGCCTCGCCATAGGTGACCACCCCGTCGCCCTCCGAGCCGGACGCCTTGAAGGCGAGGTCGGAGCGCACCCCGCCGGGGTTCATCAGGGCGAGCTGGGCGCCGCCCTTGTCGGCCGCCTTGGTGGCCTCCAGCTGGGCGTCGGAGATGACATCGCCGAGCGGTGACTCGGGCGTCTCGGCGCCGCGGCCCGCGATATCGGCGGAGATATGGCCGACGGGGCGGCCCGCGACCGGCGCGGCCAGCTTGTTCCAGCGGGCGATCAGCGACGTCATGTCCGCGGCCTTGGGCTGGGTGCGGTCGACGACGTGGTTGACCGCGCCGGGCGCCTTGACGCTGGTCCGCACGATGTCATGGGTGCGGCGGTCGTAGGTCAGCGTGGTGTCGGTGTAGAGCTTGCCGTAGGACGCGGCGGAGGTGACGGTGCGCGGTCTGCCGGACGGGTCCGGGATGGTGCAGCTGTAGGCCTGGTGGGTGTGGCCGGTGACCAGCGCGTCGACCTTCGAGGTGACGTGCTTGGCGATGTCGGTGATCGGCCCGGAGATGCCGTCGCCGGGGCCGGGGCTGTCGCAGTTGTAGTTGTACGAGGTGGAGGCGGGCAGACCGCCTTCGTGGATGAGGGCGACGATCGACTTCACGCCCTGCTTGTTCAGCACCTTGGCGTACTTGTTGATCGTCTCGACCTCGTCGTGGAACTTCAGGCCCTTGACCCCGTCGGCGTTGACGATGTCCGGGGTGCCCTCCAGCGTCACCCCGATGAAGCCGATCTTGACGCCCTTGTGCCGCCAGACGGAGTACGGCTTGAGCAGCGGCTTGCCGGTCTTGTCGTCCGTGACATTGGCGGTCAGATACGGGAAGCCGGCGCCCCGGAACTTCTTGCCGTGCTCGTAGCAGCCGTCCTTCGGGTGGCAGCCGCCCTTCTGGAGGCGGGTCAACTCGGCCCGGCCCTCGTCGAATTCGTGGTTGCCCACCGAGGTGACGTCGAGGCCCAGCTTGTTCATCGCCTCGACGGTCGGCTCGTCGTGGAACAGCCCGGACAGCAGCGGGCTGGCCCCGACCAGGTCGCCGGCCGCGGCGGTGACCGAGTAGGGGTGGCCCTTACGGGCGGTCCGCAGGGACTGCGCGAGGTACTCGACGCCGCCCGCCGGGATGCTCTTCTTGCTGCCGTCCGGCTGGACCTCCTCGACCGTGCCGGAGGAGCCCTGCGGCGGTTCGAGGTTGCCGTGGAAGTCGTTGAAGGAGAGCAGCTGCACATCGACGGTGCGGCCGGCGCGGGCGGCGTGGCGGGTGTCGGCGCCGGCCGGCAGGGCGGCGGCGGTGAGCCCGGCGGCGGCCAGTACGGCGGCGCCGATCGTCAATCTTCGTACGGTGCGGCCCCGTTGCGGTGTCGCTGGCATGTGTTCCCCTCCTGGATGGTCTGAGCGGAGGGCAGCTTATTGTCGACGCGCGTAGCGCAACAGGGGTCGCCGGGTGACGAGCTGGTTGCCGGCGAGGGGCGGAGAGCGCGGGTGGTACCCCTCCGGGAACCCGGCAGGGTCGTACGCTTCACACATGACTGACGCTGCACAGGAGATGGGCCGGGCCGGCCGCAGGATCCAGGTGGTCGACGAGCTCGCGCCGCAAGAGGCCGCGGCCGTCGTCGAGCTGATCGAGCGGGCCGCCCGTACGGACGGGCAGCCCGCCGTGTCCGAGCAGGGGCGGTTGCAGCTGCGCGGGGGCGCGCGCCCAGGTGTGCGCCATGTGCTGCTGTACTCGCGCGGCGACGAGGCCGAGGAGCTGGTCGCGTACGGGCAGCTGGAGGACACCGACCCGGTGGAGGCACCGGCCGCCGAGCTGGTGGTGCAGCCGGGGCACCGCGGCCGCGGGCACGGCCGGGCGCTGGGCAGTGAGCTGCTGGAGCAGTCCGGGCGCCGGCTGCGGGTCTGGGCCCACGGCGGGCATCCGGCCGCCCGGCATCTCGCCCAGACCCTGGGGCTGACGATGTTCCGGGAGCTGCGGCAGATGCGGCGCTCGCTGACGGATCTGGAGCTGCCGGAGCCGGTGTTCCCCGAGGGGGTGTCCGTACGGACCTTCCAGTCGGGCACCGATGACGCGGCCTGGCTGGAGGTGAACGCGGAGGCCTTTGCGCACCACCCGGAGCAGGGTGCGCTGATCCAGCGCGATCTGGACGACCGCAAGGCCGAGGCGTGGTTCGACCCGAAGGGCTTCTTCCTGGCGGAGAAGGACGGCCGGCTGGTCGGCTTCCACTGGACCAAGGTGCACGCCGACGACGGCCTCGGTGAGGTCTATGTGCTCGGGGTGCGGCCGGGCGCCCAGGGCGGCGGCCTGGGCAAGGCGCTGACCTCGGTCGGGCTGCGGCATCTGGCCGGTCAGGGGCTGCCCACGGCGATGCTGTACGTGGACGCGGACAACACGGCGGCGGTGAGCGTGTACGAGCGGATGGGGTTTGCCACGCACGAGACGGATCTGATGTACCGCTCGGAGACGTGAGACCGGGCGGACGATGATCGTGCTGCGGGGCGGGCCCAGGAGGGTCCGCCCCGCTTGTCACTGCTGTCGCGCGCGCTCTTCCCGTTGCGCCCGCCACTCGCGCGCCAGCATCGCGTAGATGACCTCGTCGGACCACTCCCCGTCGAGGAACTCGTTCTCCCGCAGATGGCCCTCGCGGCGCATCCCCAGCCGTTCGAGGAGCCGGGCCGAGGCGGTGTTGCGCCCGTCCAACTCGGCCTGGATGCGGTGGAGGTGCAGCTCCTCGAAGCCCAGCGCCAGCAGCGCCCGGCTCGCCTCGGTGGCGTAGCCGTGCCCGGCGTGGTCCGGGTGGAAGACATAGCCGATGCCGCCCTGGCGGTGTTCGCGGCTGTTCCAGACGAAGGTGAGATCGCCGACCAGGGTCGCGGTCTCCCGGACGACGACGGCGAGCTGGAGGTAGTCGCCGGACTCGCGCAGCGTGGTGCGGGTGGTTTTGGCGGCGACGGAGTCCCGGGACCCGGCCTCGTCGAGGGGGCCCCAGTAGAGATAGCGGCAGACCTCGGGGCGGCGCTGGTAGGCGTGGATCGCGGCGAAGTCGTCGTGGAGAACCGGTCGCAGATCCAGTCGCTCGGTGCGTATCGGGTAGTCGGGGGTGTACGGCAGCGGCGGCACGACGGGCGCGGAAGGTGTGGGCACGCCGTCAGCGTAGGCAGCGGAGGTTGACAGGTGCAGCCCATTTCCCCCACCCTTTCACTACTTAATTAGTGGAATGGCTCAAGGGGGACGGGTGATGCGGCCGATGGCCACGCAAGAGGTGACCGGCCGGGCCTCGGGGCGCACCGCCATCGAGGCGGTCGGCCTCGGCAGGCGCTACCGCCGCCGCTGGGCGCTGCGCGACTGCACCTTCCGGCTGCCGGCCGGCCGTATCTGTGCACTGGTCGGGCCCAGCGGCTCCGGAAAGAGCACCCTGCTCTCGCTCGCCTCCGGCCTGACCCGCCCCAGCGAGGGGACCGTACGGGTCGGCGGCGCGGCCCCGGCCGCCCTCGCGGGCCGCGCCCGGATCGCCCACCTCACCCAGGGCAAGCCCCTCTACCCGCGGCTGACGGTCGCCGAGACCCTGCGGCTGGGCCGCGAGCTCAACCCCGGCCGCTGGAACGGGCGGTGCGCCGAGCGGATCGTCCGGGAGGGCGGGGTGCCCCTCGATGCCCGGGCCGGCGTCCTCTCCGGCGGGCAGCGCACCTGCCTCGGGCTCGCCCTCGCCTTCGCCAAGAGCCCCGAACTCCTGCTGCTCGACGAGCCGTTGGCCGGTCTCGACCCGCTCGCCCGGCACCGGATCACCGCGCTGCTGCTGGCCCAGGCCGCCGAGCACGGCACCACCGTCGTGCTCGCGTCGGACCTGCTCGCCGAGCTGGACATGGTCTGTGACTACCTGCTGGTGCTGGGCGGCGGCCGGGTGCGGCTCGCGGGCGAGGTCGATGACGTCATCGGGGCGCACGCCCTGGTGATGGGGGCGCTCCGGGACGGGGCGCTGCCGCCCGCGATCGCGGCCCACACGGTCATCGACACCCAGACGTCGGGGCGTCGGTTCGCTGCCGTCGTACGGCGCAAGGGCACGGTCGCCGCCGGGCCCTGGGAGACCGCGGAACCGTCCCTGGAGGAACTCCTGCTCGCCTGTCTGCGCGCGCCTGACGCGCCCGCACTGATCGCGCCGAGCGCGGAGCCGGCCCTGGCACGGTGGCGCCGCCGGCCCGGCAACAAGCCGGGAATCCCCGGTATGCCACGCAACGGACCGCCCGGCCCGACAGGCCGTACGGGCGGCTGGGAAGGCCCGCCGGCCGGCGCGGCGGGCACACGGTACGACCACTACAGCGGCAAGGGAGCGGCGGCATGACCACCACGGCACACCCCGGCACGAACGGGCGCGGCACAGCGGACGATCCGGACGGCCCCGGGGAGGCGGGCGGCCGGGCGCCGCTGCGCGGTCTCGTCTGGCTGGTGTGGCGTCAGCACCGGCTGGTCTTCGGCGTGCTGCTGGCCGCGGCGGCCGGCGGCGTGGTCTGGTGCGCGGTGCTGCGCGGTCAGATGGCCGGGTTCATCGACGCCCACCACATCGCCGGCTGTTCGCAGATCTCCCTCGACCCGCGCTGCGCCCACACCCAGGATGCGGTCACCGAGTTCCGCAGCACCTACGGCTCGGCCCTGCGCCTCATCGAATCGGGCCTGGTGCTGCTGCCCGCGCTGACCGGGCTGTTCCTCGGCGCCCCGCTGATCGCCCGCGAGCTGGAGGCCGGCACCGACAAGCTCGTACTGACCCAGTCGGTCGGCCCGCTGCGCTGGCTGGCGGCGAAGACCGCCCTGCCCGCCCTGGTCGTGGGCACCGCCGCCACGGCGCTCTCGCTGGCCTTCGGCCGGCTCTGGCAGGTCGCCGGCGACGAGGTCTCCGGCTCCTACTGGTACTCCACCCTCGGCTTCCACTCGCTCGGCCCGGTGCCGGTCGCCTACTCCCTGCTGGCCCTGGCGGTCGGTGTACTGGCCGGTCTGCTGCTGCGCCGTACGGTGCTGTCGATGGGCGTCACGCTCGTCGCCATGGTGGTGGTGCAGTCTGCGTTCGCACAGTTCAGGCCGTATCTGCTGCCGGCCGTGACGACGGAGTTCCGGAACGGCCGGCCGGCCCAGCTGCCGGACGACGACTGGCTCGTGGGACAGGGGGACTACACCGGCTCCGGTGCCCGTCTGCCCGATTCGCCGTGTGACCCCGCCCCCAGCTACGAGGCCTGTCAGCGCAAGCACGATGTGGCGGGCCAGTACATGGAGCACCACCCGGTGTCGCACCACTGGCCGATGGCGTGGATCGAGGCCGGGATCGTGCTGGCGGTGACGGCGGTGCTGACCGTGCTCGCCTTCCGGGTGATGCGGCGCCGGCACGGCTGAAACGGGCGGCCCCGGTGTCCGGCCGGGGCCCGGGGGAGGCGGAAGGCCGAAAGGCGGGCCCCGGCCCGCGGCGGCCCCGCATCCCGGGGGCACCATGCGTGTGACAAAGGCTGCCCCGGGGGAGGCACAGGGGGACGTGCCCCGGCGGCGGCACCCGGCACCGGTCCCCGGGCCGCTTCGCCCCAGGAGCAGCCCCGGCCGCGGACCCGGACACCGGCCCCGGCAACGGCCGCCGGCCGGCCCGGAAAACGCCTGGGAGTAGCGCCCCGCTTGCCTGTCCGCCATATCCGCGTTACCGGCGATTCAATGTCGCTTGCGAGCATCGGTGAATGCAGCCCGCTGTGCCGAACGTCCCCCACCCGAGGCTCCATCTCGCGCCCCCGCCTTCTCCTGACGCGCCTGGAACACCCCGGACGCGGAAGAATAAGGACATGAACCAGCAGCCCAGCGCCCAGGCACAGGTCCCGCCCGAGACGCCGACCCCGAAGCCCTCGCGGACCGCGGGCCCCTCGGCTCAGCCTTCCGTGGGATCCATCGCCGCGCACCGCCCCCAGGCGGTCCGGGGCACGGTGCCCGGCCTGGAGCCCGACCTGGACGCCGATCCGGATGCGTACGAGGACGAGGGCGTGATCGGCGCCGACGGCGAGGAGCTGCCCGGCGACCGGTTCCTGGACCGCGAGCGCAGCTGGCTGGGCTTCAACGAGCGGGTGCTCGAACTGGCCGAGGATCCGGCCACCCCCCTCCTCGAACGGGCGAACTTCCTTGCGATTTTTGCCAGCAACCTGGACGAGTTCTTCATGGTCCGGGTGGCCGGACTCAAGCGACGGATAGCCACGGGCGTCGCCACCCGCTCCGCGTCCGGACTCCAGCCCCGCGAGGTGCTGGACCTGATCTGGACCCGCTCGCGCGAACTCATGGCCCGGCACGCCGCCTGCTTCCAGCAGGACATCGCCCCCGAGCTCGCTGACCAGGGCATTCATCTGATCCGCTGGCCCGAGCTGACCGAGAAGGAGCAGGCCCGCCTGTTCACCCTCTTCCGCCAGCAGATCTTCCCGGTGCTCACGCCCCTGGCGGTGGACCCCGCGCACCCCTTCCCGTACATCTCCGGCCTCTCGCTGAACCTGGCCGTCGTCGTACGCAACCCCGTCAGCGGCCACGACCACTTCGCGCGGGTCAAGGTGCCGCCGCTGCTCTCCCGCTTCCTGGAGGCCTCCCCGCAGCGCTACGTCCCCATCGAGGACGTCATCGCCGCCCATCTGGAGGAGCTGTTCCCGGGCATGGAGGTGCGCGCGCACCACATGTTCCGGGTCACCCGCAACGAAGACCTGGAGGTCGAGGAGGACGACGCGGAGAACCTCCTCCAGGCCCTGGAGAAGGAGCTGATGCGGCGGCGCTTCGGGCCGCCGGTCCGCCTGGAGGTCGAGGAGTCCATCGACCCCGCCGTGCTCGATCTGCTCGTCCAGGAGCTGAAGATCTCCGACGCCGAGGTCTATCCGCTGCCCGGCCCGCTGGACCTGACCGGCCTCTTCGGGATCGGAGCGCTGGACCGGCCCGAGCTCAAGTACCCCAAGTTCGTCGCCGGCACCCACCGTGACCTCGCCGAGGTGGAGTCGGCGTCCGCGCCGGACATCTTCGCCGCCCTGCGCGCCCGTGACGTCCTCCTTCACCACCCCTACGACTCCTTCTCCACCTCCGTGCAGGCGTTCCTGGAGCAGGCCGCCGCCGACCCGGACGTGCTCGCCATCAAGCAGACGCTGTACCGCACCTCCGGCGACTCGCCGATCGTGGACGCCCTGATAGACGCCGCGGAATCGGGCAAGCAGGTGCTCGTCCTCGTCGAGATCAAGGCCCGCTTCGACGAGCAGGCCAACATCAAGTGGGCGCGCAAGCTGGAGGAGTCCGGCTGCCATGTCGTCTACGGCCTGGTCGGCCTCAAGACGCACTGCAAGCTCTCGCTCGTCGTCCGCCAGGAAGGCGAGATGCTGCGCCGCTACTCCCATGTGGGGACCGGTAATTACCACCCCAAGACGGCCCGGCTCTACGAGGACCTCGGCCTGCTGACCGCCGACCCGCAGGTCGGCGCCGACCTCTCCGACCTCTTCAACCGGCTCTCCGGCTACTCCCGCCGCGAGACCTACCGCCGTCTCCTGGTCGCCCCCAAGTCCCTGCGGGACGGCCTGATACAGCGCATCAACAAGGAGATCGCCAACCAGCGGGCGGGCCGGCCGGTCTCCATCCGCATCAAGGTCAACTCGATGGTGGACGAGGCCGTCATCGACGCGCTCTACCGCGCCTCCCAGGCCGGCGTCCCGGTCGACATCTGGGTACGCGGAATATGCGCACTGCGCCCGGGAGTCACCGGCCTGAGCGAGAACATCCGCGTCCGCAGCATCCTCGGCCGCTTCCTGGAACACTCCCGCGTCTTCATCTTCGGCAACGGCGGCGAGCCCGAAGTGTGGCTGGGCAGCGCCGACATGATGCACCGGAACCTGGACCGCCGGATCGAGGCGCTGGTGCGGGTCGCCGACCCGGCGCACCGCGCCACCCTCAACCGGATGCTGGAGACGGGGATGTCGGACGCCACGTCCTCCTGGCACCTGGGCCCGGACGGCGACTGGACCCGGCACGCGGTGGACGCGGACGGCGCGCCACTGCGCAACATTCAGGAAATGCTCATTGACGCCCGGAGGCGCCGGCGTGGCCCAGCGACATGACCAGCCGACCGGAGGGCCGACAGGTCTCATCGGAATCGGATACGAGCCCGGCGGGGCGCCCGGAGCCCGTTCCGCGGTGGTGGACGGCCCGTACGGAGGGGGCGACGGCACACCGGGGCCGGACGATGCCGCGTACGGACGGGACGGCGCTTCGTACCGGCCGCTCATGACCCACGGCTCCGACGACGGCAGCGACCTCAGCGCCGTCCTCGCCGGCCGCACCGCCGAGGAGGTGCTCGCCGGCTATCTGCACCAGCAGTCTGCGGACTTTCTGCGCAGTCTGCGGCTGCACCGGGAGAGCGGCTCGGACGCGGAGGGGGCCGGCGAGGCCGCCCGGCAGCTGCGCCGCGCCGCCCGCCGGATCAGCGCCACCCTGCACACCTTCCGCCCGCTGACGGAGGAGACCTGGGCCGACCAGCTCCGGTCCGAACTCGGCTGGCTGTCCGGCACGCTGGCCCGCGAACAGGCCTGCGCGGCCCGCCGCGAGCGGCTGATGACGGCACTGCAGCGGCTGACGGGCCGGGGGGAGCGGCCCGAGCGCGCCGACCGGAGCGACCGCGGCGACCGCCCGGCCCGAGCGGAGCGGGGAAAGCGGGGCGAGCGTACGACCACGGGCTCCGCCACCGGGCCCGCCGCCTCGGCCGACGGCCCGTCCCCCGCGTCGTCCGCAGCTCCCTCCGGCGATCCGGATCCCGACGGCGCCCTGTCGGCCGGTGCGGCGCGGGCCGGAGCGCTGCTGGACCGCCAGCTCACCCTCGCCCGCACCCGCGCCCACTCCGCCGCGTTGCAGGCCCTCGGCTCCTCGCGGTTCCATGCCGTCGCCGACTCGGTGGCGGTGCTCGCCTCCGAGGCGCCGCTGGCCCCTGCGGCCACCGAGCTGCCGGCCGCCGAGGCGCTGCCGCCGCTCGCCGAGCAGGCGCACCGACGGCTCGCGGAGGCGGTGGCCGCGCTGCCGCTGTCCCGCGCCGGCTACCCGTACAACGCCGCGGCGCTCGCCGCCGACCGGCGCCAGGACACTCCCTGGCACCAGGTCCGGCTGCTGGTGCGGCTGAGCCGCTATGCCCGGGAGGTGATCACGCCGGAGTACGCCGACTTCCGGCTGGCGGAGGCCGGCCGGGCCCTGGAGTGGCACCGGGACGCCGCGGAGGCCGCCGCCGCGGCCGCCGGCGCGGCCCGCACCCCCCGGATCGCTCCGGCCACGGCGTACGCCCTCGGGGTGCTGCACGCCGACCAGCGGCACGAGGTGGAGGCGGCCCGCTTCGCCTTCGGCCGGGTGTGGCTGCCGCGGACCCCGGAGCGCAAGAGCTGAGGCGAGAGCGAAGACCTGAGGAAAGAGGAAAGACCTGAGGAAACGGAGCGGGCCGACGGCACGAGGAACGGAGAGAGGTGATGATGTGACGGTGCCTCAGAAGACGATTCGCGCAGCGGGATGTGTCCTGTGGCGCCGCGCGGCGTCCGAGGACGGGCTGGAGATCGCGCTCGTCCACCGTCCCAAGTACGACGACTGGTCCCACCCCAAGGGCAAGCTCAAGCGCGGCGAGGACGCGCTGGCCGGCGCGGTGCGCGAGGTGGCGGAGGAGACCGGTATGGAGTGCCGGCCGGGAGCCCCGCTGCCCACCTCCTGCTACCTGGCCAACGGCCGCCCCAAGCAGGTCCGTTACTGGGCGGCCGAGGCGGTCGCCGGCGCGTTCACCCCGAACAGCGAGGTCGACCGCATGGTGTGGCTGACGCCCGCCGACGCCCGCTGCCGCCTCACCCAGGAGCGCGACCGTCCCCTCGTGGACGCCCTGCTCGCCGCCCTGCACCTGGCCTGAGGGCGCGGGGGCGGGCCAGGCGTCGGCGGTCCGCGCTGATCCGGAAGACACGGTCCGGGGCCCCGGCCGCGGACGCCGGGTCCCCGCACGCGGGTCCGGGCAAAAATCCGCGGTGTTCCGGCGCCCCTCTCGTGAAGCGCCGGCCGCCGCACCGATGAACCGGGACACCGGCCCGGAGGATTTTTCCCGTCAACCAGTTCGTCGCACCTGCGGACGGGGGAAAGGGCCGGCACCCCAATTTCAGGGGTTTACACTGCCTGCATGGCACAGAAGGTAATCACCATCTTCACAGACGACCTCACGGGCGAAGAGTCCACAGAGGCCGCAACGCACACTCTTTCTCTTGACGGCGTGACTTACGAGATCGATTTGAGTCCGGACAGCTACGACCAGCTGCTGGAAGCTGTTGGGCCGTTCTTGAAGGCCGGCCGCAAGACCGGGAAGGGCCGTAAGCCGCGTAAGGCCGCGGCCGGCAATGCGGCCGGCAATGAGGACACCGCCGCGATCCGGGCCTGGGCCAAGTCGAGCGGCTACAACGTCAGCGACCGCGGGCGCGTGCCCGCCGAGATTCGTGAGGCGTACCAAAAAGCCAAGTGAATTTTTTGGATAAACCGGAAGCCCCTCACCGCGTGTGAGGGGCTTCTTTGTGTCCGTTTCCGGCGGCGTTGTCCGGGGGCAGTGGCCGCCCGGCGTTCCGGGAATGGAAAGGAACAATCGCGAAGCCATTCCTTTCCCTGGACAATCCGAACGCCGCCGCTGCGGTGCATTGCCGGGAAGTGCGAGATATGGCGGGGGCCGCCGCGTCCCCGGGCGGCCCCCGCCCGTGGTCAGCGGCGTCGCAGGGAGGCGTCCGCGAGGGCCGGCGGCTGGTAGTAGGCGTCGGCCGGGTTGATGTCGGTGCCCGGCGGCACGATCGCGTCGATCCGGTCCAGGACGTCCGCGCCGAGCGTCACCTCGGAGCCCTCCAGCATGCTGTCGAGCTGGTCGAGGGTGCGCGGGCCGATGATCACGGAGGTCACCGCCGGGTGGGACCGTACGAAGGCGGTCGCCAGATGCGGCAGCGACAGGCCGGCCTCCGCCGCGACCTTCGACAGCGCGGCGACCGCCTCCGCCTTCCGGGCGTTCTCCGGGACCGACAGATCGAACTTCCGGCTCTCCAGACCGGCGCGCGAACTGGCCGAGAGGTCACGGCCGGAGAGCCAGCCGGCACTGAGCGGGCCCCACGTCAGCACGCCCATGCCGTAGCGCTGCGCGGTCGGCAGCACCGCGCTCTCCACACCGCGCGCCAGCATCGAGTACGGCGGCTGCTCGGTGCGGAAGCGGAGATGGCCGCGGCGCTCGGCGGTCCACTGCGCCTCGACGAGGTGCTCGGCGGGGAAGGTCGAGGTGCCGATCGCCCGCACCTTGCCGGACCGTACGAGGTCGGAGAGCGCGGAGAGCGTCTCGTCGATGTCGGTGGCCGGGTCGGGGCGGTGCACCTGGTAGAGGTCGAGGTAGTCGGTGTCCAGCCGGCGCAGGCTGTCCTCCACGGCGCGCATGATCCAGCGCCGGGAGTTGCCGCCCTGGTTGGCGTCCGGCCCCATCGAGTTGAAGAACTTCGAGGCCAGGACGACGTCCTCGCGGCGCCCCTTGAGCGCCTTGCCGACGATCTCCTCGGACTCGCCCGCGGCGTACACATCCGCGGTGTCCACGAAGTTGATCCCGGCGTCCAGCGCACGGTGCACGATCCGTACGCAGTCGTCGTGATCGGTGTTGCCCCAGGCCCCGAGCATCATCGCGCCGAGCGCGTACTCGCTCACCGAGATGCCGGTACCGCCGAGGATCCTGCGCTGCATGAGCTGCTCCTTCTGCGAGTTCTCAGGGGCCGCCCCCGGGGCGTGCCGGAGCGGCCTCCGGGGCGCCCCTGAGGCGTATGTGCACCACCTTGCTGCCCGTACGAGGAGCGGGCCAGGCCCGTCGCAGCCTGGGTCCGGCGGAACCACCCAACCGGCCGTGCATCGCATACTGGACCGATGCTGCACGCGGAAATCGAGATCAGCTCGTTCCTCAAGGCGCGCCGCGCGGCGCTCGACCCGGCGGACCTCGGCCTGCCCGGCGGGATCAGCCGCCGCCGGGTGCGGGGGCTGCGGCGCGAAGAGGTCGCCCAGCTCGCCGCCATCAGCGTCGACTACTACACCCGGATCGAACAGGGCCGTGCGCCCGCGATCTCCGACTCCGTCCTGGACGCGATCGCGCGGGCGCTGCGGCTGTCCGACGGCGAAGTGACGTATCTGCGCAATATCGCCGTGCCCCGGCGCCGCACGGCGGACGGCGTCGCCGAACCGGACGGCGGCCCGTGCCCCGGCCCCCGGCAGACCGTGCGCCCCGAGATCCAGCAGCTCCTGGACGCGATGGAGACCACCGTTCCGGCCATGGTCCTCGGCCGCGGCCTGGACATCCTGGCCTGGAACACGCTCGGCGGCCGGGTCGCCTTCGACCTCCCGGCGCTCGCTCCGGACCGGCGGAACACCGCGCTGCTGGTCTTCCTCGACCCGGTGGCACGAGCCCTGCACCCGGACTGGGAGGCGAAGGCCGTGGAGGTGGTCGGCAATCTGCGCGCCGAGAGCGGGCGGCACCCCGAGGACCCGCGGATCTGTGAGGTGGTCAATGAACTCCTCGCGCACAGCCGGGACTTCCGGCGGATCTGGGAGACGCAGTCGGTGTACGAGTGCCTGCGCGGGACCAAGTCCCTCGCGCATCCGCACGTCGGCGAGCTGGTGCTCACCTTCGAGAGCTTCCGGCTGAGCACCGACCCGGACCAGGCGCTCGTGACGTACACGGCCGAACGCGGGTCACGGACGGAGCGGCGGTTGCGGGAGCTGGCGGCACTCGGGCACCCGGTACTGACCGCGTAGCGACGGCCGCGCGAGCCTCTTGGGGGGCGTGCCGGGAGGCTCCTTCCCGGGGTGTGCCGAGGGCCGGGCGGGACGGTGCGGCCCCGGGGTGACCGACGCCGCGCTCCAGGAGGCGGCGCTGCCACCGTGCTGCCCCTGGGCCGCGAGGCGCTCGCCCCCCCGGCCCCGATGGCTCACGGCCGGGGGGCGAGCGCCTCCCACCGCACCGTGACCTCCCCCTGCCGCCGGCGCCGCGGGTCGCCGACCAGCGGCCAGTCCGTGGCCAGGGCCTGGACGGCGGCGCGCCACCGCTGGCGGGCGCCGAGCGCGCCGAGCGGGGCGGCGCTGGCCCAGGCCCGGTCGAAGTCCCGGAGGAAGGCATGGACCGGTTCGCCCGGCACATTGCGGTGGATCAGCGCCTTGGGAAGACGTTCTGCCAGGTCGGAGGGTGTCTGGAGGGAGCTGAGGCGGGTGGCGAAGGTGACCGTGCGCGGGCCCTCGGGGCCCAGCGCCACCCAGACGTGCCGCCGCCCTATCTCGTCGCAGGTGCCCTCGACCAGCAGCCCGCCGGGCGCCAGCCGGGCGCACAGCCGCCGCCACACGGCGGCCACCTCGTCCTCGTCGTACTGCCGCAGCACGTTCGCGGCCCGGATGAGGACCGGTGCGCGCCTGCGCTGACCCGGCAGCGGCACCTCGAACCCGCCGTGGAGGAAGTCCAGCCCAGGCCGCTCGTACGGCCGGGCGGCCTCGACCCGCACCGGATCTATCTCTATGCCGACGACCCGGGCGTCCGGACGCACCGTACGCAGCCGGCCCAGCAGCTCGACCGCGGTCCAGGGCGCGGCGCCGTAGCCGAGGTCGACCGCCACCGGGTCGGCGGCGCGGCGCAGCTCGGCGCCGTGTTCGGCCGCTATCCAGCGGTCCATGCGGCGCAGCCGGTTCGGGTTGGTGGTGCCGCGGGTGGCGTTTCCGACAGGCCGGGACTGTGCGGGTATCAGGGCGGCGGCGGAGACGGCGGGGCGGCGGACCATGTCATCGAGGGTATGGGGTGGCCGCGGAAAGCCCGCCCGCCGAGGTATCCAGGGCCCCGCTCTTGGTCACGCTTTGGCAAAGTACGGCCAGAGCGTGCCGGACGGAAATGGATGACCCGGGTCTGTTGTTGGAGGGGTTCGGAGGCGTGCCGCCCGCCCTGCCTAGGAGGTAGCTCGACGTGAGCCCATACGTGTCCCGGCTCCGCAGTCGGCCCCATGGCCAGTTCCCGGGCCAGGCCCGGCTGCGCCTGCCCGGCGGCTCGCGCCGTCCGCGCCGGGTGGCGATGCTCAGCGTCCACACCTCCCCGCTGCACCAGCCCGGTACGGGCGACGCCGGCGGCATGAACGTCTACATCGTCGAGCTGGCCAGGAAGCTCGCCTCGATCAACATCGAGGTGGAGATCTTCACCCGCGCCACCACCGGCACCCTCCCGCCCGCCGTCGAGCTCGCCCCGGGCGTCCTCGTCCGGCATGTGGACGCCGGCCCGTACGAGGGCCTGGCCAAGGAGGAGCTGCCCGCCCAGCTGTGCGCCTTCACCCACGGCGTGATGCAGGCCTGGGCCGGCCACCGCCCCGGCTACTACGACCTGGTGCACTCCCACTACTGGCTCTCCGGCCATGTCGGCTGGCTGGCCGCCGAGCGCTGGGGCGTCCCGCTGGTGCACGCCATGCACACCATGGCCAAGGTCAAGAACGCCGCGCTGGCCGTCGGCGACACCCCCGAACCGGCCGCCCGGGTGATCGGCGAGACGCAGATCGTCCGCGCCGCGGACCGTCTGATAGCCAACACCGCCGAGGAGGCGGACGAACTCGCCCGGCATTACGAGGCCGAGCCCGGCAAGGTCGCGGTGGTGCACCCGGGCGTCAACCTCGACCGCTTCCGCCCCACCGGCGGCGATGTCGCGGCGAGCCGGGCCGCCGCCCGCGCCCGCCTCGGCCTGCCGCAGGACGCGGTCATCCCGCTCTTCGCCGGCCGTATACAGCCCCTCAAGGCCCCCGACATCCTGCTGCGGGCTGCCGCCGCCCTGCTGGCCGAGGACCCCTCGCTGCGGGCCCGCATGGTCGTGCCCGTGGTCGGCGGGCCCAGCGGCAGCGGCCTCGCCAAGCCCGAGGGGCTGCAGAAGCTGGCCGCCCGGCTCGGCATCGCCGACCTGGTGCAGTTCCGCCCACCGGTCGGCCAGGAACAGCTCGCCGACTGGTACCGCGCCGCATCCGTGCTGGTCATGCCCTCGTACAGCGAATCCTTCGGACTGGTCGCCATCGAGGCCCAGGCCTGTGGCACCCCGGTCGTCGCGGCCGCGGTCGGCGGTCTGCCGGTGGCCGTGCGCGAGGGCGTCAGCGGCTTCCTCGTCAGCGGCCACGACCCGGCCGACTACGCCCGTGCGCTCGGCCGCTTCGTCGCGGACCCGGCGCTGCCCGCCCGGATGGGCACCGACGCCGCCCGGCACGCCCAGTCCTTCGGCTGGGACACCGCCGCGGCGGCGACGGGCGACGTCTACACCGCCGCCATGCAGGAACACCGCCGTCACCTACGATCCCTCCATGGGTGACGAGCGAGAGACGAGCGCCGCGGTGGGCAACACCACGGCCGAGCCGGTCCCGACGGCGCATGCCGTGATCGAGCGAACCCTGGCCGACGCCGAGCTCGAATGGGAATCGCCCTCCGACGGCACCTATGTCATCAAGCTCCCCGGCACCCGCAAGCTCTCCACGACCTGCTCGCTCGTCGTCGGCAAGCACTCGCTGTCCATCAACGCCTTCGTCGTCCGCCACCCCGACGAGAACCACGAGGCCGTGCACCGCTGGCTACTCGAACGCAACACCCGCCTCTACGGCGTCAGTTACGCGATCGACAAGCTCGGCGACATCTACCTCGTGGGCAAGCTCCCGCTGGCCGCCGTCACCCCCGACGAACTCGACCGCATCCTCGGCTCGGTCCTGGAGAACGCCGACGGCAGCTTCAACACCCTGCTGGAGATGGGCTTCGCCACCGCCATCCGCAAGGAGTACGCCTGGCGGGTCTCCCGCGGCGAATCCACCCGCAACCTGGACGCGTTCACGCATCTGACACAGCGGCCTTCCGCCTAGCCGTACGGGCCGGCCGGGGACCCTACCCGGCTACGGCAGTTCGTACCGCACCAGCGCGCGGGCGAACGGCTCGCCGGTGGCCCGCGCGTAGGCCATCCGCTCCCGCACCTCGCCGAGGGTGCGGGGACGGTAACCCGGCCCGCCGCAGCAGCTCTTGTGGAAGTTGACGCCCGCGTTCAGCAGCACCGTGAGCACGCGCCAGCCCGCGGTGTCGCGGCGGCGCGGCGGCGCGAACGCGGAACCGGCGTGGATCAGCGGCCTCGCGCAACGCGGGCAGCGGCGTTCCCGGTCGCCGAGGTACGGCTGCTTGTAGGACGCCCGGCAGGGCAGGCAGACGTACGACGTTTTCCCATGGGACATGCGGCGAGCGTAGCCGCGCCGGCGCCGGGTCTCGACGGCATTTCGGCGGACCGGTCCCCGACCTGCCGGGGCGCATGCGGCCGCTGCGGTGCCGCCGCGGCGCGTCCCCCTACGCCACCGGCTCGCCGGCCCCCGCCGGCTCGTTCGCCCCTGCGGGCGCCCCGGTCACCGCCCCGGTCTCCGCGCCGGGCACCGCCCCGGTCTCCGCGCCGGGCACCGGAGAGGGCGCCGTCCCGGCCGTCTCCGCCGTGGCGTTGCCCCCCGCTGCCGTGGACGAGGCCACCTTCCCCGCCCGGGTCCGCCCCGGCAGGCTCCGCAGCAGCAGCCCGTAGCCCATGGCCGCCACCGTGCCGACGACGGCGCAGCCGGCCCACAGCGCATCGGCGCCGTAGTGGTCGATCACCACGCCGCCGAGCAGAGGGGCCGCCAGGGAGGCGATGGACCACGACAGGGTGTACATGCCCTGGTAGCGGCCGCGGCCGTGCAGCGGCGAGAGGCGCACCACCAGGCCCATCTGGGTGGGGGAGTTGATGATCTCGCCGAGGGTCCAGACGGTGACGGCGACCGCGTACATGGCGACCGAGCCCGCCAGCGCGGTCAGCCCGAAGCCGTAACCGGCGAGCAGCGCCGAGCCGATGAGGAGCATGGCCGGGCTGCGGTGCTCGATGAAGCGCGTCACCGGGATCTGCAGCAGCACGATGAGGACGCCGTTGACCGCGATGACCAGGCCGAAGTCGGCGCTGGAGAAGCCGTCCCGACCCATCGACACGGGCATGGAGACATAGGCCTGCTGGAACAGCAGGGCCAGCAGCAGGTTGAGGCCGACGACGGTCATGAAGCGGCCGTCGCGCAGGACGGTCCGCATGGAGACGGGGGCGTGGGCCGCGCCGTCGGCGCCGTCCGGTGCGCCCGCGGCGGGGCGCGATTCGGGGAGCTTCCAGAAGACGACCAGCGCACAGGCCAGCACGAGTGTGGACTCGCCCAGGAAGAGGGCCAAGTAGCCGTGCTGGGCGATGAGTCCGGCGGCGGTGGAGGAGACGGCGAAGCCGAGGTTGATCGCCCAGTAGTTGAGGGAGAAGGCGCGGACGCGGTCTTCGGGGGCGACGATGTCCGCCATCATCGCCTGTACGGCGGGGCGGGAGGCGTTGGTCGCCATGCCGACCACGCCCGCCACCGCCGCGATGGCGACCGGATTCTCCATGAAGCCGAGCAGCGCCACGGAGGCTGCCGTCGACAGTTGGGCGATCAGCATGGTGGGCCGGCGGCCGAGCCGGTCGGTCAGCACCCCTGCGCCCACGGACGAGATCACTCCGCCGAGGCCGTACAGCGCACCGACCAGTCCCGCGTACGAGGCCGAGTAGCCGCGCGCGACGGTCAGATAGAGGGCGAGGAAGGTGGCGACGAACGCGCCCAGCCGGTTGATCAAGGTGCTGGTCCACAGCCACCAGAACTGCCGGGGGAGACCGGAGACGCTCTCCCTGGCGGCTTGCCTGAGCCGGGCCGGTCCGGAGGGCCTCGATATGGATGCGGACATGACAGTTCCCCCGTTGAGTGGTGATGCGGTGCGCGGAAGGAGGCGAGCGGGCGGAGTGGTGGCGATGCGGACGGGCGCGGGCGCACGTGAGCGGTGCGTACGGAGGGGCGGGTGGGTACGTCCGACTCCGGGATGTAAGTGGTGCAAGCGACATGCGCAACCTACATATGAAGGAGTCCCCGCCGCCACTCATTTGACGGGAAGCGTCAAACCGCACCGAGATGCCCAGGTCCTGGACCCGCGCAAGGCGCTGTGCGGACTTGGATTACGCTCGACGCCATGGCCGACGCACCGTACAAGCTGATCCTCCTCCGCCACGGCGAGAGCGAGTGGAACGCGAAGAACCTGTTCACCGGCTGGGTGGACGTCAATCTCAACGAGAAGGGCGAGAAGGAGGCAGTCCGCGGCGGAGAGCTGCTCAAGGACGCCGGCCTGCTCCCTGACGTAGTGCACACCTCCCTCCAGAAGCGCGCCATCCGCACCGCGCAGCTGGCCCTGGACGCCGCCGACCGGCACTGGATCCCGGTCCACCGCAGCTGGCGGCTGAACGAGCGCCACTACGGTGCGCTGCAGGGCAAGGACAAGGCGCAGACCCTGGCCGAGTTCGGCGAGGAGCAGTTCATGCTCTGGCGCCGCTCGTACGACACCCCGCCGCCCGCGCTCGACCGCGACGCCGAGTACTCCCAGTTCTCCGACCCGCGCTACGCCGGCCTCCCGCCGGAGCTGCGCCCGCAGACGGAGTGCCTCAAGGACGTCGTCGTCCGCATGCTCCCGTACTGGTTCGACGGCATCGTCCCGGACCTCCGCGCCGGCAAGACGGTCCTGGTCGCCGCCCACGGCAACTCGCTGCGCGCCCTGGTCAAGCACCTCGACGGCATCTCCGACGAGGACATCGCCGGCCTGAACATCCCCACCGGCATCCCGCTCGCCTACGAGCTGGACGCCGACTTCCGCCCGGTCAAGCGCGGCGGCACCTACCTCGACCCGGAGGCCGCCAAGGCCGCCATCGAGGCAGTGAAGAACCAGGGCAAGAAGAAGTAACACCCCGCACTGCACGCCCCCCGTCTGCGGCTTCGCCGCCGGCGGGGGGCTTTGCGTGGTGGTGCGCCGTGGTGGCGGCCGGTGTCTGTAGATGCGGGCTGGGCCGGGGGATGCAGCATGGAAGAGGGGCCGCATTCGTCTGCAACCGGAAGGATGAGCCCGATGCCCAAGTTCATGGACATCCATCGCGGGATGAAGGGCCTTACGCCCGACCAGCTCAACGCGGCGCACCAGGCCGACCTCGCCATCCAGAGCGAGGAAGGCGTGACCTTCGAACACGCCTGGGCCGACACCGACTCGGGCGATGTCTTCTGTCTGTCGGAAGCGCCCTCGGCAGGAGCCGTGCAGCGCATCCACGAGCGCACCGGCCATAAAGCGGACGAGATCCATCCGCTGTCCGTCACCATGTGATCGGCTCCGCGGACGGCCCCGCGGGGAGGGCCCGGCAGCTCCGGAACACGGCTGCGGCCCCGACCGGAAGATCATCCGGTCGGGGCCGCAGTGGCGCTGTGCCGTAGTGGCGCGGTCCGTGACGGTCGCTAGCAGCCGCCGCCGCACTGGCACGGTCCACCCGACTGACAACCACAGCTGCAGCCGGAGCCGCAGCCGCAGGCGCCGAGCAGGGGGAGCCGTGGACGCTCGACGGCCGTCGGGGCGTCGGGCGCGGGGTTGGGGGAGTCCGCCATGGGTGCCATGCATTGCCTCCTAGGGGTCACCTGGTGCCCATTGCAAGCCCGGGAGACAAGGCGCGTCAACGGCGCGTAGAGGCACACGTCAACGGCGCACGGCGGCTCACGGGGCGGACTCGCGCCCTCCTCCCGCTGCCGCGGTTACGCGCCTTCCACCGCCGTCGGCGGGGCGATCTCGTCGGCGTGCTCACCGGTGACGAGGTAGACGACCCGCTTGGCGACGGAGACCGCGTGGTCCGCGAAGCGCTCGTAGTAGCGGCCCAGCAGGGTCACGTCCACGGCCGTCTCGATGCCGTGCTTCCACCGGTCGTCCATCAGGTGCTGGAAGAGGGTGCGGTGCAGCATGTCCATCGCGTCGTCGTCCTGCTCCAGCTGCAGCGCGAGATCGACGTCCTTGGTGATGATGACCTCGGCGGCCTTGGCCATCAGGCGCTGCGCCAGCTGCCCCATCTCCAGGATGGTGGCGTGCAGATCGCGCGGTACGGCCGTCTCCGGGAAGCGCAGCCGGGCCAGCTTGGCCACATGCTGGGCCAGGTCGCCGGAGCGCTCCAGGTCGGCACTCATCCGCAGCGAGGTGACGACGATCCGCAGGTCGGTGGCGACCGGCTGCTGCCGCGCCAGCAGCGCGATCGCGCGTGCCTCCAGATCGCGCTGGAGGTCGTCGACCTTCTCGTCGGCGGCGATGACGTTCTCGGCCAGCTTGAGGTCCGCGTCGAGTATCGCCGTGGTGGCGCGCCCGATCGCGGAGCCGACGAGCCGGGCCATCTCGACCAGGCCCTCGCCGATCGAATCCAGCTCCTCGTGGTACGCGTCCCGCATCTGTGACCTTCTCTCGCATCGATGTGGTGGTGTGGCGTGGGGTGGGAGGTGGAACGGGGTGCAGGGTGACCTGTGCCCACGCTCTCACGGTCGGTGCCCGCGCGGCCCGTACCCCGTTGGGGCGGTGCCTCCACGGAGCCGGTACTCCGCGGTGCCGGTGCTCCAGAAGGGCCGTGTCCCCTCGGTCGCTCAGGGTGTCCGGCCGCGCGTCGGTGCGGAACCGGTCCGGCACCCGCACCGTCACCCTGCGGGTACTGCGCGACCTGCGGTGCCACCGAGCGTGAACCGGCGCCGACGTGAAGGTGAACTCTGGGCGACGCATCCACTGCCCCGGGGGCGGTCACGCCGTTCACCTGGCCGGGCGCCGGAGCGGCAGGGTGCTCGCGCCGGTTTCCCTAGGGACATCCGCCGGGCAGCCGCACGCCCCGCACCCGCCTCCGGAGTGAACCAGCGCGGACGTCACGGTGAACTCTGGGCGACGGCTGTTCGAGCAGAGCCCCGCACGGCTGGGGAAGTGTCCGACCGGGCGCATAACCTGGAGTCATGAACGTGGACGCGGCCGTCGCCGCAGTGGCTGCGATCGCCGGGCTCTGTACCGGTGTCTTCGCCATGCTGGCGTTCCGCTGGAGTGAGCGCGACCAGGCCAAGCCCACCCGTACCTCACTGCACACGGAAGCCGTGCTGCCGCCCGGGGTCGACACCGTGCTCTCGGTGCTCCGCTCCTCCGCCGTGGTCCTCGACGAGGCCGACGCCGTCGTCAAGGCCAGCTCCGCCGCCTACGCCCTCGGGCTGGTCCGCGGCGGCAAGCTCGCCGTCGAGCCGATGATGCAGATGGCCCGCGACACCCGCAGGGACGGCGAGATACGCCAGGTCGAGCTGGATCTGCCGCGCCGCGGCACCGGCCGCGGCGAGGCACTCGCGGTCTCCGCCAGAGTGGCTCCGCTCGGCTCCCGGCTCGTCCTGCTGCTGGTCGAGGACCTCACGGAGGCCCGCCGGATAGAAGCGGTCCGCCGCGACTTCGTGGCCAACGTCAGCCATGAGCTCAAGACGCCCGTCGGCGCCCTGTCGCTGCTCTCCGAGGCCGTGATGGACGCCAGCGACGACCCCGAGGCCGTCGAGCGCTTCGCCGGCCGGATGCAGAACGAGGCCACCCGCCTGACCAACCTCGTCCAGGAGCTCATCGACCTCTCCCGGGTGCAGAACGACAACCCGCTGGAGGACGCCGAGCCGGTCCGGGTCGACGAGCTGGTCGCCGAGGCGATGGACCGCTGCCGCCAGCAGGCCGGCGCGAAACAGATCACCATGGCCGTCGGCGGTACCGCCGACCTGCATGTCTGGGGAAACCGCGGCCAGCTCGCCGCGGCCCTGGGCAACCTCGTCGAGAACGCCGTCAACTACTCCCCGGCACGCACCCGCGTCGGGATCGCCGGACGCCATGTTTCCGCGCCCGGCGGCGACCTGATCGAGATCGCGGTGACCGACCAGGGCATCGGGATATCCGAAAAGGACCGGGACCGCGTCTTCGAGCGGTTCTACCGTGTGGACCCGGCGCGCTCGCGCGCCACCGGCGGGACCGGACTCGGCCTCGCCATCGTCAAGCATGTGGCCGCCTCGCACGGCGGGGAGGTCACGGTGTGGAGCGCTGAGGGACAGGGCTCCACCTTCACCCTGCGTCTCCCGGAAGCCGGTGCCGTACGCGACCGCGAACGGCCCGCCGACCCCTCCGGGGAGGGCCTCGACGACGAGGACCGCCCGTACGAGACCTTCAACGATCCGCTTCCTGCTTACCCAGCCCCGGAGGTCCTTCCGTGACCCGAGTGCTTGTCGTCGAAGACGAGGAATCGTTCAGCGACGCACTGTCGTACATGCTCCGCAAGGAGGGTTTCGAGGTCGCCATCGCGGCCACGGGCCCTGACGGACTGGACGAGTTCGAGCGCAACGGCGCCGACCTCGTGCTGCTCGACCTGATGCTGCCGGGCCTGCCCGGCACCGAGGTCTGCCGCCAACTGCGGGGTCGTTCCAACGTCCCCGTCATCATGGTGACCGCCAAGGACAGCGAGATCGACAAGGTCGTCGGCCTGGAGATAGGAGCCGACGACTACGTCACCAAGCCCTTCTCCTCCCGCGAACTGGTCGCCCGCATCCGCGCCGTGATGCGCCGTCGCGGCGAGCCGGAGGAGGTCACCCCGCAGGCCCTGGAGGCCGGCCCGGTCCGTATGGACGTGGACCGCCATGTCGTCACGGTCTCCGGCGGCAAGGTCGACCTGCCCCTGAAGGAGTTCGACCTCCTGGAGATGCTGCTGCGCAACGCCGGCCGGGTGCTGACCCGGATGCAGCTCATCGACCGGGTCTGGGGCGCCGACTACGTGGGCGACACCAAGACCCTGGATGTGCACGTCAAGCGGCTGCGCGCCAAGATCGAGCCCGACCCGGGCGCACCGCGCTATCTCGTCACGGTCCGTGGCCTGGGCTACAAGTTCGAGCCGTAAAGAGCAGCACGCCACGCGCACCGCAGCAGTGAGCTCCTCGCACCCCAACGGCGAGCCCTCCGCCGCTCAGCGGTGACCCACCGCTCGGCGGTGACCGCTCGTGCGCCGCGGTAGTACGCCTCAGGGGCGCCCCTCCGGATCGGACGGGCGCCCCTGACGCTTGACCGTGACAGCCGGCCCGCCCTCGCGGCGGGCGGCTTCAGTGACCGCTGTGCGCCGACGCGGAGGGCGTGCCGGAGCCGGACGGGCCGGCCGACTCGGACGGCTTGCCCGACTGCGACGGCTTGGCGGAGCCGGACGGAGACGCCGAGCCGGACGGCTGCGGCAGCTGCGAGGGGCCGTAGCCCTGGAAGTAGTTCTTCGCCGGGACGACATAGGCGCTGGTCTTCACCTTGCCGGTGGCGCTGAAGGTGAACGTCAGGGGCTGCACGTTCCCGTCCTTGACGGCCTCGCGGCCGCTGGCCAGGACGGCCGAGGCGTTGCCCTTGCCGCCGAGCACGACGGAGCCCCCGGCCGGCACGGAGACCGCGCCCGAGCCACCGCCGACGGGCGACAGCTTGGCCGACTGGCCGGTGCCGTCGACGGAGATCGCGGTCAGCTTCTGGTCCTTGGCACCGTTGTTGAACACCGTCGCGGCCACCACGGCCGGGCCCTTGGCGTTCACATCGGGCTGGGTGATGACGGTGACGTTCTGGAGCTTGATGTCGCCGACTGAGGTCGCGGCGTTGTCCGGCTCGACCTGCAGCGTCTGGGCGTCGTTCCCCGCCCCGCACGCGGACAGCGTGGCGATCGAGAGCGAAAGAACGGTAGCGGCGAGGACGCCGCGTCGAAGGCTGCGGCTCACGGCGGCGGCATCTCCTTGACGAGCTACGGCGGCCGAACGTGCGTGCCCGGTCGCGGATGGGCGGCTGGGGCGGCACTGCGTACGCGTCATGACGACGGGTGCGTAAAGCCGCCCTAAGGGTGTGTCAGCGCCGCTAGGTTACCGAGCCGTCCTCGCGCCGCCGCACCCGACCCGCCCCCTACGCGATCAGCGCCCTCGCCACCGCTGCCCGGGTTCCGTTCCCCCGCCCCGGAAGCGGGATCGCGGACGGAAAACTGACCGTGGTTCAAGAGCCGCCGAGAAGCGGCCGGCAGAACGCGCCGGAGAACGCAGACCGCGACACGCAACCGAGAGGCAGGTTCGGCGAGCCCGCTCATCGAGATCACCCGCCGGGATCAACTCACCGGGATCGTTCCTCAAGAACAGGGAAGGAATTTTCGGCAAGCGGCCGTTCGGGTGGCGACCCATGGGTTTCTCCCCGGGGAAAAGCAGTATTCGCTGGGAATGTGAAGGCCTCGCGGAATTGATCACACTGTTCAGTACCCCGACTCGTGATCAATTCGGGAATCGGTCCGAGAGGTCCAGGAGCAGCCGAACGGAGTAGCGGAACTCGCTCATGTGGATCCACCCAAAACGGGACGTTCGGCCTGTCGATCACCGGGTTCCCGACACGTGACGGGCATGTTTCCGCTCACCCGTGCAGCCCCTCCGACCTGCGAATACCCGTCTCCAGAGGCCCTTCGCAGCACGTTCCGGTCGCTGTTGTCAAGCCCCGAGATATGCCCTGACCTGCGAAAACGCCATTCAGAACGGCCCGTTCCCGTGTTAGCATGGATAGCCACGGAAGGGGTACCTGTCACATGACGTTCAAGGTTGGCGACACCGTGGTCTATCCCCATCACGGGGCCGCGCTGATCGAGGCCATCGAAACTCGCCAGATCAAAGGCGTGGACAAGACCTACTTGGTGCTGAAAGTCGCCCAGGGCGACTTGACTGTTCGTGTGCCAGCGGACAATGCGGAGTTCGTCGGCGTTCGCGACGTGGTTGGTCAGGACGGGCTGGACCGGGTCTTCGAGGTGCTTCGTGCACCGTATGCCGAAGAGCCGACGAACTGGTCCCGTCGCTACAAGGCAAATCTTGAGAAGCTCGCTTCCGGCGACGTGATCAAGGTTGCCGAAGTGGTGCGCGACCTGTGGCGGCGTGAGCGTGAGCGCGGGCTGTCCGCCGGTGAGAAGAGGATGCTCGCGAAGGCGCGCCAGATTCTGGTGAGCGAGCTCGCCCTCGCGGAGAACACCAACGAGGACAAGGCCGAGGCCCTGCTCGACGAGGTACTCGCGTCCTGACGACGTGTGCGTTGGCGAAATCCAACGCAGCGACGACGTAGCAATGCCGCGGTGCCCGAGTGACGACCGTTTCCCCAGTGAAGCGGTCTGTTGCCGGGCGCTGCGGCATATCTGCTGCTGCGACATGACGTACGGGGTGTGACCTGCGGGGCCGACAAGCGCCTGCCCCCCTGTGGTGTGCCGGGCCCGGGCAGCTGCCTCGACCGATGTCACGGAAGGGTCCGGTCAAGGCATCGCGCCCGGCACGCTGAGGCCATACCCACCTCCCCCGAGGAAACAAACCTGTCTGCGCCAATTCCGGGCTCGCCCCGGACTCCGGAGCCATCGATGTCAGATCTCTCCCGCCCGAACCGCACCGCCGCGGTGATCCCGGCCGCCGGCCGCGGTGTCCGGCTCGGCCCCGGCACCCCCAAGGCGCTGCGCACGCTGGGCGGCACCCCGATGCTGGTGCACGCCGTCCGCGCGATGGCCGCCTCTCGTGCCGTCTCGCTCATCGTGGTGGTCGCCCCGCCCGACGGTGCCGCCGAGGTCAGCCGCCTCCTTCACGAGCACCCGCTCGCCGAGCGCACCGAGCTGGAGGTGGTCCCCGGCGGGCACACCCGTCAGGAGTCCGTACAGCTCGGTCTGGCCGCCCTCCCGGACACCATCGATGTCGTGCTGGTGCATGACGCCGCGCGGCCGCTGGTCCCGGTCGACACGGTCGACGCGGTGGTCGCCGCCGTACGCGGCGGTGCGCCCGCCGTCGTCCCCGCGCTGCCGCTCGCCGACACCGTCAAGCAGGTCGACCCGCAGCCGCACGGCACCCCGGAACCGGTCGTCGGCACCCCGGAGCGGGCCCTGCTGCGCGCCGTGCAGACGCCGCAGGGCTTCGACCTGGCGACCCTGCGCAAGGCGCACGACACCGTCGTCGAGGGCGAGGGCGCCACCGACGACGCCGGGCTGGTCGAACGGCTCGGGTCGCCGGTCGTGGTCGTCCCGGGCCACGAGGAAGCGTTCAAGGTGACCCGGCCGCTGGACCTGGTCCTGGCCGAGGCCGTACTCGCCCGCAGGAGGGCCACCGATGGCTATGTCTGAGCAGGCCGGAGCCCAGCCCGCCGGCCCCGCCCCGGTCGTCGCGCTCACCGCCGTCCCCCTCGTCGGCATCGGCACGGACGTGCACGCCTTCGAGCAGGGTCGCGAGCTGTGGTGCGCCGGGCTGCTCTGGGACACCGCGGAGAGCGACGGCTACGGACTCGCCGGCCACAGCGACGGCGATGTGGCCGCGCACGCCGCCTGTGACGCGCTCTTCTCGGCGGCCGGCGTCGGCGATCTGGGCGCACACTTCGGCACCAGCCGCCCCGAGTGGTCCGGCGCCTCCGGTGTGACGCTGCTGGCCGAGGCTGCCCGGATCGTACGGGCCGAGGGCTTCACCATCGGCAATGTCGCGGTGCAGGTCATCGGCGTCCGCCCGAAGGTCGGCAAGCGGCGGGACGAGGCCCGGAAGGCCCTGTCGGCGGCCGTCGGCGCCCCGGTCTCGGTCTCCGGCACGACCTCGGACGGACTGGGCCTGACCGGCCGCGCCGAGGGCCTGGCCGCGGTGGCCACGGCGCTCGTCTTCCGTACGGCCTGAACAGGTTCCGTACGGTCGGTGACCTGGTTCCGCACGGGTCCGAAGAGCTCCGCGCGGAAAGGTGAACGTTCCGTGCGGTCCGACCCGGCGGGCGCGCGTCCGGCGCTCCCCGTGCGGCGCCCGCCGTTCCCCCGTGTGGCGTGGGAATGGCGGGCGCCGTACGGGTGTTGGGGGGAGGATCGGAGTATTCGTGTCCCCGGAAGGCCCGCAGGAAGGACCCCTCGTGACTGCCACCCTGTCCGACGACCTCAAGAATCTCCTCGACACTCCGGTCTTCGTGACCGTGGCCACCGTCCAGCCCGACGGCAGCCCCCAGGTCTCTCCGGTCTGGGTGAAGCGGGACGGCGACGACCTGCTGTTCTCGACGACCGTCGGCCGGCGCAAGGAAGCCAACCTCCGACGTGACGCCCGTGTCTCGGTCGTCGTCCAGCCCTTCGACGCCCCGTACACCTACGCCGAGGTGCGCGGCTCCGCCTCGCTCACGACCGAGGGCGGGCAGGAGCTCATCGAAGAGCTCTCGCGCAAGTACACCGGCAAGGCGTACGCGGACTTCAACCCCGCGGCGCCCGACGACTCCGAGCGGGTGGTCGTCCGGATCACCCCGCGCAAGGTGGTCGGCAGCATCTGACGGTCCCCGCGACCGCTCCGGACACGGCGACACTTCCGGCGAATCGGACGCCGATGACGGATACGTCACCCCGTGGCCCAATGGGTCGCGGGGCACTGCCTCGTTCCGACTACCCTGGTTCCGTGACGATTCGCCTGTACGACACCAGCGCCCGGCAGATTCGCGACTTCACCCCGCTCACGCCGGGCTGTGTCTCGATCTACCTGTGTGGTGCGACCGTGCAGGCTGCCCCGCACATCGGGCACATCAGGTCGGGACTGAACTTCGACATCATGCGCCGCTGGTTCGAGTACCGCGGCTACGACGTCACGTTCGTGCGCAATGTCACGGACATCGACGACAAGATCATCAAGAAGTCGGCCGAGCAGGGCCGCCCGTGGTGGTCGATCGGCTACGAGAACGAGGTCGCCTTCAACACGGCGTACGACACCCTCGGCTGCCTGCGCCCGACCTACGAGCCGCGTGCCACCGGCCACATCCCCGAGATGATCGAGATGATGCGCGGCCTGATCGAGCGCGGTCACGCCTACGCCGCCGACGGCAACGTCTACTTCGACGTACGGTCGTTCCCGGAGTATCTCCAGCTGTCCAACCAGGAGTTGGACAACCTCCTCCAGCCGTCCGGCGAGGGGGAGACCGGCAAGCGGGACCCGCGCGACTTCGCCATGTGGAAGGCGGCCAAGGAGGGCGAGCCCAGCTGGGAGACCCCGTGGGGCCGCGGCCGTCCCGGCTGGCACCTGGAGTGCTCGGCGATGGCGCACAAGTACCTGGGCGCCGCGTTCGACATCCACGGCGGCGGCATCGACCTGATCTTCCCGCACCACGAGAACGAGATCGCCCAGGCCAAGGCCTTCGGTGACGACTTCGCCGCGTACTGGACCCACAACGCCTGGGTGACCATGAGCGGCGAGAAGATGTCCAAGTCGCTGGGCAACTCCCTGCTGGTCTCGGAGATGGTCAAGCGCTGGCGCCCGATCGTGCTGCGCTACTACCTGGGCACCCCGCACTACCGCTCGATGATCGAGTACAGCGAGGACGCGCTGCGCGAGGCCGAGTCCGCGTTCGCGCGGATCGAGGGGTTCGTCCAGCGCGTCGTCGAGAAGGTTGGGGTCGTCGAGCCGGCCGCCGAGGTGCCGCTGGCCTTCGCCGAGGCGATGGACGACGATCTGGGCGTCCCGCAGGCGCTGGCGATCGTGCACACCACCGTCCGGCAGGGCAATTCCGCACTGACCGCCGACGACAAGGAGTCGGCCGTGGCCCGGCTGGCGGAGCTGCGTGCGATGCTGGGGGTGCTCGGTCTGGATCCGCTCGACGAGCGCTGGTCCGGCGGCGGCACCGACCGCGGTGAAGACCTCCACGGCGTCGTGGACTCCCTGGTCCGTCTCGTCCTCGAACAGCGCCAGGCCGCCCGCTCCCGCAAGGACTACGCCACCGCCGACGCCATCCGCGATCAGCTCCAGCAGTCCGGACTCGTCATCGAGGACACCCCTTCGGGCCCGCGCTGGTCGCTGTCCTGACCCCGGCCGCACGCCTCGTCGGCCACCCGCATTCGCCTCGCACGGTGGCTGCGGGCGACACTCAATCCATACGTACGTACCCACTCCACGTCGCGAGACGTCGAGAGCAGTGAAGAAACAGGTGACCCATGGCCGGCAACAGCCAGCGCAGGAACCGCCGCACGTCCAACAAGAAGGGCGCGCAGGTCGGCAGCGGCGGTAAGCGGCGCCGGGGCCTGGAAGGCAAGGGGCCGACCCCGCCCGCCTCCGACCGCAAGGGACACGTCAAGAACCGCGCCGCCAACGCCAAGGCGAAGCAGGCCGCGGCGCGCCGCCCGGCCCCGCGGCGCGGCGGCGCCAAGGGCACATCCGAGCTGGTCGTCGGCCGTAACCCGGTCTTCGAGGCGCTGCGCGACGGCGTGCCCGCGACGAACCTCTACGTCCAGCAGTTCATCGACACCGACGAGCGGGTGCGCGAGGCGCTCCAGCTCGCCTCGGAGCGCGGCAACATCAACCTGATGGAGGCGCCGCGTCCCGAGCTGGACCGGATGACCAACGGCCTCAACCACCAGGGCCTGGTCCTGCAGGTCCCGCCGTACGACTACGCCCACCCCGAGGACCTGACCGCGATTGCCTTCGACGACGGCGACGACCCGCTGATCGTCGCGCTCGACGGTGTCACCGACCCGCGCAACCTCGGCGCCGTGGTCCGCTCCGTGTGCGCCTTCGGCGGCCATGGCGTGGTCGTGCCGGAGCGCCGGGCGGCCGGCATGACGGCCGGCGCGTGGAAGACCTCGGCGGGCACCGCGGCCCGTACGCCGGTCGCCCGCGCCACCAACCTGACCCGGACCCTGGAGTCGTACCAGAAGGCCGGTCTGATGGTCGTCGGTCTGGCCGCGGACGGCGAGATGGAGCTGCAGGACGTCGAGGCGCTGGACGGCCCGGTCGTCATCGTGGTCGGCAGCGAGGGCAAGGGCCTGTCGCGGCTGGTCGGCGAGACGTGTGACGTACGGGTGCGGATCCCGATGCCGGGCGGCGCGGAGTCGCTGAACGCCGGTGTCGCGGCCGGTGTCGTCCTGTGGGAAGCGGCGCGCCGCCGCGGCTGAGTCCGGATGCCCCGGGGCGGTCGGTACGCACCTGTGCCGCACCCCGGGGCAAGACCTGACCCTCTGTGCGCCTTTCCCGTATCCCGTGATCTTTTGACGGGTCTCGGACAGATCGACCCGGTCAAGGCAGTGTCTTAAACGCTGGTCACTCGGTTAGATGAGCGTGGACACCAGAACACCCCGCACGCCTACGGGGGGACGCTCGCCGGGCTTCGATGACGAGCCGGGCCTGAGCTCGGTCAAGGTGCCGTGCGATCCCGCGCAGGTCATCGTCAACCACGCCAGCTTCCGCGTACAGCTCGCCGCGCCCGCGGCGCGCGGCGCCATGGCCGACACCGCGCGCATCCCCGTCATCGGGGGCTCGGCCGCCGGTGCCAGACGCCGGGCGCCCGTGGTGTGGAGCGGCCGCACCGAACCGGGCGGCACGGCCGGCGCCACCACCCAACTCCTGCACGCGGTCCGCAACGCGGGCGTCGGCCTCGACGGCGGTCCGGGCGAGGACATCGGCACGACCCAGGTCCTGCCGCGGATCCGCCTCGGCGACGCCCCCGCCCAGACCGTGATCGGCCAGCGCGGCCCCGCCGAATCCGACACCAATCTGCTGCGCGGCGTACGCCCCGTGGGCAGCGCGTACGGCGACACCTACCGCGACCAGCCCTACCGCCACCCCTACGGCGACCGCGGCCACACCGACGACGGTTACGACGACGGCCGGTTCGAGGCGCGGGACGACTACGACTACGACCCCGGCGGCAAGCGGCGCGGCACGGACAGCGTGCGGCACGCGTACTACCCCGGCCGCCGGATGAACCTCGGCGTCGTCCTGCTGCCGCTGCGCATCTTCCTCGGGCTGATCTCCGTCTACGCCGGCATGGGCAAGCTCTGTGACCCCGTCTACTTCGACGGCGGCGAGCGCGGCTCGATGGTCAAGTGGCTGCTGTCGCTCGACCCCTGGGCGCTGGCCGTGCCGCTGCGGGACTTCGCCGTCTCACACCCCGTCGGCGCCGGTCTGACCGTCGCCTTCCTCCAGGTCGTGGTCGGCGTCCTGACCATCTGCGGACTGTGGCAGCGTGTCGCCGCGTCCTTCGGCGCGCTGCTCTCGGCGGCGCTGCTGATGACCGTCAGCTGGCGCACCGTCCCCGCCTACGACGCCCCCGACATCATCTACCTCGCCGCCTGGAGCCCGCTGATCATCGCGGGTGCCCCCGTCTACTCCATGGACGGACGGCTGGCCGGCGAGGCGTGGAGGCGTCTCGGCCCCCGCGTCGAGGTGGCCGACCTGCGGCGCCGGGTGCTGCGCCGCGGCGCCGTGATGACCGCGGTGGTGGCCGGACTGACCCTGCTCGTCGGCTCGCTGCTCGGCGGCGCCGTACGGTCCGCGACGGTCGCGACCGTGCCGCGGCCCGGCGAGCCCGCGATCAACAACCTCCCCGGCTCCCCGCTGCCCCGCCCTGGCAAGCACGCCACCCGGCCCGGCCAGCGGCACAAGGGCAGCGCCGCACCGCGTCCCGGAACGCCCTCGGCAAACGCCTCGCACAAGGCCCGCAAGCCCGGCACGCCGTCCGCGTCGACCTCCGGCACGGGACGGTCGACGGGCAGCACCAGCGGCCTCTCCCAGCAGCCGGGAGCGACCACCAGCGCACCCCAGCAGACCGTGCCGACCCACGCCCCGGCACCGACCCGGGTGCCGACCTCGGCGGGCGGCACCGGCGGCGGCACCACCGGCACCGGCAGCACCGGCACCGGCGGCTCCGGAGGCGACTCCGGCCGCGGCGACACCCTGGGCGGCCTCCTGGGCTGACCGGCTTCCCCGCACCTGTCCCCGATCGCCCCGCTCTCTCCGTACGGCCCGGATCCACCGGCCGTTACGGGGAGGGGAGCGGTCGGGGACAGGTGTGTGCGGGGGCATCGAGGGCGGGCCAGCGGGGGCGTGGCCGGCGGGGCGGCAGCGGGGCGGGCGCCGCGGCGGGACAGACGCGGAGGTGCAGGGGGAACGGACACGGACGCACAGGGGGAGAGGCGCGGGCCCTCGGGGGCGTGTCGGGGCGCTGGGAGGCGGCTTCGGGGCCTCGGTGCCCCTCTGAGGCCCTCTTTGAGCGGCACGCCGCGGGGTGCCGCTTCTCGACGTCCCTGGATGCGGCTCCGTGCCCCCTGGGCCCGGCTCAACGCCCTTGGGGCGGCCCGACGCGTCCCGTGCCGTCACGTCGCCCCTGCGGGGGCTCCACGCGCCCCCGTGCGGGCTCAGTCCCTGTACGGGCTCAACCCCCGTGCACGCTCAACCCCCGTGCACGCTCAATCCCCGTAGGGGCACAACCTCCCGCGCGCGCTCGACCCCGTACGGGCTCAACCCCCGTCCCGGGTCCAACCCCCGTCCCGGGCTCAACCCCCGTGTGCGTTCAGCTCGTTGGCGGCCTCGGTGAGGTCCTTGGCGGTGTCGATGGCGCGCCAGTAGGCGCCCTGGGGCAGCGGGAAGCCGGCCAGGCGGCGTTCGCGGGCGAGGCGCGGGAAGGTGGTGCGCTCATGGTCGCCGCGGGTGGGGAGCAGCTCCGTGAAGGCGGCGGAGAAGACGTAGACGCCGGCGTTGATGAGATACGGCGAGGGCGGCGACTCGATGAAGTCGAGGACGTGCCCGAACGCGTCGGTCTCCACGGCGCCCCAGGGGATGCGGGGGCGGGCCAGCGCGAGGGTGGCCTCGGCGCCGCGCTCGTGATGGAAGGCGGCCATCTCGCGGAGCGGGAAGCGGGTCCAGATGTCGCCGTTGGTGGCGTACCAGGGCTCGTCCGGGCGGGGGAGGGACCGGGCCGCGTACTTGAGGCCGCCGCCGCGGCCCAGCGGCTCGGTTTCGACAACGGTCGTGACGCGCAACGGGAGTTGGGCGTGCTCCAGCCAGTCCTGGAGTACCCCGGCGAGATGCCCGCAGGAGACGACGGCGTCCGTGACGCCTTCCTCGGCCAGCCAGTTCAGCTGATGGCCGATGATCGGGGTCCCGGTGCCGGGAATCTCGACCATCGGCTTGGGGCGGTCGTCGGTGTACGGGCGGAGACGTGAGCCCTGGCCGCCGGCCAGGACCACGGCCTGCGTGGGGTAAGGATGCTGGGCACCTGTCATGGTTCGCACCCTATGCGGTGCGAGCGGGGGTCACTGGGCGGCGGCGACGCCGGTGGCGAAGGAGGTGTCGCAGACCGGGCGGGAGAAGGCCTGGGCGCGGTGTGCGGCACCGTACTTGGCGACCGCGGCACGGCCGAGGTCACGGGCGATGGAGACGCAGTGCTTGGCCAGCGAGGGCCGCTTGGTGGTCGCCTCCTGGAGGTGGGTCAGGGCGACGCCCGGATCCTTCTCCTGGAGCTCGACCAGGAGACGCTTGCGCAGGGCGTCCTCGGGGGCGAGGGAGCCGGCCTTGGTGGCCTTTCCGGAGGATGCGGTCAGCACCTGGGAGTCGGTGGCCGTCGATGCCCACGGGACGCGGGTGACCGCGAGGGTCCCGGACAGCACGAGGACGACGGGAAGGACGAGGGCGAGAGTTCTGCCGATGTGGCGGGCTGCGGAGTTCACGGTCGAGATGGTAGCGAGGAGTGATGATTTGGCGACATTTGGTCACCTTATCGAGGGACGCAATGACTCATCGGTGCGGTTCCGATGTTGACGTACTGGTACGAAAAGCCCGGTTATGTCCCTATGGCGGCGCCGTGCCATGGCCGGACCACGCAGCGGCGGCGGTCCCGGGCATGACCCGGAACCGCCGCCGCTCTCACTCGCTCCTCGGCCCGTATCAGTCGGTGAGGCGCTCCCCGGACGACGTCGAGAAGACGTGCGTCTCGCCCGGCCGTGGCACGACGTGCAGCCGGGTGCCCTTGTCCGGGACCTGGCGGCCGTTGACCCGTACGACGAGGTCCTTGACCTCGTCGCCGACCTCCGCGGTGCCGTACACATAGCCGTCGGCGCCGAGCTCCTCGACGACGTTGACCGTAATGGCCAGGCCGGCCGGTGCGTCCGCGGACTCCTTGGACAGCGACTTCGCGGCGGCGCCGTTCTGCTCGACGATGTCGAAGTGCTCGGGGCGGACGCCGACCGTCACCGTCCGGTCGCCCTTGTCGGCGGCCGTGGACAGCGCCTCACGATTGACGGGGATGACGCTGTTGCCGAACTTCACGCCGCCGTCCGTGATCGGCACCTCGACCAGGTTCATGGCCGGCGATCCGATGAACCCCGCCACGAACAGGTTGGCCGGCCGGTCGTACATGCTCCGCGGCGAATCGATCTGCTGGAGCAGGCCGTCCTTGAGCACGGCCACCCGGTCGCCCATGGTCATGGCCTCGACCTGGTCGTGGGTGACGTACACCGTCGTGATCCCGAGCCGGCGCTGCAGCCCCGCGATCTGTGTACGGGTCTGGACGCGGAGCTTGGCGTCCAGGTTGGACAGCGGCTCGTCCATGAGGAAGACCTGCGGCTCCCGGACGATCGCCCGTCCCATCGCGACCCGCTGCCGCTGACCGCCGGACAGTGCCTTGGGCTTGCGCCCCAGGTACTCCGTGAGGTCCAGGATCTTGGCCGCGTCCTCGACCTTCTGCCGGATCTCGGTCTTCGGCACCCCGGCGATCTTGAGCGCGAAGCCCATGTTGTCGGCGACCGTCATGTGCGGGTAGAGCGCGTAGTTCTGGAACACCATGGCGATGTCCCGGTCCTTGGGCGGAAGGTGGGTGACATCGCGGTCCCCGATACGGATGGCGCCTCCGTCGACGTCCTCCAGCCCCGCGAGCATCCGCAGAGAGGTGGACTTGCCGCATCCGGAGGGGCCGACCAGGACAAGAAATTCGCCGTCTTCGATGGCGATGTCCAGTTTGTCGACGGCGGGCTTGTCGGAACCCGGGTAGGTGCGGGTTGCCTGGTCATAGGTGACCGTAGCCATGGTGAAAGTCCCTTCACCGGCAGGAACGTGCCGGACGATCCGAGTAAAGGAGTGGTGTAGTCCACTGATATGGACTCTCCGTGACGCTACCCGCGGCGGCCCCCGGTGTCAGTAGCCCAGCACTCACGAATTTGGGAACCTCCACCCGGCCCACCTGGGTACACTGCTTCACGCACGCCTCCTTAGCTCAGCTGGCCAGAGCACCGCTCTTGTAAAGCGAAGGTCGTCGGTTCGAATCCGACAGGGGGCTCTGAGCTTGAACAGGGAAGAAGCCCCGGGCCGGGAATGGCGGCCTGGGGCTTCTGGCGTTTTGGGGGGCTCGGCGCCGCTGGTCGGTTGGGATCAGTCGTGGTCGAGTCGGCGTTTTCGTGGTCGGTCTTCCGACGGTCGTCGCAGCGTCGTTCTTGAGTGTCAGTGCGGGCTTTCTGTGGCTTCCTGCGGCGTTCGGCGACGGGTCAGCAGGGACCCCCCGTTCCGGCGTGGATGTCGTGGCGATCGGCGGGTAGCGGGACGGGACGGGCGCGGAGTCGTTGGAACGGGGTGGTGGGGGCAGGAACGGACGGAGTGTGGGCATGGCCGAGGGCGAGGGGCGGCGGGAGCGGCCCGCGCAGCAGGGGCGGGGCCACCGGGCGCGCCAGTGGTGGCGGCGGGCGTGGGGGTCGGCGGGCCACGAGCGTGACACCCTGCTCCTGACCGGCAAGAGCACGCTGGCGGCCACGGTGGCGTGGGTGATCTCGTACCACCTGCTGAATGCGCAGTCGCCGGCGTTCGCGCCGTTCTCCGCGGTGCTGATCATGCAGGTGACCGTCTACCAGTCGCTGGTGCAGTCGCTGCGTTACGTGGGGGCCGTGGTGACCGGCGTGGCCGTGCAGGCCGCCCTGGGGTTTCTGGTCGGCCCCGACCTGCCGACGTTCGTGCTGGTGGCACTGGTCGCGCTGATCATCGGGCGGTGGCCGGCACTCGGGTCGCAGGGCTCCCAGGTCGTCACGGCGGCGTTCTTCGCCTTCTCGACGTATATCTCGGCCACTTCGGACCTCGACAAGGTCACCCAGCTCGGGCAGATCATTCTGCTGGTCCTGATCGGCTGCGGCGTAGGCGTCGTGGTGAACGTCGCGGTGGTGCCCCCGATGCGTTACCGCAGTGCTGAGCACGGCATCCGCACCCTCGCCCATGCACTGTGCGACCTGGTCGGTGACATGCATCCGGCGCTGCGCGAGGGCGAACTCGACGCGGAGCGCAGCAACCACTGGCGGACCCGGGCCGCGCAGACCGAAGAGCTGATCTCGCAGGCCAGGTCCGGGCTGCGCACCGCCCGGGAGAGCCTCTACTACAACCCCCGGCGGCTCTTCGGCCGGCACCAGGGGCCCACCACGTTCCAGGGGTACGGCGCGGTGCTGGATTCGCTGGAACGGGCGCTGTATCAGGTGGCGTCGCTCACGCGGAGCCTGGACAAGTGGCAGGAGGTCGAGGAGAGCCACCCCTACCGGGCCTTCCTCGGGCGCTACGCCGACTTCCTGGAAGCCGTCTCCGAGATCACGCGGGTCCTCGGCACGCTCGACGAGGACCGTCTCCACGAGCAGGCTCAGGAGTTGTGTCGGCTGGCGGACGCCGCGCAGCGACGGTGCCGCCAGGTGACCGAGGAGGCCGAGCGGGCCGAACTGCCGCTTGCCGACCCGGCCCGCCCGTACGGGGTCCTGGTCGTCGAATCCACCCGGCTCATGGACGAGTTCCAGTACACCTGCGACGTACTCCGGCGCTACGTCGGCCAGGGAGAAAGGGAAGGGGATGGGAAGGGGATGGGGATGGGGATGGGGATGGGGATGGGGAAGGGAAGGGGATGGGGAAGGGCTAGGGGGCGGAGCTTGCGCCGCGCTGAGCGGGACGCCTGACGGGGGAGGCCTGCCGGTCGGTCGTTCTCCGAGGTGCGAGCAGTTGGTGGCGGGAGGAGGGCTGCCGGCTGTTCTTCGTGGTGCGGGCAGTTGTGGCTGGGAGGCCCGTCGGCCCTTCTCCGTGGCGCAGCCAGTTGTGGCGAGGAAGCCCTGCCGACCCTTCACCGTGGCGCAGGCAGTGTGACGGTGAAGGTGCTGCCCTTGCCCGGTGCGGTGCGTACGGTCACCGTGCCGCCGTGTGCTTCGGCGATCGACTTGACGATGCTCAGGCCGAGGCCCGTGCCGCCGGCGGCCGGATCGCGGGACTCCTCGCCGCGGTAGAAGCGTTCGAAAATGCGGTCCGCGGTTTCGGGGGCCATGCCGGGGCCTTGGTCGGCGACCGTCAGCTCCACCGTGTCGCCGGGCAGTGAACGCGCCGCCACGGACACGGGGGTGCCCGGCGGGGTGTAGCGCAGCGCGTTGCTCAGGAGGTTCTGCAGCACCTGCCGGAGCCGGTCCTCGTCACCGCAGGCGAAGACCTCGCCCTGCACCTCGACGGTGACCGGCTTGCCGGGGTCGCGGACACGGGCATCGGTGGCGGCGTCCTCGGCGATCGCGCCGAGGTTCACCGGTGCGTCGGCGAGCGGGCGGCCCTGGTCGAGCCGGGCGAGCAGCAGCAGTTCCTCGACCGTGGCGTGCATCCGGGCGGCCTCGCCCTCGATGCGCAGCATCGCCCGCTCGGTCAGCTCGGGATCCCGGGCCAGGCCGTGCAGATGCAGTTGAGCCCAGCCGCGGATCGTGGTCAGGGGGGTGCGCAGCTCGTGCGAGGCGTTGGCCACGAACTGCCGTAGCTGTTCCTCGGACCGCTGCCGCTCGTCGAAGGCCCGGTTGAGGGCGGTGGCGACCTCGCCCACCTCGGAGTGGCGCCGGGCGACCTCGATGCGCTGGTCGACGTCGCCGTCGGCCACGGCCGTTGCGGTGGCGGCCATGTCCCGCAACGGCCGCAGGCCCACCCGCAGTACGCCGCGGCTGAGGAGCACGATGCCCCCGAGCGCGGCGAGTGTGGCGGCGGCATCGGCGCCGATCAGCCAGTACACGACGTCTTCCGCCGGCTGCAGACTCCTGGCGACCACGACCGTGCTGAACCGCTGGGGCGGGGTGCCGGGCGCGGGCCGGATCGTGGCGTGGGGGCCGACGGGGAAGCTCAGGGCGCGGTAGCGCGGTACGGGCCCGCCCTTCGCCGACAGGGTGAGGGGCTGTTTGGCGAACCCGTCCGGGACCGGCTTCGGCAGGTCGGGACGGGGCCGGAGCTGTCCGTTGAGGTCGCGTGCCGGTGTCTGTGCGACCACTCGGCCGCGGTCGTCGACCAGTGCGAGGTAAAAGCCGTCGGGGACCAGGGAGTTGAGACCGGCCTCGTCGACGGGGGCCGCCTGGCCGCGGGCCCGGTGCTGCACGGTTTCGCGGGTCTTGGCGAGAGCGGTGTCGGCGACATCGATGAGGTTGAGCCGCAGTCCGATCAGCGACACCGCGTTGACGGCCACCATGCCGCCGGCCGCCAGCAGGACGACCCCGAGCATCAGCCGGGCCCGCAGGGAACCGCGCCAGGCGCCGGCCATCTCAGCCCCCTCCGGGGAGCCGCAGACTGTAGCCAAAACCGCGCATCGTGTGGATCAGGGCAGGGGCCTGCGCGTCCACCTTTGCCCGGAGCCTGGACACCAGCTTCTCGACGACGCCCTCGCCGAAGTGGTGCTGCCACACATGGTCCATGATCTGTTCCTTCGACATCACGTGGTCGGCGTTGAGGAGCAGATACCGCAGCAGTTTGTACTCGGTCGCCGACAGCGCGATCAGCCGGTCCCCGCGGCGCACCCGCCTGCTGCGCTCGTCCACGGTCAGATAGGCGAAGCGCAGCAACGGGCTCGGCTCCGCGGACCGGCCGGCCCGCCGCAACAAGGCATGCACCCTGGCCAGTAGCTCGGGCAGGCTGAACGGCTTGGTGAGGTAGTCGTCCGCGCCCATGGCGAAGCCCGTCACCCGGTCCTCGACGGAATCCCGCGCGGTCAGGAACAGCACCGGCAGCCGCGCCCCGTTCTCCACCAGCCGCCGGCACACGGTGAAGCCGTCCAGGTCGGGCAACATGACGTCGAGCACCAGCAGATCCGGGGGCTGTGCCTCGTACGCGCGCAGGGCCTCGGCGCCGCAGCCCGCCCTCGCCACCGTGTAGCCCGCGAGGCTCAGGGTGGTCTCCAGAAGCTCCGCCGTCCGCGGGTCGTCATCCACGACGAGCAGGCGCTGCCCGGTCCCCCGGGGCAACGGCGCGCCGGTCGTCGGGGAGGCGGAGGGCATGGCAGGCACCAATCGGGTCATGGAGTCTGCGACGACAACGAGCCGCCCCGCCCGCCGGTTCCCTCGGGGCGGCGGACGTTCTCCGGGGCCCGCGGAGGCCGTCAGGCAACGGTCAGGTTGCTGACCGGGGCGGGTCAGCGGGGCCGGTTTCTCTTGAGGCACGAAACCGGACCGAGCATCGTCCGCCGAGAGGCCTGGAGATCCCGTGGACCCTGCCGCACCTCAGGAAACCGGCGGTACGGACGCCGTCCCGACCGCCGTGCGGGACCGGCTGCGCAGCACCGTGATCGACATCGCGCCCGTCTTCGGCTTCACCCTGACCTTCGCCCTCACGCACCGGCTCGCCGTCGCGCTGACGCTCGCCTTCGCCGTCGGGGCCGGGGTCTTCGTGCACCGACTGGTCCGCAGGGAGCCCGTGGGGCGTGCGCTGGGAATCCTCGGCCTCGTCTGTGTCCAGGGCGCGTTGGCCGCACGGACCGGGCAGGCCACCACCTTCTTCCTCCCGCATCTGGTGCTGCACTGCGTGATGGCCGTGGCGTCGCCGGTGCTGATCCTCCTCGGGTGGCCGCCGATGGGGCTGATGGTGGGGCTGCTCACGGGGGAGCGGAGCGGGTGGCGCCGCTGCGCGGTGCGCCGCCGGGCCTTCGCCAAGGGCAGCCTGGTCCTCTTCACCGGCAATGTCCTGATGCTGGCCGTCCAGCTCCCGCTGTTCCTGTCCGGCCAGGCCGTCGCCCTCGGCTCGGTCGATGTCTTCGGGCCTCTCGTCTTCGCACTCGGCGCACTGCTGGGGTGGCGCGTCTACCGGCGCGCCGTCGGTGCGCACCGCTGCGACGCCTCCCTCCCCGCGCCCGCCGATATGAGCGCCGATCCGTCACACCCTCTGGAAAGGACCGTCCGATGACCGACACCCAGCCCGCCACCCGGCCCCAGCCCACTACGCGGACCTGCCCGTTCAACCCGCCCGAGGAGTACCGGACGCTGCGCGAAGAGGAACCGGTCACCCCGGTGACCTTCCCGGACGGTACGCACGGCTGGCTGGTCACCAGGCACGCGGACGTACGGGCGGTGCTCGCCGACCCGCGGTTCGGGGCGAACCGCCGGCCGGCGCGGACCGGTGCCCCCGCGCCCGTCGGCACACCGGTGCCGCCGCCCCCGCCGGGAATGTTCCTCATGATGGACCCGCCGGAGCACACCCGGATCCGACGGCTGCTCACCGGCCAGTTCACGGTGCGCCGGATGCGGCAGCTGGCCCCCGCGGTGGAGCGGATCGTCGCCGAGCGGCTGGACGCGATGGCGTCCGCCACGCGGCCGGTCGACCTCGTCCAGGCCTTCGCGCTGCCCATTCCCTCGCTGGTGATCTGCGAGCTGCTCGGGGTGCCGTACGCCGACCGTGCGGACTTCCAGCGGAATTCGGGCACTCTGCTCAGGCTCGACGCGAGTCAGGACAAGGTCCTGGAGGCCCACCAGGCGATGAACAGCTACATCCGTCAACTGGTCGTCGCCAAGCGCGCCCACCCCACCGACGACATCCTCGGCGGACTGGTGCAGGACGGTCTGCTCACCGACGAGGAAGTGGCCGGGGTGGGGGCGTTGTTGCTGCTCGCCGGGCATGAGACGACAGCGAACATGATCGCGCTGGGCACCATGTGCCTGCTGGGCAACCCGGACCAGCCGGCGGCGCTGCGCGCGGACGCCTCGCTGATGGACAACGCCGTCGAGGAGCTGCTCCGCTACTTGACGATCATTCAGTTCGGCCTGCGCCGGGTGGCACGGGAAGACCTGGAGCTGGACGGCCACCGGATCGAGGCCGGCACCACGGTGCTCGCCTCCCTGACGTCGGCGAACCGTGACGCGACGCAGTTCCCCGGCGACCCCGACCAGTTGGATGTGCGCAGGCCGTACAGCCCGCACCTGGCCTTCGGGCACGGCGTGCACCAGTGCATCGGCCAGCAGCTGGCCCGGGTGGAGATGAAGGCCGCGCTGTCCGCGCTGCTCGACCGGTTCCCCACCCTGCGGCTGGCGGTACCGGCGGAGCAGGTGCCGATGCGCGACGACATGCTCATCTACGGCGTCCACGAGCTGCCCGTGACCTGGTAGCCGGTACCCCGGCCGCCCCGCGACACCGCATCCACAGGAGAAGCAGGAGAAGGGGAATCCCGATGAAGGTCACCATCGACGAGGACAAGTGCGTCGGCGCCGGGCAATGCGTGCTGGCCGCCGCCGAGGTCTTCGATCAGCGGGAGGACGACGGCATCGTCGTCCTCCTCGACGCCCTCCCGCCGGACGCGCTGCGCTCCTCGGTGGAGGACGCCGCGGCCCGCTGCCCGGCGCTGGCCATCGAGGTGCTGACGTAGTGCCCGTGAGGGAACGGATCGTCGTCGTGGGTGCGTCGGCCGCGGGTCTCACCGCGGCCGACGCCCTCCGGCGCGAGGGCTTCGCCGGGACGCTGACCATGGCCGGTGCGGAACTCTGGGCGCCCTACGACCGGCCCCCGCTGTCCAAGCAGGTGCTGGCCGGCCACCGGGAACCGGAGTCGACCGTGCTGCGCCAGGAAGCGGACCTCCGGCGCCTGGACGTCGACCTGCGCCTGGGCTGCCGGGCGACCGGCCTGGACCCGACGGCGCGCACCGTCACCCTCGCGGACGGGGACCGGCTGCCCTACGACGGCCTGGTCATCGCGACGGGGCTGCGGCCACGCCGGCTGCCCTTCGGCCACGACCTGGCCGGTGTGCACGTGCTGCGCACCCTCGACGACGCCCTTACGCTGCGTGCGCAGTTGCTGGGCGGCCGCGGGTCGTGGTGATCGGCGCCGGATTCCTCGGCAGTGAGATCGCCGCCACCGCACGGGGGCTCGGCCTGGACGTCGCGCTCGTCGATGTCGCGCCCACCCCGCTGGCCGGGCAAGTCGGCACCTGGGTCGGCGGATTGGTGGCCGGTCTGCACCGGGACCACGGGGTCCGGCTGCACATGGGTCGCGGGGTCACCGGCCTGACCGGCGGGAGCGGCCGGGTCACCGAGGTGGTGCTCGACGACGGCACCCACCTCCCCGCCGATGTGGTCGTGGTCGCGATCGGCTCGGTGCCGGCCACCGACTGGCTGGCCGGCTCCGGCATCCCCCTGGGGGACGGGGTGCGCCGTGACAGCCACTGCCGGGCCGCGCCCGGGATCTATGCGGCAGGCGACGTCGCCAACTGGCCGCACCCGGCCACCGGCGACCGCGTCCGCCTCGAACAACGCACGAACGCCACCGCACAGGCCCTCGCCGTCGCCAGGAACCTGCTCGCCGGCCCCGGGGGCGCGGTGCCCTACGCGCCGGTCCCGTTCGGCTGGACCGACCAGTACGACGCCAAGATCCAGTTTTACGGCCGCTGCCCCGAGGGCGCCCGGATCACCTGCGTCGACGGCGATCCCCAGGAGGGCCGGTTCGTCGCGCTCTACCGGGACCGCGGCCGTGTGGTGGGCGCGCTCGGCTGGAACAGCGCACGCGCCCTGCGCGCGTACCGCGGCCACATCGGCGAGCAGGCGCCGCGCACGGCGCTGAGCGGTGAACCGGAGGCGCCGGGTGAGCCGAGGAGGGAGGGGGAGGTGGCGGGGCGACCTGGCAGGGCCTACCGGGGGATGAGCCGTAGGGGCGACCGGGACGGTGAACTGGAGGGGTGAAGGGGTCGGTGGGGGAGGGGTTTTGACGAGCCGGGAGGGGCGTGGCGGCGTAAGTTCACCGGCATGGTGACTTTGATGACGCACGAGGACTACGAGCGGCGGATGGACCGGGCGGGCCGGGCCGCCGCCGACGCCGGGCTGGCCGGGCTGATCGTGACGCCGGGTCCGGATCTGCTGTGGCTGTGCGGTTACCGGCCGCCCGCGGCGACCGAGCGGCTGACCGCCCTGGTGATCGAGCCGGGGCGGCGCTCGCGGCTGCTGGTGCCCGTACTGGAGTACCCCGATGCGGAGCGCTCGCCCGGGGCGCCGGCGATGGAGGTGTCGGGGTGGACCGACGGCTCGGAACCGTATGCGGAGGTCGCCAAGTGGGTGGATCCGCAAGGGCGTTACGGGGTGTCCGACTCGACATGGGCGTTGCATCTGCTGGGGCTGCAGCGGTCGCTGCCGGGGGCCGGCTACGCCGCGCTGACGGAGGCGCTGCCGATGCTGCGCGCCGTCAAGGACGCCCATGAGGTGGCGCGGCTGGCCGCGGCCGGCGCCGCCGCGGATGCGGCGTACGAGGGGATCCTGCGGGTGCGCTTCGGCGGCCGGCGGGAGTCCGACGTGGCGGCGGATCTGGCGCGGCTGCTGACCGAGCACGGGCACAGCCAGGTGGACTTCACGGTGGTCGGGTCGGGCCCCAATGGCGCCAATCCGCACCACGAGGCCGGGGACCGGGTCATCGAGGACGGCGACATGGTCGTGCTCGACTTCGGTGGCCTCAAGGACGGGTACGGGTCGGATACGTCGCGGACCGTGCACGTCGGGGAGCCGGGCGCCGAGGAGCGCAAGGTGCACGACATCGTGCGGGAGGCGCAGCAGGCGGCGTTCGAGGCGGTGCGGCCGGGCGTCGCGTGCCAGGACATCGACCGGGTGGCCAGGAAGGTGATCAAGGCTGCCGGGTACGGCGAGTACTTCATCCACCGGACCGGGCACGGCATCGGGGTGACGACGCACGAGCCGCCGTATCTGGTGGAGGGCGAGCATCTGCCGCTGGTGCCCGGGATGTGCTTCTCGATCGAGCCGGGGATCTATCTGCCGGGGCGGTTCGGGGTCCGCATCGAGGACATCGTGACGTGTACGGAGTCGGGCGGGCGGCGGCTGAACGAGACGGCGCGGGGGATGGCGGTGGTGCGGTAGGGCCCCGGCCGCTTCGGCGGAGGACGGCCGCGGCCTGGGCAAGCCGTCGATGAACCGGGTGTTTCTGCAGGTCAGGGCCGCGTTGTCAGTGGTGTGGTTCACGATGGGGTGTGCAGGCGTGGACAGGCACGGCGGACCGGTAGGGCCGGCAGGGAAGGCGGTGATCGCGTGGCAGGGCGCGGCAAGGAGACGGTGCGGGCGGTGCGGCGGCCGGAGGTGCGACTGCCGGAGCTGGCGGCGTACGACGGCGCGGAGCTGGAGACCGAGGGGGATTACGACGGGCTGGAGTTCGCGGACGCCGACTGGGCGGGGCAGTCGGCGCGCGGCGCGCGCTTCATGGACTGCGCGGTACGGCGGTGCACGCTCGACGAGACGGTGCTCAGCCGGGCGCGGATCATCGACAGCGTGCTGAGCGGGGTGCGGGGGGTCGGCACGGACTTTTCCCAGGCGTCCCTGCGCGATGTGGAGGTGTCGGACGCCCGGCTCGGCGGGACGCAGCTGCACGGTGCGGTGCTGGAGCGCGTCGTGGTGCGTGGCGGGAAGATCGACTTCCCGAATCTGCGGAAGGCGAAGCTGCGGGATGTCGCCTTCGAGGGGTGTGTGCTGGTCGAGGCGGACTTCGCGGGGGCCGAGCTGGAGCGGGTGACGTTCGACGACTGCACCCTGGCGCGGGTGGATTTCTCCGAGGTGCGGATGAAGGACGTCGATCTGCGGGGTGCGGCCGCGTTGGATATCGCGCGCGGGATCGAGCGGCTGTCGGGTGCGGTGATCAGCGCGTCCCAACTGCTCGATCTGGCCCCGGCGTTCGCGGCGCAGGCAGGGGTGCGGGTGGAGTGAGCCGTCCGGGCCTGTCCTGCGGATCAGGGGATGACGGCAAGTTCCCTGGCCGGCCCTGCCGGTGCTCAGATGCGGGGGAAGCGGGCCTGGAGGTCCCAGATGGCCGGGTTGTCGTCGAGGCCGTCGTGCATATCGGTGAGGTCGGCGATCAGGTCGTGCAGAAAGTCGCGGGCCTCGCGGCGCAGCGCGGAGTGGTTGAAGGTGAGCGGGGCCTCGTCGGCCGACATCCAGTCGGCATCCACGTCCACCCATCCGAAGCGGCGCTCGAAGAAGATCCGGTCCGCGGATTCGGTGAAGTCCAGCTCGGCGTGGACCGGGCGGGCGGAGCGGTTGCCCCGGGGGTCGGTGTCGAGCTGCTCGACGATGTCGCACAGCGCCCAGGCGAAGTCGAGGACCGGTACCCAGCCCCAGGCCGTGGACAGCTCGCGGTCCTTCTTCGTGTCGGCGAGGTAGACATCGCCGCAGAAGAGGTCATGGCGCAGCGTGCGCACGTCCGCGGTCCGGTAGTCCGTCTGCGGCGGATCCGGAAAGCGGCGGGAGAGGGAGTAGCCGAGGTCGATCACGTCTTGATGGTGTCACGCCGGTGCGGCGGACAGGCGCCCGCATCCGCCTCGCCGGCGCCCGTCCCCCGCCCTCCCGGCTACGTCATGTGTCCATGAGCCGCTGGTCCTCGGCGCGGGCGGTGCCGACCGTGAAGCTGATGGCCGCATCGCCGGCCCAGCCGTCCACGAGGGCGCCGCAGCCGATGCTCACCAGGTCGCCGTCGCGCAGCCGGGACCCGTCCGGGATGCCGTGCACGATCGCGTCATTGACGGAGGCGCAGATGACGGCGGGGAAGGGGGTGGGGGCGAAGGACGGGTGGTAGCCGAGGAACGGTGAGTCGGCGCCGGCCTCGCGCAGGACCGCACGGGCGACCTCGTCCAGGTCCAGCAGCCGCACGCCCGGGGCGGCCGCCGCACGCACCGCGGCCAGCGCGTCGCCGACGACCCGGCCCGCCACCCGCATGGCGTCCAGTGCCGCATCCGTCTTGATCTCCACCATGTGTACGACCTCCCGCTCGTCCCCGCCCGCACCGCACAGCGGCAGCCCGGGCGGTATTTCTTTACCGGTATTAGTGTCACGGGCATGGTGCGCACTCCACTGACTCCTTGGGAACGCGAACGCGGTGAGCGGCTCGGCGCGCTGCTGCGCAGGGCGCGCGGCGAGCGGAGCATGGTCGAGGTCGCGGCGGCGGCGGGGCTGTCCGCCGAGACGCTGCGGAAGATCGAGACCGGCCGGGCTCCGACACCGGCGTTCTTCACGGTCGCCGCGCTGGCCGGCACGCTCGGGCTGTCACTGGACGAGGTGGCGGTGCTGGCCGTGCCCCCCGGGGCGGCCGAGGACGCGGTCGCCTGAGCGGGGCCGCACAGCGCCCACCGCGGCCCCCTCGAACACGCCGAGGGCCGGCCCCCGCATGGGGAACCGGCCCTCCGTTGCGCTGACCTGGCCGCGCCAGGTTGCAGGCGTGGCTCAGACGTTGACGCCGAAGTCCTGCGCGATGCCGACGAGGCCCGACGCGTAGCCCTGGCCCACCGCGCGGAACTTCCACTCCGCGCCGTTGCGGTACAGCTCACCGAAGACCATGGCCGTCTCGGTGGCCGCGTCCTCGCTGAGGTCGTAGCGGGCGATCTCGGCGCCACCGGCCTGGTTGATGATGCGGATGAAGGCGTTCCGCACCTGGCCGAAGTTCTGGCTGCGGTTCTCGGCGTCGTAGATCGAGACCGGGAAGACGATCTTCTCGATGTCGGCCGGCAGCGCCGCCAGGTTGACGTTGATCTGCTCGTCGTCGCCCTCGCCCTGGCCGGTGACGTTGTCGCCGGTGTGCACGATCGACTGGTCCGGCGTGGCCTTGTTGTTGAAGAAGATGAAGTGCTGGTCCGAGTAGACCTTGCCGCTGGGGTTGACCGCGATCGCGCTGGCGTCGAGGTCGAAGTCCGTGCCGGTGGTGGTGCGGACGTCCCAGCCAAGGCCGACCGTGACGGCGGTCAGGCCCGGTGCCTCCTTGGTGAGCGAGACGTTGCCACCCTTGGACAGGCTTACAGCCATGGGATGTCCCTTTCCTTGTCGACTCGTCGAAGCGTCGGGCTCCGTACTGCGGACGAAGCTACCGTCACCCACCACAACGCCATCAGGGGACCGCCAGGTTCCAGCAGTCTTTACTCTCTTTGCCGAATCCTGATGTGGACGTCCGGCGATGACCCCGAAAAGCGGGTGACGGGGCCCGGTGACACGCGGGATCATAGGACTCATGTCCGGGCCCTATGTCATCCGCGGTTCGGTCGCTCTTCCAGAGGCCGAGCTCGTATGGCGTTTCTCGCGTTCCTCAGGTCCGGGCGGCCAGCACGTCAACACCAGCGACAGCCAGGTCGAGCTGCGCTTCGACCTCGACAAGACGCAGGCACTGCCGCCCGTGTGGAAGGAGCGCGCCCTGGAGCGGCTGGCGGGCCGGCTGGTCGACGGCGTGCTGTCCGTACGCGCCTCTGAGCACCGCTCGCAGTGGCGCAACCGCGAGACCGCCGCCGTCCGGCTGGCGTCGCTGCTGGCCGAGGCCACCGCGCCACCGCCCAAGCCGCGCCGTAAGTCACGGATCCCACGGGGCATCAATGAGCGGCGGCTGCGCGAGAAGAAGCAGCGCGGCGACACCAAGCGCGGCCGCTCGGGCCGCGACTGGGGCTGACCGCCCCCGCCGCCCCCGGCCGCCCGTGCCCTCCGGACTCACCCCAACTGCCGGTACTTCCCCCGGAAGTACGTCAGCGGCCCGTCGTCGTCGCTGGAGAGCGTCGTGGCCAGGACGCGGGCGATGACGAGCGTGTGATCGCCGGCCGCGACCCGCTGCTCGGTGCGGCACTCCAGGGTCGCCAGCGCGCCGCCGATGAGCGGAGCGCCGGACACTTCGCCCCGTACGGACGGAATGTCCTCGAAGAGAAGCCGGTCGCTGATGCGGCCCTTCATCGCGAACCGTCCGGCAATCTGCCGTTGATGTCCCGAGAGCACCGACACGGCCCAGAGCGGCTGCAGCTCCAGCAGGTCGTCCATCCGTGAGTCGTTGCGAACGCTCACCATCACGAGCGGCGGGTCGAGGGATACGGACAGGAACGCCGTGGCGGTCATGCCGACGTCCTCGCCGCGCGGCCCGTCGTCCGGGTCGTGGGCGGTGATCAGCACCACGCCGGCGGCGAGGCGGGACAGTGCGGCACGGAATTCGTCGTCACTCACCCCAACAGAATGCGGGATGGGCGGGCCGCCCGGCACGGAGGTGAGGGCGACGGCGGGCGCGGAAGGAGCGGCGGCCTCGGAGGCCGCCGCATCGGCAGGGCTTTTCGTGAACACGCCATAAACGCTAACTTCGCCCGCCCCCGGCGCGCATCGGGCCCGGGGACCACCCGCGTCCTAGGTCTGACGACGGAAGTCCGGAACGTTCGGGAAATTTGCGTTCAGGAAGTGTAGAAATAATGAAGGCGCGCTCCCCTTTCGGATTGATGGAAGATCGCCAAACGTTCCGCAGGGTTTGTGACTTGAGTCACAGCAGGCGCTAATTGTTGACCCTGTGTACCGGGTGAACAGCTCACTGTGATTCAGTGAGCTGGGAATCGGACGACAAAGAATCGTGGAGTTTGCTGTCGAGGTCTCAGGGAGAGCGAGCGATGGAGACCGAGTCGGAGCCATACGTCCGTCTTGCGACCCTGCGGCAGCTGCACCAAGTGGTCGCCGAGCTGAATACCGCACGCAGCCTCGCGGACACCTTGCAGACGGTCGCCGACGGCGCGATCACCGGGCTCGGCTATGAGCTGGCCGCGGTCAATCTCGTCCGCCCCGACGGCGATCTCGTGGTCGCCGCGGTCGCCGGCAGCGCGGGCGCCGAGGCGCTGATGGCCGGGCGGGTCGGCTCCCGCACCTCCTGGGACCGCAGGCTGTCCATGGGCGAGCGCTGGGGCGACCTCTGCTTCATCTCGCACACCGAGGGCTGGGTGCTCGATGACGACGACGTACCGCAGTGGCACACGGCCGGACCCGCGCCCCGGTTCCACGACGAGTGGCACCCCATGGACCGCCTCTTCGCGCCCATGTACACCACGGCGACCGGCGGCGAGCTGCTCGGAGTGATCTCCGTCGACCGGCCGCGCAACGGCCGGCGGCCGGGCCCCTGGGGCCAGGAAGCCCTGCAGATGTACGCCTTCCAGTCCGGCATCGCGATCAGCAACGCCCGGCTGCGGGCGAACATGCAGCGCGCCCTGGTCCGGCTGGAGCGCGAGCAGCAGGCGCTGCGCGCCAGCGAGGAGAGCTTCCGGGCGGCGTTCGAGTACGCCCCGAGCGGGATGGCCGTGGCCGAAATGGGCGGTGAAGAGCACGGGCGGCTGCTACGGACCAATGACGCGCTGTGCCGGCTGCTGGGCCGCCCGGCCTCCGGGATGCGCCGCTACTCCTTCTCCGACCTGGTCCACCCCGAGGACATCGGCACGCTGCTGCGCACCTCCGCCGAGGGTGGCCGCGCCGAGCTGCGGCTGGCCCGCAGGGACGGCACCTACGTGTGGGTCTCGCTGCGCAACTCCGTCGTCGCCGACACCGCCGACGGGCCCCGATTCCTGCTCACCCACGTCGAGGACATCGAGGAGCGCAAGCGGCACGAGCTCCAGCTCGCGCACCGCGCCAGCCACGATTCGCTGACCGGGCTGCCCAACAGCGCCGAGCTGCGGGCCCGGCTCGGCGCCCGGCTGTGCTCGCGCGCGCCGGGCTCGATGGCGGACGCCTACGCCTCCTCGGGCGGCCTCGGCTCCGCCTCCCGCGATCCGCACGGCTTCCGGCCGGACGGCAAGGAGCCGTTCGACGGGCTCGACGGCTTCGAGGGCGGGCCCCCGGCCCCGTTCGACCACCACGTCCATCTCGCCGGCCCCGCGGACGGTCCGGCCGACGACGGCTCCAAGGGGCTCGCGGTCCTCTTCTGCGATCTCGACGGCTTCAAGTCGATCAACGACCGCTTCGGGCACAACACCGGCGATGCGGTGCTGATCGAGGTCGCCCGCAGGCTGACCAGCGGCGTCCGGGACGGCGATACGGTCGCCCGGCTCGGCGGCGATGAGTTCGTGGTGCTCGCCGACGGCCTCGGCACCGCCGACGCCCAGGACCTCGCGGTCCGGCTGCGGAACGCGATCATCCCGCCGATCCGGGTGGAGGGCCGGGCGGTCCGGGTGGGTGCCAGCTTCGGCATCGGCTGGGCGAGCTGCGGGATGTCGGCCGAGGAAGTGCTGGAGTCGGCCGATCAGCGGATGTACGTCGAGAAGCGCTCCCGCTCGAAGGCGAACCGGCGGGCGGCGGGCTGAGCAGTCGGCTGCCCGCCGCGACGGCCCGGCCCGGTGCCGCGTATCTCACACCGGGCGCGCTCCGGCCCCCGCACCAGCAGTTCACCGATCCGTAGCGATCTTGTGGCCCTCCGGGCTCGGTGTGTGCAGGCCTTGAGGGGGTAGGCTGCGCCGATGCGGCGCGGCGCCGACGGGGGCCCGAAAGACAGTTCGCGCAGAAGACGACAGCGCACGCGGGCAGACGCGTACAGACGCGCACAGATCGCTTGGGAGTGACACGGAATGACGGCCGGCAACAACGGCGCGGACACGCCGGAGAACGACGACCCGTTCGGCTACCTCTACCGCTCGGAAGGCGGCGAGGGCGGCGCGGCGGGCCCGTCGGGCGACGGTGCGGCGGCGCGGCAGCCGGGCGTCCCGCGTACCTCCTACAACCAGGTGCGGACGGTCGGCCAGCGCCAGTACGGGCAGCAGGCCCCGCAGCAGGTGACGTACGGGCAGCAGAACGCCCACTACGCCGCCCCGGAAACGCTGCCCGGCGGTGACCGTACGCGTTCCGTCCCGGCCCCCGGCAACGGCGGCCCGGAGCCGCGCCGCGGCCGTAACGGCCTGCTGATCGGCGCCGTCGCGGTGGTCGCGGTGGTCTGCATAGGCATCGGCGTCGCAATGCTCACCAACGGCAAGAACAACAAGGACACCGCGGGCAAGCCGGGTCCGACGGCCGGTGACACGGTGGCCCCCGGTGACAAGCCCAAGAAGCCCGCTCCCGGCAAGCTGCCCAAGCAGGACGCGGGTAGCCTGCGGCTGGACGGCGGGGCGACGACGGCGAAGGACGTCCCGGGCGCGCGCTCGCCCGGCGGGACGTATGTGGGGGGCATGAGCACCCCCGGCGCGGCGGCCACGTGGACGGTTGATGTCAAGGCTCCCGGCAAGTACAAGCTCTGGGTCGGTTACGGCGTTCCCGGCAAGGACGCCAACCTCACGCTGAACGTGAACGGCGCTGCGGACGGCCGGCCGATCAACATGGGGAACTTCGCGCACGCCCCGGAAGGCTCCTGGGAGAAGGGCTGGACCAGGACCTGGTCGTATGTGCAGCTCAACAAGGGCACCAACACCGTCAAGTTGTCCTGCGAGAGTGGGAACCAGTGCGATGTGAACCTGGACAAGGTGTGGCTGGCCAGGCGCTGACGGGCCGGTGGCGGCGCCGCTGAGAGGCGGCCCCATGACGCTCAACAGGGAAGGCACGTCGGCCACTTGGACGGTCGAGCTCCCCACGCGTGAGGGATACGCCTTCTCGCCCAACGTGGCCTCCGCTCGGTCGGACTAGATACGGCCACCCTCCACGCAGGCAGCGGCGACCCACCCCGACCTGTTGCCCCAGACGACCTTGAGCCAATCGTTGTCCGACGGGCCCCCACGCCAGCAGGTGTAGGAACCGCCGTTGTTGTTCCTTACGCACGGGGTGTGAGTGCAAGCAACCTTCGCTTCAGGGTTGCTGATGGTCGCGAGCTTGGCTGATGACGTGCTTGCGCCGGCTCGGATGGTGAAGGAATGCCCGTCCACTGCCCAAACACCGGCTCGGTCCGCGGCAACTGCGCCGGCCGTCGTCGCGGTGGCGCCCATGGCGGACACGATCCCGAGTGTGGCCACCCCGGTCGCCGCGATGCGTGCGAGCTTCCTCGTGGTCTTCATCTTTGCCTCCCAGAGATAATGATCAAGGTGAGGCGACGCTAACCGTCCGAGAATCTCGCCACAACGTGCATATAGGCCAACGCAATTGAAGGGAAGTTACTTCACCTACCGCGTGCCTCCGGCGGAGGCGCTGCCACCCTCACCGTCCGCAGCAGCTCTTCATACGTAGCCGCGTCGAACTCGCCCGCTGCCGGGGCCCGTACGGTCGCCGCGGACAGCGCCACCGCGCGGGTCAGCCGGTCCGGCCAGGGCAGCTCCTCCACCAGCCCCGACAGCAGGCCGGCCACCGCGGAATCGCCGGCGCCGGTCGGGTTGCCGGCGATCCGCCGTGGCGGGGTGGCCTGCCAGGTGCCGTCGGCGGTCACCGCGAGCATGCCGTCCGGGCCGAGTGAGGCGGCCACCGCATGGGCGCCGCGGCGGCGGGCGTCGCGGGCGGCGCGCAGTGGTTCGGTGCTGCCGGTGAGGGCGGCGAGTTCATCGGCGTTGGGCTTGGCGAGGTCGGGGCGGGCGGCCAGGCCGCGGCGCAGCGGTTCGCCGCTGGTGTCCAGCAGGACCGGGACGCCGGCGCTGCGCGCGGCGCGGGTGAGGCGGGCATAGACATCGACCGGAACGCCCGGCGGCAGGCTGCCGCACAGGGCCACCGCCCGTGCCTCGCCCAGCAGTTCGCGGTAGGTGCCGAGGAAGGTGTCCCATTCGGCGGGGGAGACGGTCGGGCCCGGCTCGTTGAGCTGGGTGGTGTCCCCGCTGCTCGCGTCGACGACGGCGACGGTGCGGCGGGTGGCGCCGCCGACCGGCACCAGTGCGTCGGTGACCTCGGTCTCCGCGAGCAGCGCGTGCAGCGCCTCGCCGGTGCCGCCGCCCGCGAAGCCGGTGGCGACCGTGCGGTGGCCGAGCGCGGCCAGCACCCGGGCGACGTTCAGGCCCTTGCCGCCGGGGCGTTCGGACACCTCGGTGATCCGGTTCGTGGTGTGCGGAAGGAGCTGGGGAACGCGGTAGGTGATGTCCAGGGCGGCGTTCAGCGTGACCGTGAGGATCATGGTCGCCCCTCCGGGCAGTCATGGCCGGGCGGCCGGGCGTCGGACAACCGCGCACGCGGCGGCGGCATACGGACAAGTGCGCGAGCGATCATGCCATCGCCGGTGGTGGTTGGCCCAGACCCGGGAACGCCGCCGGATGCTCCGGGGCCGGCCGGAGGGCCGGCCGGCCGTGCGGCTGCCCGCCGCCGGTACGTGCGTCAGACGCCCGCCGGACGAACCAGCCACTCGCCCCGGCGCATGACCCCCACCAGGTCGTACGCGGCGTCCAGCACCACCAGGTCGGCGTCCTTGCCGGTCTGCAGGGAGCCGGTGCGCCCGTCGATGCCCAGGAGGCGGGCCGGGGTGGCCGAAAGTGCCTGTACGGCCTGGTCGATGGTCAGGCCGTCGAGGGTGACGGCGCGTCGGAAGGCCCGGTCCAGGGTGAGGGTGGAGCCGGCGATCGAACCGGCCGTGGGGCCCTCGCTGATCCGCGCGACCCCGTCCTTGACCTCGACCTGCATCGGGCCGAGCGGATACATCCCGTCGTTCATACCGGCCGCGCCCATGGCGTCGGTGATGAACGCGACCCGACCGTCGCCGGCCTCGCGGACCGCGAGCTGCAGGATGGCGGGGTGCAGATGGGTGCCGTCGTTGATGAGCTCGACGGTGATCCGCTCGTCCTCCAGGAGCGCGGCGACCGGGCCGGGCGCGCGGTGGCCCAGCGCGGGCATCGCGTTGAAGAGGTGGGTGGCGACGGTGGCGCCGGCCTCGATGGCCTGACGCGTGGCGTCGTAGGTGGAGTCGGTGTGGCCGATGGCAGCGATCACCCCGGCGTCGGCGAGCAGCCGTACGGACTCCAGGCCGCCGGGCAGTTCGGGCGCGACGGTCATCATCGCCGCGGTGCCGTGCGCGGCGCCGATGAGCTTGCGGACGTCGGCCGGGTCCGGGTCGCGCAGCAGCTCCGGCTGGTGGGCGCCGCAGCGCTGCGCGGAGATGAACGGGCCCTCGAAGTGGATACCGGCCAGCTCGCCCTGCTGGACCAGCTCGGCGAGCACCGCGGCCTGCCGGGCGAGGTCGGCCAGTTCGCCGGTGACGGTGGAGGCGAGCATCGAGGTGGTGCCGTGCCTGCGGTGGGTCTCCACCACCGTCATGCACTCCTCGGGGTCGGCGGACGAGAACGAGCCGCCGCCTCCGCCGTGCACATGCATATCGACGAAGCCGGGGACGATGAGGTGGCCCGAGAGGTCCACGACGCGTCCGGACGCCGCCTCGTCCAGTTCGGGGTCACGGCTGTGGACATCGCCGATCCGGCCGCCCTCGATGGTGATCCGGCCGCGCTCGACGACGCCGGACGGCCGGGCGACCCGGGCGCCGGCCAGAACGGTGCGCCCGGGGTCCGAGGGCCGCTGCGCGGACTGTTGCTGTGCCATCAGGCGGTTACCTCCGTGGAGAGAAGATCCCAGGCGAGCAGTCCTGCGCCCAGGCACCCGGCGGCGTCCCCCAGGGCCGCCGGAACGATCGAGGGGAGCCGCTGGAAGGTAACGCGGCGGCGGACCGCTTCCCGCAGAGGTGTGAACAGCGTGTCGCCCGCCTCGGCGAGCCCGCCGCCGATGATCAGCGTCCGCGGGTCGAGCAGGGTGAGGCCGGTGACCAGACCGTCGGCGAGGGCGTCCACGGCGTTCTGCCAGACGGCGCGGGCCCGCTCGTCGCCGGACTCCACGGCCTTGGCCGCGTCCGCCGCGCTGGCCTGCGGGTCGTTGCAGACCGCCGCCCAGTCACGGCCGACCGCGGCGGCCGAGGCCAGCGTCTCCAGACAGCCGCGCTGACCGCAGCCGCAGACGCGTCCGCCGGGCCGCACGACGATGTGGCCGATCTCGCCCGCGCTGCCGTGCGCCCCGGCCTCGATCCGGCCGCCGATGCCGATGGCGCCCGCGATCCCCGTGCCCAGCGGTACGAACAGGAACCGGTCGGCGTCCCGGCCGGCGCCGATCCGGCCCTCGGCCAGGCCGCCGGTGCGGACGTCATGGCCGAGGGCGACCGGCACCCCGCCGAGCCGCTCGGACAGCAGCGCCCGCATCGGTACGTCCCGCCAGCCGAGGTTCGCGGCGTAGACGGCGGTGCCGGAGTGCTCGTCGACGATGCCGGGGACGGCGACGCCGGCCGCTTCGGCGGGGACGCCGAAGCGGGCCGCGCCGAGGTCGCGCAGCTCGGCGGCGAAGCCGAGGATGGCCTCGACCACCGCGTCGGGGCCCCGCTCGCGGCCGGTGGGGCGCCGTGCCTCGTAGAGCAGAACGGGCGGACCGGCAGCTGTCCCCCCGGAAGGCGCCGTGTCCACCCCTACGAGGGCGGCCTTCATGCCGGTGCCGCCCACATCAAGGGCGATGACGTGTCTCACGGGAACAGTTTTGCGCGATCCGGCCCGAAAGGTCTAGTCCACTCACCGGGTGGATCGCACGGAGTGAACGGCGCGGAGGGGGTACCTCCGGTAAACGGGGGGTGGTGTAGACCTTGTAAAGAGCGCGGGGGAGACTCGCTGTTCATGCCGTTGGAGGGGGACCCCTGAGACGGCGGGGTAATACCCGGCAAGCACGGAATTTCAGAACAAAGGGCGGTAACAGCGGTGCAGCGGCGGTACTTGAGCCTGGCGGCGGCGACGATCGCCACTTCCATGACACTGACTCTTACCGGTTGTGGCCTCGGCTCGGGCGACGGCGATGTCACCCTCAAGCTGATCGCGGCGGACTACGGCGACAGCAAGTCCAACGGCTCCCAGCAGTACTGGGACGGACTCGTCCGCGCCTTCGAGAAGAAGAACCCCGGCATCAAGGTCGATGTCCAGGTCTACAGCTGGACGGACGTCGACAAGAAGGTCGAGCAACTGGTCAAGGACGGCCACGCCCCGGACCTCGCACAGACCGGCGCGTACGCGGACTACGCCGCCAAGGGCAAGCTCTACAGCGTCGACAAGCTGCTCAACGTCACCACCGAGAGCAACTTCATCCCCTCTCTCGCGGAGGCCGGCGAGTACGAACGGGTCCAGTACGGCATGCCCTTCGGGGCCAGCACCCGCCGGCTCTTCTACAACAAGAAGCTGTTCGCCCAGGCCGGCATCACCGCCCCGCCGCAGAACTGGGACGACATAGCCCACGACGCCCAGCTGCTGAAGGCCCACGGCGTCAAGATGCCCTTCGCGCTGCCGCTCGGCCGGGAGGAGACCCAGGCCGAGACGATGCAGTGGATGCTCAGCGGTGGCGGCGGCTACACCGACAGCATCGGCAAGTACACGATCGACTCGCCGGAGAACGTCAAGACCTTCAACTGGCTGAAGGAGAACCTCGTCGGCAAGGGCCTGACCGGCACCGACCCGGCCAAGCTCAACCGCAAGGACGCCTTCCAGGGCTTCGCCGAAGGCAAGGTCGGCATGCTCAACGGCCACCCCACCCTGATGAAGCAGGCCGCGGCCAAGGGCGTCGACTACGGCAGCATCGAGCTGCCCGGCGCCCACGGCAAGGCCAAGGCCACCATGGGTGTTGCCGACTGGATGATGGCGTTCAAGCAGGGCGGCCACCGCGCCCAGGTAGGTAAGTTCCTCGACTTCGTCTACAGCGACAAGAACGTCGAGAAGTTCTCCGGCGACTACGGCCTGCTGCCGGTCACCAGCCTCGCCTCGCAGGCGATGCTGGCCGACGACAAGTACGCCAAGCTGCACAGCTTCCTCAAGCAGCTCGCCAACGCCGAGTTCTACCCGGCCAACAAGACCTCGTGGCCACTCATCTCCAAGACGGTCAAGGCGAAGATGGGCGCCGCGGTCGGACCGCGGGGCAACCCGGCCGGGGTGCTCACCGACATCCAGAACACCGCGGACGCGGCGGACAACACCGGCGAATGACGGTGGGGACGCGGGGGTGCGGGCGGGCGGCCGGGCCGGTGCCGGCCGGGGCGACGGGCCGGGCGTTGTCCGACCGTGCGCTTATCGTGGAAGCGTGATGACAGGCGGTACGGAAGGCACGGGCGGCCCGGCCGGTCCGGGCGGCGGTACCGGGGCCGGTGAGAGCTTGGCGGGGCTCTCCGCCCGCGACGAGGCGGTGCTCGCCGTCGAGCGGCGCTCCTGGCCGGGTCCCGGCCCCAAGGAGCGCGCCATCCGCGAGCGGCTCGGCCTCTCCCCGACCCGCTACTACCAGCTCCTCAACGCCCTGTTGGACGACCCCCGGGCGCTCGCCCACGACCCCGTCACGGTCAACCGCCTGCGCCGTGTCCGGGACGCCCGCCGCGCCCGCCGCTGACGCGGGCGCCCGGCCGCCGCCCCGATGCGCCCGTGCACCCTCGCCCTGCCGCCGGGAGCTCCCCCCGGCGCCCGTTCCACCCCGGTAGGGTCGGCGCCATGGGCAGCCCCCCGAACGCCGCGCCGCACTCCCAGCCGACACCCGGATCCGTGCCGGCCCCGCGCACCCCTGCCGGCCGCGACGGCCTCGCCGCGCTGCTGGCCCACCCGGAACGCGCCGTCATCGCCCTCGACTTCGACGGCACCCTCGCCGATATCGTCCCCGACCCGGAGAAGGCCCGTGCCCATGGCGGCGCCGTCGCCGCCCTCGGCCGTCTGGTGCCCCGGCTGCGCGCCGCCGCGGTGATCACCGGCCGCCCGGCCACCGTCGCGGTCCGCCTCGGCGGCTTCGCCGACGTACCGGGCCTGGACCATCTCACCGTCCTCGGCCACTACGGCGCCGAGCGCTGGGAGGCGGCCACCGGCACCGTCCACGCGCCTGCGCCGCACCCCGGCGTCGCCGCCATACAGGGCGAGCTCCCCGGCGTCCTGGACGCCTCCGGCGTCTGGCACGGCACCTGGGTCGAGACCGCCATCGAGCGCAAGGGCGGCCGCGCCATCGCCGTACACACCCGCCGTGCCAGCGACCCCCAGGGCGCCTTCGACCGGCTGCGCGGCCCGCTCACCGCGCTCGCCGAACGCCACGGCCTGATCGTCGAGCCGGGCCGTCTCGTCCTGGAGCTCCGCCCGCCGGGCATGGACAAGGGCGTCGCCCTGGCCGACTGGGTCCGCGAGACCGGTGCCGCCACCGTCCTCTACGCCGGTGACGACCTGGGGGACCTGGCGGCCTTCGCCGCCGTCGAAAAGCTGCGTTCCGACGGCCTCAACGGTGTCCTGGTGTGCAGCGGCAGCAACGAGGTCGCCGAGCTGGCCGACCGCGCGGATCTGGTGGTCGACGGCCCGACCGGGGTCGTCGGGCTGCTCGCCGCCCTGGCCGACCGGCTGGACGAGGGCCAGGGCGCGCGCTCCTGAGGGTGCCCTCGCGCGCCGCAGCATGCTCGACCTGAAGAGCCGTGGCCGTACGGTCACGGCCTGCGCGGGCCGTGGTGGGCGACCGGTCCCGGGCTGTGATGTGCGTCCCGTTGCCGCTCAGCCGGCCGCCGCAGGCCCGGCCGTGCGCGCCGACCGGCCCCCGGCTGTGATGTAGGTCCTGTCACCGCTCAGTGCCGCCGCTCTACGCTCCTACCTGCCACGCGCGCCCCTGGGCGCGCCGAGTGCCCGCGGCCGGATCACGCACAGGTGACAGCGCCCCGGCGGGCACATGTGAAGGACGGTTCCGCCATGCCCACTGCTCTCTCGCCCGTCATAGCTGCCTCCACCCGCTGGCTGCTGTCGGCATTCCCGTCGGCGGCCGGCCCGCTGGACGATGCCCTGGCCGAGGCTCAGGCAGGTCACGCGGTCACCATCGCCGCCGCCCTGCGCTACCCCACCGAGCTGGACGCCGAACTGGTGATCCTGCTCGGCCCCGGCGGCTCCGCCCGGCTGGACTTCGTCACCGGCGCCGATGCCCCTCCGCCGGAGGGAGCCGCAGACGCCTGGCGCAGCTGGGTGGACGAAACCGTCGTCAGCTGGGCGGCCTGCCTGCTGGCCGACGCCGATCTCGCCGTGGTGGCGGCGGCCTGCCTGGCCGCAACCCATCACGGCGCGGACAACGTGGGCACCGCCCGCCGGCTGACGATTCCCAGCCCTCGCGATCACCGCGCGGCGCCGCTGCTGCGCCACCCGGACCTGGTCGGCCCGATCGCCGACCTGCACCGCGAGACCCTGCGCGGCCTCCTCGACGCCGCCCCGGCCGGCGGCTCCCCCGAGCGAACGTAACCACGCGGCCCGCAGACCGGAACGGCCGTCGCGGAGAACGGCTCAGGGGGCATCCCGCTTCGGGGTGTCCTCCTTCAGCGCCCGCAACTGCTCCAGGAACCACTGCGCCGGCGGCAGCGCCGTGGCGGCAGCGGCCAGCCGCGCCGTGCGCTCGCTGCGTTCCCCGGCCGCCATCGACAGCGCCTCGTGCAGCGCCCGCGCGGTGCCGCTGACGTCGTACGGGTTGACCGTGAGGGCGTCCTCGCCCAGCTCCTCGTGGGCCCCGGCCTCCCGGGAGAGCACCAGCACACAGCCATGGTCGGAGACCACCGGGATCTCCTTCGCGACCAGATTCATCCCGTCCCGGATCGGGTTGACCAGCGCCACGTCCGCCAGGCGGTAGGCGGCCAGCGAGCGCGCGAAGTCATCCTTCACATGCAGCACGACCGGCTGCCAACTCTCCGTGCCGTACTCGGCGTTGATCGCCTCGGCGAGCCGTCCGACCTGTGCCGTGTACTCCCGGTAGACGGCCAGGTCCTGGCGCGACGGATAGGCGAACGCGACGTGTACGACGCGCTCGTGCCACGACGGGTGTCCCGCCAGGAACTCCCGGTAGGCGAGCAGCCCCCGCACGATGTTCTTCGACAGCTCGGTCCGGTCCACCCGGACGACGGTCCTGCGTGCCGTCCCGTCGGGCCCCGCGCCGATCTGCTCCCGCAGGGCGGTCAGCCGCTCGTTGACGTCCGCCTGTTGCGACCGCTCCCGCAGGAACCCGGCATCCGCCCCGAGCCCGTGCACACCGATCCGGGTCTCGCCGGTGCCGTCGACCACCTCGGCGCAGCACGCGCGGAACGCGTCCGCCCAGCGGTGCGTCAGGAACCCCAGCCGGTCGGCGCCCAGCATCCCCCGCAGCAGCTGCTCGGCGATGTCGTCCGGCAGCATCCGGAAGTACTCCGGCGGCGCCCACGGCGTGTGCGAGAAATGGGCGATCCGTACGTCGGGCCGCAGCGCCCGCAGCATCCCCGGGACCAGGGACAGGTGGTAGTCCTGCACCAGCACCGCCGCACCCTCGGCGGCCTCGTCGGCCAGCGCCTGTGCGAAGGTGCGGTTGTACGCCTCGTACGACGTCCACTGCTCCCGGAACTGTGCACCGAAGGCCGGCTCCAGCGGCGTCTGGTACAGCATGTGGTGGACGAACCACAGCACCGAGTTCGCGATGCCGTTGTAGGCCTCGGCATGCACCTCGGCCGGGATGTCCAGCATCCGGACGCGCTGTCCACCGGTGTCCCCCGGCTCCAGCGCACCGCCCGTCCGCCGTACGGCCTCCCGGTCCCCGTCGCCCAGTGCGGCGCACACCCACACCGCGTCCGTGCCGGGCCCGATGGCCGACAGCCCGGACACCAGCCCGCCCCCGCCCCGCTTGGCGGTGAGCGTGCCGTCCTCCGTCAGACCGTAGGAGACCGGCCCGCGATTCGACGCGACAAGAACCTCGGCACCTGCAGGGACCGCATTGCCTTCAGAGACCCTCTCGGAGACCATGACGCCAGATTAACCACCCGCAGATCCGCGCAAACGTACGGAACTCGGCCAGGTCGTGTCCGAGGGCGGTCCCGGTCATGTGCCGGTACCCCGGCGGTCTGCCCGGCCGGGCTCCGCCGCCCCGCGGAGGGAGCGCCCCCGGCTCCTGGCCGGCCGGAGCCTGCCAGGAGCCGGGGGCGCAGCGGTTGCGACGCGCTCCATCCGCAGTGCGGGACTCAGTCGAGCTCGACGCCCATGTTGTGGGCGAAGCTCTGCCACTTCTCGACGGCGAAGCGCTTGTTGAGCGAGTCGGGCACGCTCGGATGGGTGACGTAGCCCTCGACGTGGAGCTCCAGGTAGCCCTTGGAGTCCGTGTAGAAGTTGAAGTAGACCTTCGAGCCCTTGCCGTCGAAGTGGCCCTTCTCCGCGGTGAAGTACCAGGCGTTCCTCATGGAGCCGATGCCGTGGTAGCGCACCGGAGCGTCCTTGCAGGCGAAGAAGACTGCGCAGGCCTCAAGGTTGATCCGCTGGTTCTCCTTCGGGAACTTCTTGGGCGCCCCCTTGACGGGGAACGTGCAGTTGAAGCAGTGCTTCAGCGACTTCATCGCCTTGTCCGGGCTCACCTTGAGCCCCGGGTAGTGCGCGTTGTTGGGCTTGACGGTGAAGCGCTCGTCGTACAGCTTGCGCAGGCCCGCCGCCGCACCCTTGGTGCCCGCGGACGGGGCGGCGGCAGCCTTGGTCACGAGCTGCTGCGCCGAGTCGCCCGACTGTGCCTGAGCGGGCGTCGCGGTGGCCAGCACGCCCACTGCCGCCACGGCGGTGAGGATCTGCCCCGTAGAGATACGCATGAAAAGACTTCCCCCTGGTCACAAAGCAAGATCAAGAACGCCGTCACCCTACCCGCTCCGACTACCCGTCAGTAACTGAATATGGCTTCCCCTCCGGGAAGTTCGGGGGATGTCGCCCGTGGCCTGCCCGGCTCGACCAGGGGGGCGGTGCGGGCGTGCGGATTGCGGCAGGACTGGGCGTCACGTCCGGTGCGGCTGCCTGTGTGCGCGGGCGATGGTGCGTGGCCGACGGCAGGCCCGCGGAGCGGGTTCACCTGCCGTCCGTGGAAGAGGCCGCGGGTCTTCAGGCCGCGCGCCGCTCCGCGTACTCCGGGATTTCGGCCATCGGGGGGCGCTCCTCGGTGTCGACCTCCGTGGTGCGCGGGACGAAGCCCTGCTCGCCGCGGTCGAACTGGGTGAGCCGGGGGCGCACCAAGTGGCCGCGGGTCAGGCGCAGTTGCGCGGTCCGGTAGATCGCGGCGGCCATCCGGCCCAGGGCCTGGCCGTCCTGGTGGCGGTGTTTGCGTACGCCGACGTCCACCTGGGCGAGGGCGTCGAGGCCGACAGTGTGCAGGGCGTCGACGAGCAGGCCGAGCTCGACGCCGTAGCCGACCGGGAACGGCAGCCGCTCCAGGAGGGAGCGGCGGGCCGCGTACTCGCCGCCCAGGGGCTGGACGAAGCCGGCCAGCTGCGGCCAGTGCAGATTCAGCAGCGGACGGGCGACCAGCTCCGTCACCCGGCCGCCCTGGCCGGCCCCGGCGCCCTCGGCGCCGGTCTCCAGGGGGCGGTCGTACATCGCCTTCACGAACTGGATGTCCGGATCCGTGAGCAGCGGGCCGACGGTCCCGGAGACGAAGCCGGCGGAGAATTCGCGCAGGTCGGCGTCGATGAAGCAGACGATGTCGCCGGTGGTGACCAGCAGGGAGCGCCACAGCACCTCGCCCTTGCCGGGGAGGGCGGGCAGCCGCGGCAGGACGCTGTCGCGGTGGACGACCCGGGCGCCGGCCGCCGCCGCGACCTCGGCGGTGCGGTCGGTGGAGCCGGAGTCCAGCACCACCAGCTCGTCGACGAGCGGGACGGTGTCGGTCATCAGCTCGGCGCGGATCACCGACACGATCGCCCCGACGGTGGCCTCCTCGTCGAGCGCGGGCAGCACCACGCTGACCGTGCGGCCCGTCTGGCGCTTCGCCTCCAGCAGCTGCCCCAGCGGGCGGTCCGCGGCGGACCAGGAGCGGCTGCTCAGCCAGCCCTCCACCTCTTCCAGCACGTCTACGACTCCTCGGTCGCCGCCGGATCGGCGGCCTGTGTGATCCATCTCGCGGTTCGGACGACTATCTCAACAGTCACGGCCTTCGGTTACAGTCTTGAACAACGCGGATGGCCGTCGCATGTCGGGGTCCGCGCCACAAACGCCTGGGTTTCGGCCCAGCGCCATACCGCTCATCCAGAGGGGCAGAGGGATACGGCCCGTTGAAGCCCCGGCAACCCTCCAGCCGGTCTTGCCGCCAGGACGCTGAAATGTCCCGCGTGCGCGAGGCTCCCGGCTTGGGAAGGTGCCAAATCCGTCTCGTGGCGAGATTCGTCGCGAGGAAGATGAGGAGAAAGGGCCTCGCCTCCATGGCTGTGCAAGTCACCGAAAACACCCCCACCGTCGCTCTGGGCCCCGCCGCCGCGCTGTCCTGCCGCGAGTGCGGCCAGCGCTTCCCGCTCGGCCCGATCTTCGCGTGCCAGGAATGTTTCGGGCCGCTCGAAGTCGCGTACGACCTGCCGAGCGGCGACCCCGAGGGCCTGCGGAAGCAGATCGAGGCCGGTCCGGACAACATCTGGCGCTACGCCCCGCTGCTGCCCGTCCCCGCCGACGTGGCCGACAAGCCCAACCTGAACCCCGGCTTCACCAAGCTCGTCAAGGCCGACCGGCTCGCCGCCGAGCTGGGCGTCACCGGCGGTCTGTACGTCAAGGACGACTCCGGCAACCCGACGCACTCCTTCAAGGACCGCGTCGTGGCGATCGCCGTCGAGGCCGCCCGCGCGTTCGGCTTCACCACGCTCTCCTGCTCCTCCACCGGCAACCTCGCCGGTGCGGTCGGCGCCGCGGCCCGCCGCGCCGGTTTCGAGTCCTGCGTGTTCATCCCGCACGACCTGGAGGCCGGCAAGGTCGTCATGGCCGCGGTCTACGGCGGTGACCTGGTCGGCATCGAGGGCAACTACGACGACGTCAACCGCTTCTGCTCGGAGCTCATCGGCGATCCGCTGGGCGAGGGCTGGGGCTTCGTCAACGTCAATCTGCGCCCGTACTACGGCGAGGGCTCCAAGACCCTCGCGTACGAGATCTGCGAGCAGCTGGGCTGGCAGCTCCCGGACCAGATCGTCATCCCGATCGCGTCCGGCTCGCAGCTCACGAAGATCGACAAGGGTCTCAAGGAGCTGATCGCCCTCGGCCTGGTCGAGGACAAGCCGTACAAGATCTTCGGCGCCCAGGCGGAGGGCTGCTCGCCGGTGTCCACGGCCTTCAAGGCCGGGCATGACGTCGTGCGCCCGCAGAAGCCGAAGACCATCGCCAAGTCGCTGGCGATCGGCAACCCGGCCGACGGCCCGTATGTGCTCGACATCGCCCGCCGTACGGGCGGCGCCGTCGAGGACGTCAACGACGAGCAGGTCGTGGACGCGATCAAGCTGCTGGCCAGGACGGAAGGCATCTTCGCGGAGACCGCGGGCGGGGTGACCGTCGGCGTGACCAAGAAGCTCGTCGAGGCCGGTCTGCTCGACCCCTCCCTGACCACCGTCGTCCTGAACACCGGTGACGGCCTCAAGACACTGGACGCGGTCGCCCCGACCTCCGGACCCACGGCGACGATCCGTCCCGATCTGGACGCGTTCCGCGCGGCCGGCCTGGCACGCTGAGGCTGTCGGCCGGTCCGCGGACGAGGCCGCGCCACAGCCCCCGAACTCGTACTCCGTCATTCCTGGAAGGCACCACCATGAGCGTCAAGGTCCGCATCCCCACCATCCTCCGCACGTACACCGACGGCCAGGCCGAGGTCCCCGCCGAGGGCGCGACCCTCTCCGAGGTGATCACCGACCTGGAGAAGAACCACCAGGGCATCGCGGCCCGTGTGCTGGACGACGCCGGCAAGCTGCGCCGCTTCGTGAACGTGTACGTCAACGACGACGATGTGCGCTTCGAGCAGGGCCTGGAGACGCCGACCCCGGACGGCGCGGGCATCTCGATCATTCCTGCGGTGGCCGGCGGCTGCTGATTTGCGCCATCTCTTCCCCTACTTGACCGGAATTGCCCCGTCCGCCAGAAAGCGGACGGGGCAATTCCGTGTTGTGAAAGGGGATACCATTGGGGTGATCCCCCTCCGCTATAACGCGTGCGTGTGCCGAACGCATATGAGGCCGCGATCAGTTGTGCCCAAAGTGTGTGCAGCATTTGTCGCTTAGGTGCGCTATGCCCGGCCCGACTTGCCCGGGAGAACCGGGATTTCACTGCATATTGCCGATTCTCCGGCCCCAGAATTCTCGTCCGATTGACCTGTTGCGCTGGGCATCTGTGCAGATACATTCAGCGGCGGTCGACGCGTTCCGGCGCACATCCCACGGGATTTTCGCGGGGTGAGGTCTGACCCGGGTCCGCGGAGTGCGGTCCTGCGCAAGGGCCAGTAATAGGGGAGTTAGGCATGGCTCAGGGCACCGTCAAGTGGTTCAACGCGGAGAAGGGGTACGGCTTCATCGCGGTCGACGGTGGTGCGGATGTTTTCGTCCACTACAGCGCGATCCAGATGGACGGTTACCGCACCCTCGAGGAAGGCCAGCGGGTCGAGTTCGAGATCTCGCAGGGTCAGAAGGGGCCGCAGGCGGACATGGTCCGGGTGGCCGGCTGAGGCGCCGACCGACTGCAGCGTAGTGAAGGCCCGCGCCCCTGAGGGGTGCGGGCCTTCTGCTGTCCGCCGTCGGCGGACGGCCGGGCGGCCCCCCGGGGCGCCCGTGCTCACCCGTCACTCGGTCACCACTCCAATGGGAGGCTTCTTCGAAGCCGCCTTGCACTCAAGGGGTGCGAGTGCTAATCATTGCGTTAGCACTCTCCCAGTGAGAGTGACAAAAGAAGGACCGGGTCGGTGAGGCCCGCAGGCCGAGTGGGGCAAGGAACCACACGGGTTTGCAGGTCGTCCGTCGCGGGCGCCAGCGCGGTCCGGAGCAATCCACCCCAGTCCGGGAGGACCACTTCACATGGCCAAGATCATCGCGTTCGACGAGGAGGCACGGCGCGGTCTCGAGCGCGGGATGAACCAGCTCGCCGACGCCGTCAAGGTCACCCTCGGCCCCAAGGGCCGCAACGTCGTCCTCGAGAAGAAGTGGGGCGCCCCCACGATCACCAACGATGGTGTTTCCATCGCCAAGGAGATCGAGCTCGAGGACCCGTACGAGAAGATCGGCGCCGAGCTGGTCAAGGAGGTCGCGAAGAAGACGGACGACGTCGCCGGTGACGGCACGACGACCGCGACCGTCCTGGCCCAGGCTCTGGTCCGCGAGGGCCTGCGCAACGTAGCCGCCGGCGCCAACCCGATGGCCCTCAAGCGCGGTATCGAGCGTGCCGTCGAGGCCGTCTCCGCCGCCCTGCTGGAGCAGGCCAAGGACGTGGAGACCAAGGAGCAGATCGCTTCGACCGCCTCCATCTCCGCCGCTGACACCCAGATCGGCGAGCTGATCGCCGAGGCCATGGACAAGGTCGGCAAGGAAGGCGTCATCACCGTCGAGGAGTCCCAGACCTTCGGTCTGGAGCTGGAGCTCACCGAGGGTATGCGCTTCGACAAGGGCTACATCTCGGCGTACTTCGCCACCGACATGGAGCGTATGGAGGCGTCGCTCGACGACCCGTACATCCTCATCGTCAACTCCAAGATCAGCAGCGTGAAGGACCTGCTGCCGCTCCTGGAGAAGGTCATGCAGTCCGGCAAGCCGCTGCTGATCATCGCCGAGGACGTCGAGGGCGAGGCCCTGTCGACCCTGGTCGTCAACAAGATCCGTGGCACCTTCAAGTCCGTCGCCGTCAAGGCCCCGGGCTTCGGTGACCGCCGCAAGGCCATGCTCGGCGACATCGCCATCCTCACCGGTGGCACCGTCATCTCCGAGGAGGTCGGCCTCAAGCTGGAGAACGCCGGTCTCGAACTGCTCGGCCGCGCCCGCAAGGTCGTCATCACCAAGGACGAGACCACCATCGTCGACGGTGCCGGCGACAGCGAGCAGGTCCAGGGCCGGGTCAACCAGATCCGTGCCGAGATCGAGAACAGCGACTCGGACTACGACCGCGAGAAGCTCCAGGAGCGTCTGGCGAAGCTGGCCGGCGGCGTGGCCGTCATCAAGGCCGGTGCCGCCACCGAGGTCGAGCTCAAGGAGCGCAAGCACCGCATCGAGGACGCCGTTCGCAACGCGAAGGCGGCCGTCGAAGAGGGCATCGTCGCCGGCGGTGGCGTGGCCCTGCTCCAGGCCTCCCAGGTCTTCGAGAAGCTGGAGCTCGAAGGCGACGAGGCCACCGGCGCCAACGCGGTGAAGCTCGCCCTGGAAGCCCCGCTGAAGCAGATCTCCGTCAACGGCGGCCTTGAGGGCGGCGTCGTGGTGGAGAAGGTGCGCAACCTGCCCATCGGTCACGGCCTCAACGCCGCGACGGGTGAGTACGTCGACATGATCGCCGAGGGCATCATCGACCCGGCGAAGGTCACCCGCTCCGCGCTGCAGAACGCCGCCTCCATCGCGGCGCTCTTCCTCACCACCGAGGCCGTCATTGCCGACAAGCCGGAGAAGGCCGGCGCGGCCGGCGCTCCGGGCGGCATGCCGGGCGGTGACATGGACTTCTGATCCACTGGATCAGAGCTGATCCTCCCGGATCACGTCCACACGTACGTCGGGGCGGCACCCTCCTCCCAGGGGGTGCCGCCCCGGCGGCGTTTCCGGGCACAACCAACCGGCGGTGCCGTGCACGAGCGCCGTCCGATGCCCGTCGGGCGTGCTACCGCCGACAGCCGATGAGGCAGCCCGCGACGCACGGGGCCCCGGCCTCGGCCGGCATCCCCGCTCCCGCTGAGGGGGGCCGGTCCGGGCGGGCCGTCGCGATCCAAGACGGCCTCGAAGGCGACTTGGAGCACGGGAGGCCTGTGGGCCGCCGCGGGTAGCTGGGCGGTGGCGGGTACGGCCGTGGCGCTCACGTTCTCGTGCCGCCCCGTCGGCGGTCGGCGCGAGAACGTGAGTGCCATGGCCGGCCTGGCGCGCCAGGGGCGGCGTGACCCGGAGCAGCATGCCGCCGACGTTGCTGCTGTGCCGATGCGGGCGACGGCGGTCCGGTCGCACCCCGCTCCGGTACCGCGGCTTCGTGCCTGGTTCGCCGCTCCAGGATGGGGCTCCGCACCTCCCTCGTGGGGCTCTTGTGGGTCAACTGCCGCACAGGTGCTGGGGGGAAGCGGCCGTTCCGGTCCGCGGCGGTCCGGACGCCTCGGTGAGCTGTGGACGGCCCAGTGCAGTCGGCAGGGAGCAGGGAGCAGGGAGCCCCGGGAGCAGGCAGCAGGAGAGGCCCGCGCCTCAACCTTGTCCCGTTTGACGGCGTGTTCCCTCTGCATCCGCCGTGTCACTGTCTCCAGTCGGCCGGTGCCACGAGCCGCCGGCGAAGCGGGGGACGGTCGGGTTGCTCCTCGGTGAGGCCCGGCCGTGGTCTCGGTGGGGCCCGGTCTCGGTGAGTCCCGGCCCTGGTCTCGGTGAGGCCCGGCGCCTCCCGCTGGTGTCGTAACTCGGCCCCGAGCGTGGCGCGGGGTGACGAGGACGGGGCGTGGGGCTGGGTTCCGGGCATCGCGGCAACTCCCTGTTACACACGATCGGTTGTTGGATCCGCTTCTCTCTGCAGGCTAGGCCCGCAACCGCCACGCTGTGTGCACAGTGGGAACACTCAGCGTGGAAGGTGATGAGGCGAAATGTTGACGGCGCGTGATCGGGTACGGCAGGCCGAGGGTGTTATGGCGGAACTGCACACCGCACTCCAGGCAGTGGGAGTCACCCTGCCTTCCCTCTGCGTCGACCCGGTGTCGTGCGCGAGCACCGTCATGGCGCCACTGGTCGAGCTGGGGCGCTGCAATCTGGACACCGCCCAGCGGCTGGCCGACGTATTGGTGGACTACGCCAAGACCGCCGCTCCCGGCCACGGCCCGGAGGAGGGGCAGCCGTGATCCCGTCGTTCGGCAACTATGCGGTGGACAGGCGGGACGGGCGTGTCGGCCGGGTCGTGGGCCACCAGGGGGCGTTGCTGAAGCTCCGCCCACCCGGTGGCGGCCGACCGTGGACCTGCCCGCCGTACTTACTGCACACCGCGCCGCCGTCCACCGTACTGGCGGCGCGCGTCAGCGAGCTGAACCGGGAGAGCCGGATGCCCTGACGGATAGCCCCAACGGGCGTTCTTTCATGAACCTCGCAGGCCGGGCCGGGCCGCTCAGCGTGCCCCCAGGCCGGCCGGGGTGCCGTGTGTGGTGGGACCTTCAGCGGCTGCGGGGTCGGTCTCCGCGGATACGGATGCGGATGCGGAGGCGGGGCCAGGGGCGGTGTCGGTGTCGGGGCCCGTGTTGAGGTCTGCCCGCATCTGCTTGCTGAAGCCGAAGAAGTAGGTGGCGAGGAAGCCGGTGAGGTAGCCGACGGCCAGGCCGAGGGCGTAGATGACGAGGGTGGTGGCGATGTTCTGGTCGCCCTTGACCAGGGGGAACAGGGCCCAGCCGGAGGGGCCGATGGCGGTGGAGCCGACGGCGTCGCCGAGTTGGTTGAAGAGGCCGATGAAGCCGCCGCCGAATGCGCCGCCGATGCAGGCGGTGATGAAAGGGCGGCCCAGAGGGAGCGAGACGCCGTAGATCAGCGGTTCACCGACGCCCAGGAAGCCTGCGGGGAGGGCGGACTTGATGGTCGTACGGATCGAGCGGTTGCGGGGGAGCCGGAGGTAGACGGCGAGGGCGGCGCCGACCTGGCCTGCTCCTGCCATGGCGAGGATCGGGAGCAGGACCGTATAGCCCTGCTGCTCGATGAGGGTGGTGTGGATCGGGATCAGGGCCTGGTGAAGGCCGAGCATCACGAGGGGCAGGAAGAGGCCGCCCAGGATGAAGCCGGCGAAGGCCCCGCCGTGGGCCAGCAGCCAGTTGGCGAAGGTGCCGATGGCGGTGGAGACCTCGCCCGCGACGAACATCAGGCCGAAGATCGTGACCAGGCCCGTGACCAGGACGGTCAGGGTCGGGGTGAGGAGGACGTCCAGCGCCTCGGGTACCAGTTTGCGGCACCACTTCTCCACCCGGACGGCGAGCAGTGCCGCGGCCAGTGCGCCCAGTACACCGCCCTGGCCCGGTGCGAGCTGCTGGCCGAAGGCGGTGATCTGGGCGATGCCTGGGAACACGATGACCGCGGCGACCGCGCCGCCGAGGATCGGTGTGCCGCCGAACTCCTTGGCGGTGTTGTAGCCGACGAAGACGGCGATGAGGGACATGAAGCCGGAGGCGATGGCCGCGAGCGCCGGGACGACGGGCGGCAGCCAGCCGAGGTTGGCCAGCAGACCGTTGATACCGGCGACGATGCCGCAGCCGATCAGGGCCGGGATCAGCGGGACGAAGATATTGGCGATCCGGCGGAGGAACAGCTTCACCGGGGTGGAGTTCCTGGCCTTCTGCCGCGCCTTGAGGGCGGCGCCTTGAGCGGCCAGCTCCGCGGCGGTGGTGGGTGCGGGGGCAGGCTCGCGAGTGGCTGTGGTGCCGGTGGGCGCCGTGGGGGCGGCGGCCTCTGGTGGGGGTTCCGGCGCGGATGTGGGTGTCGTGGCCCGGGGGCCGACGGTCGTGGCCTCCGGTGCCGTGGTCCGGGACTGTTCGACCAGACGCGTGAACTCGGGGGTGACCCGGGCGACCGTCCCGGGGCCCAGCACGATCTGGTACGTGTCGTCCTCGACCACGCCCATGACGGCCGGGAGCGCCTTGAGGGCTTCGTCCTGGACCAGGGAGCGGTCCTGGACGCCGAGGCGGAGCCGGGTCATGCAGTGGGCGATGGAGGTGAGGTTCTCGGCGCCGCCGACGAGGGGGAGGATCGCGGCGGCGGTGGCGCGGTTCTTGTCTTCGGGCATATGCGGTGCCTTGCTGTGGAGACAAAACAGGAGCAGGGGTTGGGGGCGGGGCCGGGACCGGGGCCGGGGTGAGGTCCGGCCCGGGGGGTGTGAACGGTGCGAACTTTGGGGCCCGGCGGGCCCCGGTGTCTCAGTGGGGCTTGGCGGCCTGGAGGGCTTCGCGCAGATGGCCGTTGGCGGCTTCGAGGAGACGGGCGGCGGTGGGGCCGTCGACATCGCCGAGGAGGGTGAGGATGGCGTTCTTCACCTCGCCGTCCGTGCTGCTCAGTGCCGTCTCGATCTCCAGGTCCGTGGCGCCGGTGGCGAGCGCGACGATACGGCGCGAGCGGGCCCGCAGCTTTTCGTTGGAGGCGCGGACGTCGACCATCAGATTCCCGTAGGTCTTGCCCAGGCGGATCATGGTGATGGTCGAGAGCATGTTGAGCACCAGCTTTTGGGCGGTGCCCGCCTTGAGCCGGGTGGAGCCGGTCAGCAGCTCGGGGCCGACCACGATCTCGATGCCGTGCTCGGCGGCCGCGGCCAGCGCCGAATCGGCGTTGCAGGACAGGCCGATGGTCAGGGCGCCCAGGTCACGGGCGTATTCGACGGCTCCGATCGCGTACGGCGTGCGGCCGGAGGCGGAGATGCCGACGACGGTGTCCACGTCGGTCAGGCCGATCCCGGTCAGATCCTCGACGGCGAACTTCTTGCTGTCCTCGGCGCCCTCGACGGCGGTGACCATGGCGGAGGGACCCCCCGCGATCAGCCCGAGGACTTCGGACGGGTCGGTGTTGAAGGTCGGCGGGCATTCGCTGGCATCCAGCACCCCGAGGCGGCCGGCCGTACCGGCGCCTGCGTAGATCAGCCGGCCGCCGCGGGCCATGCGCGCGGCGGTGGCGTCGATCGCGGCGGCGATCTCGGGGAGCCGTCGGGCGACGGCGGCGGGGACGGTGGCGTCCTCATCGTTCATCGTGCGGGCGATGTCCAGGGTGGAGCGGCGGTCGATGTCCGCGAGCTCGGGCCGGAATGCCTCAGTGGTGAGGGTGTCCAACTGGGCGCGCAGATGGGCGTAGTCGGCGGTGGAGGTCATGGCAATGACGGCTCTTTTCGAGTCGGGCTCGTCGGGGGGCCGGTGCTTTTCGGCTGCCTCGTCGCGGGGTGCCGCCGTGCCGCCCGTCCGCCGGCGCGGCACGGGCCACAACGGCGGGGCGGCGTGAGGTCAGCGCTGGTTGTTGCGTGGTGAGTGGCGGTGGGCGAGGGCCTCGTAGGAGGCGGAGAGCGCGGGGGCCGCGGTCTCGTACGTACGCTGCGCGACGCCTATGAACAGGCAGTCCACGACCAGCAGCTGGCTCGTCCTGGACGACATCGCGGCCGGCCGCAGCTCGCTCTCGCGGGCCGTGGACGTGGTCAGGATGTAGTCGGCGTACGAGGCGATCTCGCCGTCCGGGCGGCCGGTGATGGCGATGGTCGTCGCGCCGTGGTCGAAGGCCACCCGCAGTGGCTCTATGACATCGGTGGTCCGCCCGGAGTGCGTGATCGCGATGGCGGCGTCACCCGTCCGCATCTGCACCGCGTTCGTCACGGCCAGATGCGGGTCCGCGTGCGCATGCGCGATCAGGCCGATGCGCAGCAGCTTCTGGGCGAGGTCCTGGCCGACGAGATTGGAGGCCCCGATGCCGTACACGTCGATGCGGCGGGCCCCGGAGAGCGCGGTGACGGCGGCTTCGAGCTGGGTGACGTCCAGTGCCGCGGCGGTGTCGGCCAGGCACTGCTGCTCCTCCTGCGCCAGCTTCGCGACGACATCGACGAGGGAGTCGTCGACCGCTATGTCGGCGGTCACCGCGGGCGCGCCGCCGGCCGCCTGCTGCGCGGCGACCGCGGCGAGGGCGAGCCGCAGATCGCGGTAGCCCGGATAGCCGAGCAGCCGGGACGTCCGCACGACGGTGGCTTCGCTGGTGCCCGTGCGCTCCGCGAGGCCGGTGACGGTGAGGGCGGCGCAGCCGGCCGGGTCGCTCGCGACGGTCTCGGCGACCCGCTGCATGGAGCGGGTCATCGTCGGGGCGAGGGTGCGGACCTTGGCGGCCAGTGCGGCGGGGGCGGGTGGGGCCGGGGCCGGTCGGGTCTCGACGGCCACGTCCTTGAAAGTTTCCTTCACGCTGCTGCTCACGCTTGAAAAGTAATTTCATCGACGCCCGGCGTCAATACCCTCTGTGAGTGCTGTGGACAGAGCGCATGATCCGCCTCGGCCTGTGGACAACGCCGTTCGTCGGTGGGTGGCCGGGGGACAATGGGGGCATGGAGCTGGAACAGGCATTGCACGCCGCGCGGGCGCTGGTGCTCGCCGACCTGATGGCGGACAAGGTGGCCGACGCCGACATCGTCTCGCTCGTGGAGGACGCGGTCGTCCACCGCCGGTGGTGGGTGGAGCAATGGCCTGAAGGCGCGGAATTCGTCGCGGGACTGATAGCGCAGGACGTCCAGGACGCCCTTCTGGACCGGTACGGCCGCTGGCCGCTGTGCCCCGTGTGCACGGAGTCGGGCGATCCCCATGCGCTCGATGTCGAACCGGAGTTGGGGCCCGACCCGCATTGGGTCTGCCCCAAGACGGCGGTGGCGGTGGCTCGGGTCGGGCGGCTGGGTGCCCCCGTGGAGGGGTGAGGCGGTTGAGGGTGTGGCGGGCTGAAGCGGTGATCCGGCCGGAGGGCTGACGTGGCGATCTTTATCGATCCACCCACCTGGCCCGGCCACGGCCGGATGTGGTCGCATCTGGTCAGTGACCACTCCTTCGACGAACTGCACGCCTTCGCTGCGGGGATCGGCGCGCCCCGCCGGGCGTTCGAGCGCGACCATTACGACCTGCCGGCGGAGCGGTACGGCGACGCGGTGCGTGCCGGGGCCGTGGAGGTCGGCAGCAAGGAACTGCTGCGCCGGCTGACGGCCGCGGGGTTGCGCCGGCCCAAGAACCGGCCGGCGCCGCAGAGGTGAGTCCGTCGCCGTCGGCTGTGAGGTCGTCGCCCGCGGTTCTCCGGCACCCCGGTTCTCCGGCACCCCGTTGCCTCGGCTTCGCCCCCGTGGTGCCGTAGCCCGTAGCGCCCGCTGCGGCGCGTCGTAGCGGCGGCGTGATGGCGTGCCCCCGCACGATGGGCCTAACCGTGCGCCGCATCGGAAGGGGACAGTCATGTCAGCCAGCGAACCGGGCCGGGAACCGGCCACCGATCTCGACCCCAACTACAGCAGTGAGGGCGCCACGGCGACCGGATGGCCCGCGGCCGTCGGCGGTATGACCGAGGCGGAGATCTTCTGGCTCACCACCGTCCGGCCTGACGGCCGGCCGCATGTCACCCCGCTGCTCGCCGTCTGGTCGGACGGCGCCCTCCACTTCTGCACCGGCCCCGGCGAACGCAAGGCCAAGAACCTCGAAACCAACGCGCACTGTGTGCTGACGACCTCGACCGCCGGTGGCAACGATCTGCACGTGGGGCTCGATGTGGTCGTCGAAGGCGATGCGGTGCAGGTCAGCGATGAGCCGACACTGCGCCGGCTGGCCGATCTGTACGCCGGGAAGTACGGCAGCGACTGGCACTTCGATGTCCGCGACGGCGCGTTCTACGGGCAGGCCGACCGGGCCGTGGTCTTCCGGGTCGAGCCGGTCACGGCCTTCGGGTTCGGACGGGGAGAGACGTACAGCCAGACGCGCTGGAGGTTCGAGGGCGGGGTGTGAGGCCCGTGTGACGGCCGGGGGTGACGGGGCTGCCATGGTGCCGGCGCCCGCGGTGCTTCCCCGGGTGGTGCCCCGAGGAACCCGGGTGGTGCCCCGAGGAACCCGGGTGGTTCCTCCGCTCCTCTGGGCGGTGCCCCAGGCCTTCCCGGGTGGCGCCCGCGCTCTCCCCGGCCGGTGCCCGGCGCTTCCCCCGGGGCCTGCCCCCTATGCCCTAACGCGGCTCAGTGCCGCCCCGCTGTGTCCCCGGCCTCTGCCGTCTCTGCTGTGATCGCCGTCCCTGCCGTCCCTGCCGTCCCTGCCGTCACCGCCGTCACCGCCGTCACCGTCGTCTCCGCTGTCCTGGGTGTCGCCGGTGCGGCGGTGGTCGTCGCCGAGGAGGCGATCAGCCGGGAGTGGCTTGTTGCGCGGTGCAGCCGGAAGGCGAGAGCAGTGGTGACGACGGCGGCCGCGGCCAGTGCGGCGCCGGTCCAGGCCACGGACGGGTAGCCCCAGCCTGCGCCGATGGCCAGACCGCCGAGCCAGGGGCCGAGGGTGTTGCCGATGTTGAAGGCGGCGGTGGTGGTGGCGCCGGCCAGCGTCGGCGCGGCGTTCGCCACGTTGAACATCCGGGCGTTGAGCGCCGGGGCGGTGGTGAACGCGGTCAGCCCGAGCATCAGCGAGAGCGCGACGGCGGCGGCCGCGCTGTGCGCGGTCAGTGCCAGGACCGCCAGCACGATCGTGGAAGCGGCGATGCCGCCGAAGAGCGTCCCGAAGAGGTGCGCATCGGCGATCCGGCCGCCGATGAACGTACCGATCAGTGCGCCGACGCCGAACAGTGCGAGCACCGTCGGCACCCAGCTCTCGGCCAGGCCGGCGGTGTCGGTCAGCAGCGGCGAGAGGTACGAGAAGAGCGCGAAGACCGCGGCGCCGTTCAGGGCGGTGGCGGTCAGCGCCAGCCAGACCTGCTTGTCCTTGTAGATGGTCAGCTCGCGGCGCAGCTGCGGGCGGTCGTCGCCGGTGGGCACGGCCGTACGCGGCACCAGCGCGATCACACCGAGCAGGCCGATCGCGGACAGACCGGCGACGGCCCAGAACGCGGCGCGCCAGCCGGCGTGCTGCCCGAGCAGTGCGCCGGCCGGGACGCCCGCGATGTTGGCGATGCTCAGGCCGCCGACCATCACTGCCATCGCGCGGGCCCGTGCGGTCACCGGTACGAGAGAGATGGCGACGGCCGCGCCGACCGCCCAGAAGCCGGCGCAGGCCAGCGCGCTCACGACGCGTGAGACGAACAGCACGCCGTACGAGGGGGCCAGGGCGCCCGCTACCTGGCCCAGTCCGAAGGCGGCGAGCAGTGCGATCAGGGTCGTCCGGCGCGGGAGCCGGAGCGTCGCGGCGGCGAGCACCGGTGCGCCGACCACCATGCCGATCGCGAAGGCGGAGACCAGGAGTCCGGCCTGCGGAATCGAGACCTGCAGGTCGCGGGCGAGCGGCTGGAGGATGCCGGAGAGCATGAACTCGGACGTGCCGAGAGCGAAGACAGACAGGCCGAGGACGTACACGGCTATGGGCAGGCGGGCGCGGTCGGACGGTGCTGGCATGTCAGCTACTAACAGTGGTAGGACGGCTTACATTCCCGGTCGGACGGTGCCGCCGGGCCGCGGACGGGGACCCCCGCGGACGGGAACTCCCGCGGCAACCACGAGCCCCGCCCGCCCCGGCCCCGCAGCGCCGTACGGGCACAGACGAGACCCTCGGCCAGGCGCCGGCCCCGCCCGGCCGCACGGTACACACGAGACCCCGCCCCGCCCGGTCTCACCGGCCCCGAAGCCAACCCACAAGCCCTACGCCCCCCGCAGCAGATCCAGCTCCGTGGCGAGGTTGCGGCGGGCGAGGTGTTCCCAGCGGTCGTAGCCGCGGGGGGTGCGGAACAGGCGGGGGAGGGAGAGGAGTTGGGACAGCACGGCGGAGCGGCCGGCGAGGAAGTCGGGGTCGGGGACGAAGCCGTACTCGGCGCGGACCGCGGCGGCGTAGGCCGCGTACTCGTCGGGGGAGCCGGCGAGCACGGCGAGGTCGGCGTCGCACAGGACTTCGCCGTCGGGGTCGTCGGGCGCCGGGTCGTGGGTGACGGTGAGCCGCACCAGGCGGGCGACCTCGGCCGTGCGGGCCGGGCCGATGCCGAGCTCGGGCAGTGCGCGTTCGGCGAGGGCCGCGCTGCGCTCCTCGTTCTCGGAGCGGTCCGGGCGGTAGACGGCGTCGTGGAACCAGGCCGCCAACTGGACGGTGGGCAAGTCGTCGGCGTATCCGGCCAGTTCGTCGATGCGGTAGAGGACCGCCGTCAGATGGTCGACGGTGTGATAGCGGCGTTGCGGTTCGCGCCAACGGGACAGCAGGTTGTCCGCGTACGGGGCGGGGTCGGGTGCCGTGGGGTTCTTGGTGCCGCGGGCCTTGGCGACGGTGACGGCCCAGCGCTGCCGCAGCTCCGGCGCCGGGTCGGTGGTGTCTGCCGTACGGGACACGGGGGTCATCCCGCCATTGTGCCTCGGGCACCGGGGAAACCGGGGCGGAGGGCGAGGTCCGGTCCGGCCCGGGGCGGTCGCGGCAGGAGGGGGCGGCGGGCGTGCGTGCCCGCCGGTCGAGCCCCTGCCGAGGGGCGGCGGGTGTGTGCGTGGGCCCCCGGGGTGAGCCCCCGTCCTCGGTCGGCGGTCGGTGATCCGGGTAGGTGTACGGGTAAGGCGTATGGGCGGATTCCGGTCGTGCCGGTGGTGCGGTGGCCTCCGGGGCGCCGGGTGGCCCGTAGTCTGGGATATTGGACTAGACCTGTTGTCTGTGGCGGTCCGTCCGTCTCGTCACGTCGTCATCGAAGGATTGGGTCATATGAGCAAGCGCGCGCTGCTGGAGGTGATCGCGCTCGGCCCGCAGGACGCGGTCGCCGCCCAGGCCGGCGGGGCCGACCGCCTGGAGCTGGTCACGGACATGGCGGCCGACGGGCTCACCCCGCCCCGGGCCACGTTCGCGGCGATCCGGGCGGCCGTCGGCCTTCCGCTGCGGGTGATGCTGCGGGCCGCCGACGGCTTCGCGGCCGGTGACGTGGCGGCGCTGTGCGAGGAGGCCGCGGCGCTGCGGGCGGAGGGTGCCGAGGAGTTCGTCCTCGGATTTCTGACGCCGGACGGGCGGCCGGATCTCGATGCGGTGGCGGCGCTGGCCGAGGTGATCGACGGCTGCCGGTGGACCTTTCACCGGGCCATCGACCGGGCCGCTGACCGGGACGCGCTGCGCAAGGAGCTGGCGGGGGCGCCCGGCACCGCGGGGCTCGACACCTATCTGACGGCCGGTGCCGCGCAGGGCGTCGACGCGGGGATGCCGACGCTGCTGGCCGAGCGGGCCCGTGCGGCAGCGGGCGAACCCGGCTATGAGCCGCGGATCCTGGTCGGCGGCGGGCTCGGGCTCGGTCAGCTGCCGGCGCTGCGCGCGGCCGGCCTCGACGCGTTCCACATCGGGGGCGCCGCCCGGCCCGCCGGCTGGTCGGCACCGGTGGATGCGGCGGCGGTGCGGGCGTGGCGGGAGGCGTTGGACCAGCCCGTCGCGCAGCGGGCCTGAGCCGTCGCCCGGCGGGGCCGGGCCGCCGGTGCGCCGGACGGGCCACTCGCGCCCTCGGGCTCCCCGCTCGCCCGCTTCCTCAACTCCCGTCGCCGTGCCACTGTTTGACAGGTGTCACGGCGGTGGGACCAGGGGGAGGGTGGCACGGCATGACCGGCATCGGAATGAAGCCGCTCGGTGGCGATGATCCGCAGCGGCTCGGCGTCTACCGGCTACTGGGGCGACTCGGCTCGGGCGGTATGGGGCGGATCTATCTGGCGCGGTCCACGGTGGACGGCTCGCTCGCGGCGGTTAAAACGCTGCTGGCCGAGGGCCTCGTCAGCGATACCGACCGGCGGCGGTTCGCTCGCGAGGTGACGCTGGCCCGGCGGATCGACAGCGCGTTCACGGCCCGGGTGCGCGGTGCCGACCCGGACGCCGAGCAGCCCTGGATGGCCATCGAGTACATACCGGCACCCGCGCTGTCCGAGCTCGTCCGCAGCGAGGGGCGGCTGCCGGGCTCGGCGGTGCGCTGGATCGCGGCGGGCACCGCGCAGGCCCTGGTGATCCTGCACGACGCGGGCATCGTCCACCGGGACGTCAAACCCCAGAACATCCTGCTGCCCCTGGCCGGGCCCCGCCTGATCGACTTCGGCATCTCGCACGCCAACGACATCACCCGCACCTCGCTGACGCTGGGGACCATCGCCTTCACCTCGCCGGAGCAGGCGCGCGCCGAGCCGTCAACCACGGCGTCCGATGTGTACTCGCTGGGCGCCACGCTCTTCCACCTCGCCGTCGGCCGCCCGCCCTACCCCGACACCGTGGACACGATCCGGCTGCTGACCCTCGTACAGCGCGGCGCCCTCGACCTGACGGGGCTGCCCAAGGAACTCGCCCCGCTGATCCGCCCCTGTCTGGCCGCCGACCCGGACGACCGGCCCCAACCCGCCGACGTCCTGCGGCAGTTCCTGGAGGAACTCGACCGGGCACCTACGTCGCAGCGCGGCGAGCGCTGGCTGCCGCCGCGGTGGACCGCACTGATCGAGGCGTACGAGGCCCAGGGGCGGGCGTTACGCGAGGACGGGGGCGGGGAGGGCGCGGCGGGGCCGACGGCGGACGAGCGGACGCGGCAGGTGCCGCCGCCGGGGCCCACCCGCGTCTACACCCAGGAGCGGGCCGCGCGGCAGGAAGAGGCAGCGCGCGCCGCGCGCAAGGAGCAGGAAGAGCGGGACCGCGCCGAGCGGGAGCGCACGGCGCGCGAGGCCCGGGAGCACAAGGAGGCGGAGAACCGCAGCCGGGCGGCGGCCAGGGCACGGGCGACCGCCGAGAACGAGAAGAAGCAGCGCCGCGAACGCAAGGAGCGGGAGCGGCAACAGCGCGCCGAACAGGAGCGGCGGGAGCGGCGCGAGCAGCGGGCACGGGCCTCGGGGCAGGCGGGCACGGCCTCCTCGCCGCGGCCGTCCGCCGGCCCGAAGACCGGTGCGAGCACCCCGTCCCCGACTCCGACCTCGTCTCCGTCCCCGTCCGCTTCGCAGAGCGCCGGTTCCTCATCCGGTTCCTCATCCGGCTGCTTCTGGGCGGTGATCGCGGTCATCGCGTTCGTGGTCTTCATCTGGAAGCCCTGGGACGGCAGCGACACCGCCGGCTCGACCAGCAGCGGCACATCTAGCAGCGCATCGAGCGGTACGTATACGAGCGGCGGGACCGGTTCCGCGCCGACGAGCGGTACGTACACCAGCGGGGGGACCGGTTCCGCGCCCACGAGCGGCACGTATACGAGCGGCGGGACGGCTTCGGCGCCCACGACCGCCGCATCCCGCACCCCCAGCGCGGCCGACCAGGCCTTTGCTTCCGTACGGACCGGTGACTGCCTCGACGCCTACCAGAACGGCTACGGCAGTTGGAGCCGTCCGGCACCGCAGCAGGTCGGCTGTGGTGCGGCCAACGCCTATCTGCGGGTGCTGCAGGTGACCCGGAGCGGGGGCGGCTGCGCGTCCGGCGGCGGACGCGGCAGCTGGTGGCACACGGGGTTGGACTACGCGTTCACCAACCTGTGTGTGGAGCGGCAGTTCCGGACGGGCCAGTGCTTCCTGGCCAAGTCGGCGGGCGGCCGGCCCGGCCCGGCGAACCTCCTCACCGCGTGGAACTGCAGCGCCGGCCAGGTCCCCCGGGAGTTCAGCTACATCATGCAGGTCACGGCCCTTCTGCCGTCGTCGGCGGGCACGAATGCCTGCCCGGGGGAGCCGGGCCGCTACCGCTACTCGTGGAACGTCTACGACGGCCGGACCATGATCTGCGCCAAGGTCGCCTGACGCCCCCGGTGGCCGGTCCTCAGCGGCCGGCCAGCTGTTCCGGCAGCGCCGCCGCATGGACCACCGTCAGGCCGGACACCGCCCGGGTCAGGCAGACGTACAGGCGGCGCAGGCCGGTCCGTTCGTCGGGTTCGCCGTCGACGATCGCGGCCGGCTCGTCCAGGACGACGTAGTCGTACTCCAGTCCCTTGGCGAGCGTGGCGGGCACCAGCGTCAGCCGGGCCTCGGCCGAGGTCTCCTCGCCGGGAGCGAGGCAGGTCACGCCGGCCGCCTCCAGAGCCGTGCGCAGCGTCGGAATATGGGCCTCCGCGGCGATCAGGCCGACCGAGCCCTCCTTCGTCAGCGCATCGTCGCAGGCCGCGAGGGTGGCGGTGGTCAGATCCGCCGGTTCGACCGTACGGATCTCGAAGTCGCCCGCCGACTCGCGGATGGAGGTGGCCTCCGTCAGGTCGGGGGCGATGGCGGGCAGCAGCCGGGACGCGTAGGCGATGACCTCGCGCGGTACTCGGAAGCCCTGGGTGAGCTCCTCGACGGTGGAGCCGGGCTTGCCCAGGTGGGTCAGCGCCTCCTCCCAGGTGTCGGTCGCCCAGGGGGTGGTGCCCTGGGCGATGTCGCCGAGGATGGTCGCGGAGCCCGTCGTGCAGCGGCGGCCGACCGCGCGGTACTGCATGGGGGAGAGGTCCTGCGCCTCGTCGAGGACCACATGGCCGAGGGAGTGGGTGCGCGCGACCAGGTCCATCGCCTCGTCGATCAACACCGCGTCCGCGGACGACCACTTGGCGCTCTTCACGCTACGGGCCGGCTTGGTCCACAGGATGGTCTTCCGCTCCTCGGCCGTCAGGACCCCCTCGGACTGCTCGGCCAGGAACTCCGCGTCGCCCAGCAGCCGCAGCACCAGCTTTGCCGGGTCGACCGGCGGCCAGACCGCCTTGACCGCGGCCTTCACTGCGGGGTTTCGGGCCACCGCGTCCTGCACCCGGTCGTCCGGGGCCTCGCCCGCCTGCTCCATCCGGACCAGCACGGCGTGCGCGATCCGCTGCGGCAACGCCTCGCGGGCGGCTCCGTAGCGGATGTTCCGGTCCATCAACTCCCGTACCAGCTCTTCGATTTCGTACGCCGGTACGCGCCAGCGGCGGGAGCCGCGGACGACCATGCAGGGCTCCTGCGGCATGGTGATGTGCGAGCGCACCGCACGCCGCAGCACCGTTGCCATGCGGGCGTCGCCCTTGACCGTCGCGGCGGCCGTCTCGTCCGTGCCGCGTACGTCCACATGGCCGACCAGGTCGTCGACCGTGGCCTGCTTGACCTCCAGCTCGCCGAGGGCCGGCAGCACCTGCTCGATGTAGTGCAGGAACGAGCGGTTCGGGCCGATGACGAGGGTGCCGGAGCGGGCCAGCCGCTCGCGGTGCGCGTACAGCAGATACGCGACCCGGTGCAGCCCGACGGCCGTCTTACCGGTGCCCGGCGCACCCTGCACGCAGACCGAGCCGCCGATGCCGGCGCGCACGATCTCGTCCTGCTCCGGCTGGATCGTGGCGACGATGTCCCGCATGGGGCCGACGCGCGGGCGCTCGATCTCGGACTGCAGGAGCCGGCTGGTCCGTTCCGCCTCCGCGGGGTCGGAGAGGTGCTCGTCCTCGTACGCGGTCAACTCACCGGCCGTGTAACCGAAACGGCGGCGCAGCCTGAGGTCCATCGGGTCCTTCTTGGAGGCCCGGTAGAACGGCTGGGAGACGGGCGCGCGCCAGTCGATGACCATGGGGTCGCCGTCGGCGTCGTGGACATGCCGCCGGCCGATATAGAAGTTCTCGCCCTCGCGTCGCGCACCATCACCCTCGCCGGAGGCGCTTTGCGTCGCCCGTCGTGATGCGCCTTCGGCGAGGTCGAGGCCGGGGGCGTGGAGATAGTCGAGGCGGCCGAAGAAGAGCGGGGTGTGGGAGAGGTCGGCGAGCGCCTTGATCCGGGCGTCGATCTCGCCCTGGAGGACCTCGGCGTTGACCCAGTTCGCGGTGACATCGGCGATATTCAGCGCCTCGGCGTCCTCGCGCATGGCACGCAGGGCCGCCCGGGAGGCGGCCAGATGCGACTTCTCGCGCTGGAGGGGGTCCGAGCTCGTCCCGGCCCCGGCCGGGGCGGGGGACTTGCCGGGGTGGTCGGTCCTGGCGTGTGGTGCTGTGGTGGAGGGGTGGCGGTCGGGTGACGGGGGAGAGCTTTCGGCGCGTAGCGCCGTCGATGAGGGGTGGCGGTCGGGTGACGGGTGGGCGTGCGAGGGCACGGCGTTGCCTCCGGTGGCGGGTACTTCGGCGGGCGTGCCAGGACGAGCGGGCGCGGCGGGCCGGTGTCGGTACGTGGCGCAGGTCGTGCGAGGCGCGGGTCAGCGGCGTGAAGCGAAGGACCGTCCGGTTTCCGACCGGTCGGCGGCACTCCTCAACGGGAGGCAGGCAGACGCGCGATTGTAGTCAGCAGCTCAGGAGGGCGCCAACGGATTTCCGGCGGCCTGCGGCGGTCCTTCCGGGCCCGACGGACCCTGAGAGCGCCGTAGACCTCCCGTAGGGGCGGGATGGGTCTGGAGATGGACGTCCGGCAGCTCAGGGATGGACCTATGGACCGATGTGCTGCAATCGCGTGAATTTCATCATGGAGACATGAGCAGCGCAGCGATTCCCCCAGGTTCTGTCCACCCCATCTCCCTCCACCCGGTCGAGGGCGCCACGGCCCTCTGCGAGGACCCAGGGCGCGGTGTGGCGGCCGGCCACGAGCACCGCTATTTCGTGGGCAACGCACTCCACGCGATCAAGGTCTTCGCCACGGCCGCCTTCAGCGTCGTCGTCATGGGCGAGTACGCGGACGACTGATCCCACGGACGCCCGACTCCACGGGAGCCCGAGTTCACGCATGTCTCACCCCACCCGCGCCTGCCACGATGCCCGATTCCGCGGTCCCCGCCTCGCCATCCGGATGACCGGAAACCGTTACGGCCCGTCGGCCCCGATCCACTAGCGTCGCCGCGGAGAGCGCACTCAGGGCGACGGGGAGGGGACAACGGGTGTCTGCCGACGGGACGCGGACGTGGAGACGGACCTGGGGGCAGGGCCTCGCCCGCCCCCGCCGCTTGGTGCTCGCAGCGGCGCTGCTCATGGCGTCACTTGCCGGACTGTGGTTGCTGTACGAGGTGCAGCCGCTGCCGATGTCCGATCTGGCGGTCTACCGCGCCGAGGGCCAGGCGGCCTCGGGCGGCGGCGATCTCTACGGCTTCACGGTCACCAAGTGGGCACTTCCGGCCACCTATCCGCCCTTCGCGGCCGTGCTCTTCATACCGACCACCTGGCTCTCGCTCGGCACCCTCAAAGTCGTCGGTGTGCTCGTCAACGCGGCCCTCCTCGCGCTGCTGATCCACCTCTCCTGCAAGGCCGCCGGTCTGCGCAGGGCCGCGTGCGCCGCGCCCGTCATCCTCGCCGCCACCGCGCTCGGCCTCTGGCTGGAGCCGGTCTTCCAGACCTTTGTCTTCGGGCAGGTCAACCTCGTCCTGACCTGCCTGGTCCTGTGGGACCTCTCCCGTCCGGACGGCGCCCGCTTCAAGGGGTTCGCCACCGGCATCGCGGCGGGCATCAAACTCACACCCGCGATCTTCGGCGTCCATCTCCTCGTCACCGGCCGGGTGAAGGCCGCCTTCACGGTCCTCGGCGGGTTTCTGGCCTCGGTACTGCTGGGCTGGCTGGTTCTGCCCACCGCGAGCATCGAATTCTGGACACGGCGGATGTTCGAGACCGGCCGGGTCGGCAAGGTCTGGATCATCGACAACCAGTCCCTCCAGGGCCTGATCACCCGCGTGCTGCACAACCCCGAGCCCGGCCTCCTCTGGGCGGTGCCCGCGCTGCTGACCGCCGCGGCCGGGCTCTACGCCGCCCGCCGGGTGTATCTGCGGCGCGGCCTGGACGGCTGGGGTGTGCTGTGTACGGCCGTCACGGCGCTGCTGGTCTCGCCGATCAGCTGGTCCCACCACTGGGTCTGGTGTGTGCCGCTGCTGGTCGCGCTCGCCGCCCACACCCGGCGCAGCCCGTGGCGCAGGGCGCTGCTGGCCGCCGTCACCCTCGCCTTCACCGCCCGCACGATGTGGATCGTCCCGCACTCCGGCGATCTCGACCTGCACTTCTCGTGGTGGCAGCAGCCGTTCGCGGCCCCGTATCCGCTGCTCGGTCTCGCCCTGCTGGCGGCCGTGGTCCGGTGGACGCGGCAGCCCGCCGGCGCGCCCGGCCCCGCCGGCGCCCCGGGCGGCCGGGTGCCGACGCCGCGCGCCGAGCAGGAGCTGCCCAGCCGGTCCCGGGCGGTCTGAGCCGGGACCCGCCGGGCGGCGACGTCCGCCGGGGGCGCCGGCTCAGACGTCCTCGTCCGCCGCCAGCAGCTCATCCGCATCCACGATGCGGTACGCATAGCCCTGCTCGGCCAGGAAGCGCTGGCGGTGTGCCGCGAAGTCCTGGTCGATGGTGTCGCGCGCGACGACGGAGTAGAACCGCGCCTCGTGCCCGTCCGCCTTGGGGCGCAGCACCCGGCCCAGCCGCTGGGCCTCCTCCTGGCGCGAGCCGAAGGTGCCGGACACCTGGATCGCGACCGTGGCCTCCGGAAGGTCGATGGAGAAGTTCGCGACCTTGGAGACGACGAGCACCGAGATCTCGCCCTCCCGGAAGGCGCCGAAGAGCTTCTCGCGCTGCGCATTGGTGGTCTCGCCCTTGATCACCGGCGCGTCCAGATGCTCGCCCAGCTCGTCCAGCTGGTCGATGTACTGCCCGATGACCAGCGTCTGCTCGCCCTGGTGCCGGCGGACCAGCGCCTCGGTCACCTTCTGCTTGCTGGCGGTGGTCGCACAGAAGCGGTACTTCTCCTCGGTCTCGGCCGTCGCATACGCCAGCCGCTCCGAGTCGGTCAGATTGACCCGGACCTCGACACAGTCCGCGGGGGCGATGTACCCCTGTGCCTCGATCTCCTTCCAGGGCGCGTCGAAGCGCTTGGGCCCGATGAGCGAGAAGACGTCCGACTCCCGGCCGTCCTCGCGCACCAGCGTCGCGGTCAGCCCCAGCCGCCGCCGCGCCTGCAGATCGGCGGTGAACTTGAAGACCGGTGCGGGCAGCAGATGCACCTCGTCGTAGATGACCAGACCCCAGTCCCGGGAGTCGAACAGCTCCAGGTGGGGGTAGACGCCCTTCCGCTTGGTCGTCAGTACCTGGTACGTGGCGATGGTGACCGGCCGGATCTCCTTCTTCGTCCCGCTGTACTCGCCGATCTCGTCCTCGGTCAGCGAGGTCCGCTTCACCAGCTCGTGCTTCCACTGCCGGGCCGAGACCGTATTCGTCACCAGGATCAGCGTGGTCGCCTGGGCCTGCGCCATCGCGCCCGCCCCGACCAGCGTCTTTCCCGCGCCGCACGGCAGCACGACCACACCCGAGCCGCCGTGCCAGAAGCCCTCGACCGCCTGCTGCTGGTACGGCCGCAGCGCCCAGCCGGTCTCGTCCAGCGCGATCGGGTGCGCCTCCCCGTCGACATAGCCGGCCAGGTCCTCGGCCGGCCAGCCCAGCTTGAGCAGTAGCTGCTTGATCTGCCCGCGCTCCGACGGGTGCACCACGACGGAATCCGGGTCCAGCCGCGCGCCGACCAGCGGCTGCACCTTCTTCGACCGGAGGATCTCCTCCAGCACCGGGCGGTCGGTGGTGGTCAGCACCAGCCCGTGTGTGGGGTGCTTGGCGAGCGTGAGGCGTCCGTAGCGCGACATCGTCTCGGCGATGTCGACGAGCAGCGCATGCGGCACCGGATACCGCGAGAACTGCACCAGCGCGTCGACGACCTGCTCGGCGTCGTGCCCGGCCGCCCGCGCGTTCCACAGTCCGAGCGGCGTCACCCGGTAGGTATGGATGTGCTCCGGCGCCCGCTCCAGCTCGGCAAAGGGCGCGATGGCCCGCCGGCAGGCGTCCGCCAGCTCATGGTCCACCTCCAGCAGCAGCGTCTTGTCGCTCTGGACGATGAGGGGTCCGTTCACGCGCCTCGCCTTTCGCTTCCCGGCCGGCGGTCGCCGGGGACCGGCCGCAGACCTCGACCGTTGATCACGACCGCAGACATCGACCGCACATACGGCCAAACGTCCAGTGTGCCGCATTGCCGCGGCGGTCGTCAGCGATGGACGGCGGACCCTTGTGCGACAAGGGGGGAGCGCCGGCCGGCATCAACGGCGGCCGGGTCGGCAGCGGCGCCCCGCACCGGCCCGCTTCTCAGACCGAGTCGTCCGCCAGCTCCGCCACACCCGTGATCCGGTGCAGCGGGTAGGTACGGACCTCGTCGGAGGTGTGGTCGTAGGCCGTCACAAAGCCGCCTTCGACGCGTACGGGCGCGATGACGCGCTGGCTGGCGGCACCGTCGGCGTTGACGTAGCCGATCCACAGGGCGGAGTGGGTCAGGACCGCGGCCTGCATGGTGGCGAGGGTCTCGGACGAGGTGGTGCGGGGGAGGGCGCCGGGGGCCGGAGCGGGAGCGTGGACGGGCTTGCGTTCCGCGGTGGCGGCGAGGTCGCCGGCCCGGATGGCACGGACCGCCGCGGCGAGCAGGGTGGGGTCGGGGGACGGCGGGCCGTCCGGCACCGGGGCGGGCGCGGTGCGCGGCGGGGTGCGGTGGGTGTCGGCGCGGGCGATCAGCACGTCACCGGCGGCGGACTCGGCGGCCGGGGCGTAGCCCATCGCCCGGAGCCCGTCGAGGAGTTGGTCGGGGGAGGTCTGGGCGGCGAGCACGGTCGGGGCGAGCCGGCGCAGCCGCAGGGGCGCGGCGCGGCGGTCGGCGAGGATCTCGGAGAGCAGCGCGTCGTCGTCACAGCGGACGTAGGCGGTGGCCGCGCCGATCCGCAGCCGGCCGTGCTTACGGGCCACATCGTCGATGAGGTAGGCGAGTGGCTGGGGGACCGGGGTGCGGGAGTGGGTGGTGAGGAATTCCTGCAGCTCGGCGGCGGAGCGTCCGGCGTCCAGGGCACGGCGTACGGAGGAGGGGGTGAAGCGGTAGACCGTCGCGCCGCCCTTGGACTCGATGTCGGCGAGTACGCCGAGCGCCTCGGCGAGCGGGCGGTGCAGCGGCCCGGGGGCGACGGCGGTCAGGTCCGCCTGGAGGAGGACGTGGTCGACGGGTGCGGGGAGCAGCGGGGCGAGGAGGGCGGCGGCGCGGGTCGCGGCGGCGTCGGTGTCCCCGGGGGTGGGGGCAGCGGCGGCCTGCGAGGAGCTGTCGATGAGGGCGCGGCCGTGGGCGGAGAGTGCGCCACGGCCGGTCACGCCCAGCAACTCGGCCTCGGTCAGGGTCCCTTGGGCGAGGCGCGAGCGGAGGTCGTCGCCGGGCGCGGAAGCGGAACCGGCCGGGCCGGGCAGGTGTGCGGCGCCGTCGACGGCGGCCGGCGCCCGGCCCGCGGCCGGTGCCGGAACCTGGCCGGCGGCAGCGCCGCTGCGCAGCGGACGCTCCCACCGCAGCCGGGACAGGACCGCCGTCGCCGGTACGGAGGCGCCGGACGGCAGGGTGGCGAGGAGGGCGAGGGCGCGGCGGCGGACCTCGGGGGCCGGGGAGCGGTCGAGGTGCGGGCCGAGGGCGGCCAGTGCGCGGCCCTTGGCGTCGGCGGTGCCGACGACACCCGGGGTGCGGGTCGCGGAGAGCCAGCCGGCCGCCAGCTGGGCCCAGCGCTCGTGGTCGGGCAGCTGCAGCCACTCCTCGGCGGCCGGTGTGGCCGCGAACCGCTCGTCGGCCTCGCCGTCGGAGGCGATCAGCCCGGCCGCGTAGGCGAGTTCGAGCCAGAAGGCGGCGAGCGGCTCGGTGGTGTCCAGGGCGGCGGCGGTCCGCTTGAGGTCGCGCACGCTCATACCGCCGGCGCGCAGGACGGCAGGACCGCCCAGGTCCCACTCCTTGAGCAGCTCCTCGACGGTCGCCAGCGCGGTGAACGCCTGGCTTGCGGCGGCGTTGTCCACAAGCTGTGGATCGCGTTCCGTGGTGGGGGAGAGCGCGGGCGGGACCGGCTCGGGGGTGTGATGTGCGCGCCCGGCGCGCAGATGGAGCGCCGCTTCCCGCGGCAGTACGACATTGCGGGCGCCCGCCGGGATCAGCAGGCCCCGGTCCAGCAGCCACAGCAGATGCGGGGCCGGCCGCTCGGTGACCCCGCCGTACGGCGGCCCCCACAGCAGCTTGTCGAGGACGGCGACGGACTCGGCGGGCGCGGTGTCGAGCAGCGCCGCCATCCGGACGCGGTCGGAGAAGAGCCCGGTGAGCGCGGCCGCCGCGGTGACCGGATCGTGGGTGGCGGGCAGCCCGGCCGCGGCGAGGATGTCCTGCAGCCGCCCCGGCGACATACCGGACATGGCCTCGGCGACGGTCGGGCCCAGGCCGGTCGGCGACGGATGCGTGGCGCTGGGGCTGAGCAGCTCACGGGCCGTACGCACCAGCCGCAGCCGGTCGTCCGGGCCCCACACCAGCGCCTGCGCCCGCAGCTCCGCCACCGCCCGGGGCAGCTCCGCGGCGACCGCCGCGTCCCCGGCGTCCCCGGCCATCAGCGCACCCAGCGTGTCGTACGGGCACGGGTCGGGCGCCACCGCCAGCGCCTCGGCGGCCTGCAGCACGAACCGGTCGAGCCGCTCCACCGCGCGGACGACCGACGCCCGCGTCCCGGCCCGGGTGGCGAGCTGGGTGACATCGCCCGGCACCGGATTGAGCAGGTCGGGCCGTGCCCGCAGCAGCCCGATCAGCCCGCTGTCGGCGCGGGTCCTGAGCTCCTCGGCGAGGGTGCGGGGTGTACCGGTCATTCGTCCTACGTTAGCGGGGTGGGGCGGGACGGGGGACCGAGCGGCGGCATGCCGTCCACGGAGCGCCGCCGCGCCACGCCTGCGCCACCCCGCCCCGACCCCCGCGGCCTCCGGCCCGGCGGCCGGCCGAAGGGGTACCGTCGGGGCAGCAACCAGCGGACGCCGCAGGGGATTTCGTGGGGATCGAGAGCGATCAGCTCGTCTATGACTATCTGAGCCGGGTGGGCGACCTGGCCCAGCAGCGGGGACTGCCCGCCGCCACGCGGATGCGGCTGGTCACCGGGCTCCGGGCGGAAATAGACGGACAGCAAGCAGATTCGGTATCCGGTGTGAAGCGGCTGCTGGCGCGGCTGGGGACACCGGAGGCGGTGGTCGCGGCCGCGGGGAGCACGGACGACCGGGTGCCGGGGGCTTCCTGGGGCGGCCCGGCGACGCGGCAGGGGCCGGATGCCGGGAGTGCCCCCGAAGCGGGGCCCGCCGTGCCGGTCGGCCGGTCGCCCGCGCAGCCGTCGCAGCCCGCTGAGCCACCACGCCCGTGGACCGCCGCGCGCGAGAAGCTCACCGGTCTCGCCTGGCGCGGCGGGCTGACGGGCAAGCCGCCCGCGAACGGCAAGGACGCCCCGCACGGCACGGTGCCCGCCCCGCGCGACGGGGGGCCGGACACCGCGCCGTCCGTCGGTCTGCCGCCGCATCTGGCCGGCTCGGACGAACTGGGCGACGCCGGTGACGCGCCCGACTGGTGGCGGGTGGAGCCGGCGCCGTTCGGGCCGGGGGAGACCGTGCCGGGGTTCGTCGGCGGGATCGAGATCCCGGAGATATGGGACCGGCCGAAGAGCGACCCCCTCTCGTTGAAGAAGGATGGCGCCGAGGAGGACGAGGAGCCGGGCGCCGAGGAGGACGGCGCGGCGCCGGCGGCACGTCCGCTGCGACGGCTGGTCCGGCGGGCGCTCGGCCGGCGGCGCGGGGCCGGGGCGGCGCCCGCGGCCGAAGCCGGGGAGGACATCGTGGCGGCGCCGGTCCGGGCGCCGCTCAGCCCGGTGCTGGCGCTGGCCGTGGTCCTGCTGGTGGCCGGTGCGGCGCTGGGGTCGTGGCTCGCGCTCGCGGGCGGCTGGGGGCTCGCCTACGTATCGCGGCGGCTGAGCCGGGCCGAGGCCAAGTTCGCGGCGCTCGGCGTGCCGGGGACCGTCGTCGGCGCTCTGGTGGTGTGGCTGTGGGGCCGGTTCGACGGGCGCTGGGGCGAGCCGATCGCGCAGGGGCGGCTGGGGCAGGAGATGCTCGACGGGCTGCCCGGAGTGGTGCGGGCGGCGGCGGTCGCCTCGGCGCTGTTCCTGGTGTGGCGGATGCGGCGGGTGCCGCGGTGAGGGGGCGGGGTCAGGGGCCTTTCCGGCCGGGGATGCCGCCGCAGGCACAATGGCAGGCATGGCTGCGCACTCCCTCACGGTCGGCTTCGACCTCGACATGACGCTGATCGACTCCCGCCCCGGTATCAAGGCCGCGTATCAGGAGCTCTCGGCCAGGACCGGCACCTTCGTCGACGCCGACCTCGCGGTGACCCGGCTGGGGCCCCCGCTGGAGCAGGAGATCGGCCAGTGGTTCCCCGAGGAGCGGGTGGCGGAGATCGCCGGCCTCTACCGCGAGCTGTATCCGGAGTACGCGGTCGCGGCGTCGCCCGCCCTGCCCGGCGCCCGCGAGGCCCTTGCCGCGGTGCATGCGGCGGGCGGCCGGGTGATCGTGGTGACGGCGAAGTACGAGCCCAACGCCAAGCTGCACCTGGAACACCTCGGCCTCGACGTGGACGCCCTCTGCGGCACCCTGTGGGCGGAGGGCAAGGCCGAGGCGCTGCGCAAGCACCACGCCCAGGTCTACGTCGGCGATCACCTCGGTGACGTCGTGGGGGCGCACACCGCGGGCGCGCTGTCCGTCGCGGTCGCCACCGGCCCGTGCGATGCCACGGAGTTGCGCAACGCCGGTGCCGAGGTGGTGCTCGCGGACCTGACGGAGTTTCCGTCCTGGCTGGAGCGCTATGTGGCGGAGGGCGCGGACGGGGGCGACGGCGCCGCCACCTGAGGGCGCCGAGCGGTGGCGGAACGGATCACTCCGGCTGCGGCGATGAGGAAACCGAGCCCCATCAGCATGCACAGCCAGTAGAAGACGGACGGCAGCGGTTCGGTCCCGAGGAACAGCGGCGTCACCGTGGCGAGAGTGGCCGCTGCGCCAACTAGGAACATGATCGCGCCGATTCGGACCAGCAGATCCCCGGCCTGGGGAGTTTCGTCAGACACCTGACCAGGGTAAGTCCGGGCCAGAAGCACTGAGGATCCACCCGGCGGCGTCTTGTCACCGGCCTTGGGACCATTAGCCTTGGTGACGGCGGGTCCTGCGGCCCGCTGCACTGCTCTCCAGCCCCTCTTCCGCTCTCGGCTCCGCCGGGCGGGAGACCCCCCAGCCCGCAGTTTCCGCAGTAGACCCGGCCCAAGTTTTTTCCAACGAGTACGAGGACGAGGACAGACGTGCCTACCGGCAAGGTCAAGTGGTTCAACAGTGAGAAGGGCTTCGGCTTTCTCTCCCGCGATGACGGCGGTGACGTCTTCGTGCACTCGTCGGTGCTGCCCGACGGCGTAGCCGCACTCAAGCCTGGCCAGCGCGTCGAATTCGGCGTCGTCGCGGGCCAGCGCGGCGACCAGGCGCTGACCGTGACGCTCCTCGACCCCGCACCCTCGGTGGCCGCGGCGCAACGCCGCAAGCCCGATGAACTCGCCTCGATCGTCCAGGACCTGACCACGCTCCTGGAGAACGTCACCCAGCAACTGGAGCGCGGCCGCTACCCGGACAAGGTGCACGGCGCGAAGATCGCCGGCATGCTGCGCGCCGTCGCCGACCAACTGGACGTCTGAGCACGCCTGCCCGTGGGCGGCCGCAACAGCCGTCACACGCGGCACACCTCATACGAAACTCAACGCATCGCGGCCGAGGGGCGGAACCAGCCCCTCGGCCGCGGCGCGGGTGAGCAGCCCGCGCACCGCGGCATAGCCGTCCTCGCCGAGGTCGGCGGTGAACTCGTTGACGTACAGCCCGATGTGCTGGTCGGCGACCCTCGGATCCATCTCCTGGGCGTGCTCCAGGACGTACGGCCGGGAGGCCTCGGGATCGTCCCAGGCCATCAGCACGGAGCTGCGGACCGCCGCCGCGAGGTCGCGCAACGCCCGTTCACCCAGCGACCGCTTGGCGATGATCGCGCCGAGCGGGATCGGCAGGCCGGTGGTGAGCTCCCAGTGCTCGCCCATGTCGGCCAGGCACACCAGGCCGTAGTTCTGGTACGTGAAGCGCGCCTCGTGAATGACCAGGCCCGCATCGACCTTGCCGTCGCGTACGGCCGGCATGATCTCGTGGAACGGCAGCACCACGATCTCCCCGACCCCGCCCGGCACCTCGGCCGCCGCCCACAGCCGGAACAGCAGATACGCGGTGGACCGCTCACTGGGCACCGCGACCGTCTTGCCCGCCAGATCCGCCGCCGGGCCCTGCTCCCTGGTCAGCACCAGCGGCCCGCAGCCGCGCCCCAGTGCCCCGCCGCAGGGCAGCAGCGCATAGTCCTTGAGCACCCACGGCAGCACCGCGTACGACACCTTCAGCACATCGAACTCACCGCGCTCGGCCATGCCGTTGGTGAGGTCGATATCGGCGAAGGTGACCGCCAGCTCCGGCGCGTCCGGGACGCGGCCGTGCGCCAGCGCATCGAAGACGAAGGTGTCGTTCGGGCACGGCGAGTACGCGATGTTCAGCGGCCGGGTCACGGGGTCCTCCTCAGGGATGGTGCGGTTCCGGAGCCGGTCCGGTGGCGGCCGTCAGGGCTCCGGGAAGCGTACGGAAGGCACCGGTCAGGGCGGTGAGCGCGGCGCCGATCCGCCAGGCGCCGCGGTCGCGGGGGCCGACGGCGTTGGAGACCGTACGGATCTCCAGCACCGGCACACCGTGTGCGGCGGCCGCCTCGGCGACCCCGAAGCCCTCCATCGCCTCGGCCAGCACGCCCGGGTGACGCGCCGCCAGCTCGGCGGTGCGGGCCGCGCTGCCGGTGACCGTGGAGACGGTCACGACGGTGCCTGCCGCCGCACCGGCCGCCGCGGCGACGGCCTTGACCAGCGCAGGGTCGGGCCGGTGCGCCACCGTCCCGAAGCCGAGTTCGGTGACCGGGGTGAAGCCGTCGGGGGTTTCGGCGCCCAGGTCGGCCGCGACGATCGCGTCAGCGACCACCACGGAGCCCAGCGGTGCGCCGGGTGCGAAGCCGCCGCCGATACCGGCCGAGACGACCAGGTCGTACGGCGCTCCGGCGAGTGTGGCGGCGGTCAGCGCGGTGGCCGTGCCGGCGGCCGCGGCGGCCGGACCGACACCGGCGGCCAGCACATCGAGCGCCACCGGCGCACCCGCCGCACGGCGCAGCGCGTACCCGCCGGGCAGTGCCGTCTCGTCGCAGGGCCCCGCCGCGGCAGCCACCGCGTCGCGCTCGGCGGCCACCGCCGTGACGACCAGGACCCGCATCGGCCGGCCCTCCCGCCCTAGTCCTTCTGCTTCAGGGTGAAGTGCCACAGGGTCTTGGGACCGTCGCTGCCGCTCAGCTCCGCGACCTGGAGGGTGACGTCCTTGGAGTAGGAGGTCTGGCCGGTCTGCGGGTTCTGCTGCATGAACAGGGTGTCCGCGTCGAAGCTGCGGTACGTCTGCTTGCTGGGCTCGCGCATGACCGGGCCGGCGCCGATGACGATCCAGCCGGACTTGGCGACCTCCGGGTCGACGCCGACGCGCACCTTCTCGCCGGGGTGGACGGTGATCGTCTTGCCGCCCTTCTTGGTGATGCAGGCGGTGACGGCCTTCTTGGAGAGAACCTTGCCGTCGCCGTCGCAGCCGGGGGTCGCCTCGGCCTGCACCGCCGTCGAACCGACGGTCACGGTCGCGAGCGACGTCGGCTTCTCGCAGGCGGAGAGGGTGAGGAGACCCAGGGACACGGCACCGATGGCGGCAGCGGCACGGCGGCCCTTGCCCCAGGAGATCAACGCAACGGTCATACGGGCAGGCTATCTGGCGCCCCGGCTCACACCACGCCCGGGTACGGCGTGCCGCGTTGCCCGTCGGGTGTCAGGCCACCCGGGGGGTCGATGTACCGCCCCGCCGGGCCGCGCCCAGCAGTCCGCGTACGGCCAGCACCACGCCCAGTGCCACCAGTCCGGAGGCCACCGCCATCCCCACCGTGCCGATCAGCGGCAGACAAATGCCGATCGCGCCGCCCACCACCCACGACATCTGCAGCGCCGTCTCGGACCGGGCGAACGCGGAGGTGCGCACCTCCTCCGGCACATCGCGCTGGATCATCGCGTCCAGCGACAGCTTCGCCAGCGCCTGGCACAGCCCCGCCGTGGCCGCCGCCGCGGGCACCACGACCACCGCCATCACCGGGTAGAACACCGCCGCCAGCACCGTCGCGCACAGCGCCAGCCCCAGCATCGCCGCGATGATCGGCTCCGGCCCGCGGGCCTTCAGCCAGGCGCCGACCGCCGTCCCCAGCGCGTTTCCGGTACCGGCCGCCACCACCACCAGCCCCAGCGAGGCCGCCGCGCCCAGCCCGCCCAGCGGATGCTCGCGCAGCATGAACGCCAGGAAGAACGTCAGGAACCCGGAGAGCGCCCGCAGACAGGCATTGGCCTGCAGACCGTGCAGCACCGACGGCCCGACCGTACGCAGCCCCGGCTTCCGCTGTCCGCCCGCCGACCGGGCCGACGCCTCCCGGGACGCCAGCCGGGCCCGGCGCTCGCCCTTCGCGGAGTCGACCTTGTGTGGCAGGGAGAACGACAGGAAGGTCCCGGCGGCGAACACCACACACGCCCCGTACAGCGGCCACCCCGGCCCGAGCAGCTGCAGCCCGGCACCCATCGGCGCCGCCACCCCGGTCGCCAGCAGCCCCGCGAGCGTCACCCGCGAGTTGGCCTTGACCAGCGAAATCCGCGGTGGCAGCAGCCGCGGCACCACCGCGCTGCGGACCACGCCGTACGCCTTCGACGCCACCAGCACCCCCAGCGCCGCCGGATACAGCTGCAGCCCGCCGGTCGCCACCGCCCCCGACATCGTCAGCGCCAGCACCGCCCGCGCCAGCATCGCGCCCGCCATCGCCGCCCGGCGGCCGTGCGGCACCCGGTCCAGCAGCGGCCCGATCACCGGCGCGAGCAGGGCAAACGGCGCCATCGTCACCGCCAGATACAGCGCCACCCGGCCGCGCGCCTGGTCCGTCGGCACCGCGAAGAACACCGTCGAGGCCAGCGCGATGGTGATCATTACGTCGCCGGCGGAGTTCACCGCATGCAGCTCGATCAGCTTGCCCAGACCCGACTCGCCCGCGCCGTGTGCATGCGTGGCACGCCGCAGCCCCCGCGCCGCGCCGGTGAACGGTCTGTGCAGCGCACGGCCGACGACCCGGCCCGCCCGGCGGGCCCGGTTGTCCCCATACCCGCCTCGCGTCGAGGCGCGCGACACCTGTGACGACTTCCCTGAGGTCCTGGACACCCTCGACACCTTCGACGCCCTTGCGGCAGCCACCTGGTCATAGTGCCCCAACTCGCCCAGGAGAGGGCACTTTCTCCGCGCTCCCGCGCGAGGCGCAGCGGCCCGCAGTCGCTGCCGCTGACATTTGCCCTCCCACCGAGGGGTCGTACACCGTTGAAGGGGTAGCGTGTGTAGCGCGCCACCGGCGGTCGTTTTTGGCCGCGTGCCTCCTCGCGATCCCGCAGAATGGGACGTAAGAGGTGCGCTCGACCGAAACGACCGGGCGCGGACGTCGACGCGGTCCCCTGGTCCGCTCCGCCCGCCCCGGTACCGCCGGTCGTCCGGACAGGACAAGGACAGCTACGGCTGGCGCACTCGTGAGACGGCGTAGAAGAGAGAATCGATTCTTGTGAGTGCTGCGATGCGAAGCCGTACCCCTGACCGCCTGTGCGCCGAGGCGGTCGACCTTGCCCGGGAGGCGGCGGAGGAGGCCGCACTGCCCGGCATGGTCGGCGAGCACCTCGATGCGGTGGCCGACGGGGACCGCGTAGTCACCCACCTCTTCGCCTGCAACGAAGCCGGCTACCGGGGCTGGCGCTGGGCCGTGACGATCGCCAGGGCCTCCCGCGCCAAGATCGTCACGCTCGACGAGACGGTCCTGCTGCCCGGCCCCGACGCGCTGCTCGCACCGGAGTGGGTGCCGTGGAGCGAGCGGCTGCGACCCGGCGACATGGGCCCCGGCGATCTGCTGCCCACCGAGGCCGATGACCTGCGTCTGGAGCCCGGTTTCACCGGCGAGGACGCCCCGCCGCCGAACTCCCCGGTAGCCGAGGGCATGGCCGCCGACGTCGCCGACTCCGAGGAGGCGGACGTCGTCCCGGGGTCGCCCGCCATCCAGCCCGCCCCCGAGCGCGGCAGCATCGCGGCGGTCGCCGAGGAGCTGGGCATGCGCCGGGCCCGGGTGCTGTCCCGCTACGGCCTGCACTCCGCCGCCGACCGCTGGGAAGATGCCTTCGGAGCCAAGACCCCCATGGCCCAAGCGGCCCCCGCCACCTGCGCGACCTGCGGCTTCCTCACCCCGCTCCCCGGCTCCCTGGGCCAGGCCTTCGGTGTCTGCGCCAATGAGTTCTCCCCGGCGGACGGGCGGGTCGTCTCCCTCGCGTACGGGTGCGGTGCGCACTCCGAGGCCGCCGTCATGCCGAAACCGCCGCGGCCGGCCGCGCCGGTTGTCGACGAGACGGTGGTCGAGCCGTTGTCGCTGCGTCCGGAGCGGGATGGGGGGTCGGTCGAGGAGACCGGGCCCGCCGAGGAGCTCGGCCACAGCTAGGGGCCTGGGCCCCTGGCCCCACTGGTTTTCTGCGGCGTCGTTTCGCCTTTCGTTGTTCGCCTCCGGCGGGGTCGCCTCCGGCGGGGTCGCCTCCGGCGGGGGTGGTGGTTGGGCGGGGGCCGGGTGTCGCCTCCGGCGAGGGTGGTGGTTGGGCGGGGGCCGCTTGCTGTCCGTGGTGGGTGCCGGTGGCGGGCCTCCGGGGGTGGGTGTGCGGACTGCTGCGCTTTACGTCCGCACACCCACCCCCTCCGGCCCACCACCTCACGTCCGGTACGGCGTCGCCCGCCCGGTGGGGGTGGAGCGTTCAGGACGGGCGGGCCCGATACCTCCGCTTGGTACGACGACACCCTCCAGGTGGGGAGAAGATTCAGGGCAGGCAGGTCCACCACCTCACGCCCAGTACGGCGACACCCGCCCGGTGGGGGAAGGGGATTCAGGACGGGCAGGCCTCACCGGCCACCTGACGCCTGGGACGGCCGCAGGTGCCCGGTGAGAGAGAAGGGGTCAGGACAGGCTGGGCCACCACCTCACGCCCGATACGGCGATACCCGCCCAGTGGGGGTGGGTTCAGGCCGGGCAGGTCCAGCGCGGCGGGCGTGATCGGCCAAGAGCCAGGCTCAGGGCACGGCCCACACGGCCCGCACAGCCGACACTGTCCGCTCGGTGCGGCGGGATCAGGCCGGCGACGTCCGAGGTGCGGGAAGCACGGCCGAGACACGGAAGCCTCCGGCCTCCGTCGGGCCCGAGACGAACACGCCGCCGAGGGCTGTCACTCGCTCCCGCATTCCCACCAGGCCGTTGCCGCCGCTCGGCAGGCCCGCATCGGCCGCGCCGCCGTCGCAGGGGCCGTTCTCCACCTGGACGGCGAGCTCGCCGTCCCGATGCGCCAGCCGCACCCGCGCGCGGGCGCCCGGCGCATGCTTGTGCACATTCGTGAGCGCCTCCTGGACCACGCGGTACACGGTCCGCTCCACCCGCGGCGCATACCGGCGCCCGGCCTCGGCTGCCGTCTCCTGTTCAGCGGCCCCGTCCACCATCAGCTCGACCACCATCCCGGCCGCCCGGGACTGTCCCACCAGATCCGCCAGCTCCGTCAGACACGGCCCCTCGGAATCCGCGTCCCCCACCCCGGGCTCCGACACCGCCGCCGCGGAAACGGAGCGACCGGCCGGCGAGGACCCCGCCGAAGCCCCGTCCGCGGACGGCTCCGACGGCCGCGCCTGCACCGTCGCCTTCGCCCCGGCCTGCGAGGCCACCGCCGCCAGCCGCTCCGGCGCACCCGACGCCGCGGCGCCACGCCCCGCCGCCCCCTCGGCCGTACGCAACACCCCCAGCATCTCCCGCAGCTCCGTCAGCGCCTGGCGTCCCATGTCGCCGACCAGCCCCGCGTTCTTCGACGCCTTCTCCGGGTCCTTCAACGCCACCGCCTGGAGCGCGGCCGCATGCACCACCATCAGACTCACCCGGTGCGCGACCACATCGTGCATCTCCCGCGCGATCCGGGTCCGCTCCTCATTACGGGCCCACTCGGCCCGCTCCTCGGCCCGGTCCGCCAGCAGCGACAGCTCACGCTCCAGACCGTCCGCCCGCTCCCGCAGGCTCTCCACGAGCCGCCGCCGGGCCGCGATGTACAACCCCCACAGCACCGGCGGGGCCGTCAGCACCAGCCCCACCGCAAGCGCCATCAGCGGAACGAACCACATCGGCGGACGGAAGTCCTGCTGCGCCGCCACGTCCTCCCGCAAGCTGAGGAACGTCGTCACCAGCGTCCCCACCACTGTCATGCCCGCCAGCAACGCCGTGATCCGGCGCGGCACATCCGACGCGGCGAGCGTGTACAGCCCCACCACGCTCAGCAGCCCGCCCATCTCCGCGGGCATCACCGCGATCGAGACCAGCACCACCACCACGGGCCACCGCCGGCGCACCAGCAGCACCGGCCCCGCCAGCAGGCCGAGCAATATCCCCAGTAGTTCGGGCAGCTGCGCCTCGTGCGCGAAATTGGTGCCCTCCCACACGCACTCCAATGCGGAAGCCGCCGCCAGAAACACATCCAGCACCGCACTCCGCCGCCGGGCCCACCACCACGGCCCATCCACCGGCGCACCCCGCGCGCCCACACCTTCACTTGCCCCCGTCGCGGTCATACCGCCCAGCCTACGGGCGCCCGCCCTTGATCCCCCGCCCCAATACGGTCACAGACCAGACCCATTACCAGCCCTTACCACTGGTTATCCCTCGAACTGTTGAATCGCCCACATTTTCGCCTCTTCCGCAGGCATGAGCACGGCACTCTGTTCCCATGCCGAACACCCGTCGGGACCACCCCGACTACGAGGCGTTACGCCCCCAGGCCGTCGCCCTGCGCCGCGCCGGCCTCAGCCGCCGCCAGATCCGCGACCGCCTCCACGTCCACAACAACGACATCCTCAACCGCCTCCTCGAAGGCGCACCCGTCCCCGACCGGACCCGCCGTCCGAATGCCAAGGACGACCTCCGCGAGCGGGCCCGCGCCCTGCGGAAGGAAGGCAGGACCTACGACGAGATCCAGGTCGAACTGGGCTGCTCGAAGAGTTCGATCTCCCTGTGGGTACGGGACCTGCCGAAGCCGGCGCCGCGCACCCCCGAGGAGGCCTCGGCCATCGCCCGGCGCGGCTGGGAGGCCACACTCAAGCGGCGTGACGAGGAGCGGCGGCAAACGAAGCAGCACGCGACGAGCGAAATCGGCGAACTCACCGACCGGGAACTGTTCCTGATCGGCGTCGGCCTGTACTGGTCAGAGGGCAGCAAGAGCAAGCCGTACCGCCTCAGCGAACGTGCCACCTTCATCAACAGCGACCCCGACATGATCCGTGTCTACCTCGCATGGCTCCGCCTGCTGGGCGTGAGCAGTGAGCGGCTGCGGTTCCATGTACACATCCACGAGTCCGCCGACATAGGGGCCGCGGAGCGGTTCTGGGCGGATCTGACGGGCGCCGACCCGTCAGCCTTCGGCAAGACCACTCTCAAGAAGCACAACCCCAAGACCGTCCGCAAGAACGTCGAAGAGGACTACCACGGCTGCCTCATGATCCGCGTTTCGCAAAGCGCGGAGCTATACCGTCGCATCGAAGGCTGGTGGTACGGCATAGTGTTGGGTGCTGAGCGATCAGCCTGACAGAGTGTCCGGTTTGATCCTCTTTATCATCCCCCGTGGTGTAATGGGCAACACTGTCGGTTTTGGTCCGACCATTAGAGGTTCGAGTCCTCTCGGGGGAGCCCACATTCACCAGGCAAATTTCGGGTCCTGACTACCAAGTCAGGACCCGCCCGCGTTTCGGCTGCTATACGCACCGGTATCCTTCGGGTGACCACCACCCGAAGTAGCCAAGAAGCCGAAGGGCATCCCCGTGAGCGCCAACCGCCCGGCAGCCGTCGTCGTTCTCGCAGCGGGTGAGGGCACCCGCATGAAGTCGGCGACCCCGAAGGTCCTGCACGCCCTCTGTGGCCGCTCCCTCGTCGGACATGTCGTCGCCGCCTCCCGAGAGCTGGATCCCGAGCATCTCGTCGTGGTCGTCGGCCATGCCCGTGAGCAGGTGCAGGCGCATCTCTCCGAGGTCGACCCCGCCGTGCGCACCGCCGTGCAGCACGAGCAGAAGGGCACCGGCCACGCGGTCCGTACGGCCCTGGAAGAGCTGAGCAACAGCGGTGTCGCCCTCGACGGCACCGTCATCGTCGTCTGTGGTGACACCCCGCTGCTGACCGGCGAGACCCTCCGGCTGCTCAGTGACACGCATGCGGCGGACGGCAATGCCGTGACCGTTCTTTCCGCCGAGGTCCCGGACTCCACGGGCTATGGGCGCATCGTGCGCGAGGCGGGCACCGGCGCGGTGACCGCGATCGTCGAGCACAAGGACGCCACCGCGGGGCAGCGCGCGATCCGCGAGATCAACTCGGGGGTCTTCGCCTTTGATGCGCGGCTGCTCGTGGACGCGCTCGGCAAGGTGCGTACGGACAACAGCCAGGGTGAGGAGTACCTGACCGATGTGCTGGGGATCGTGCGGGAGGCCGGGCACCGGGTCGGTGCGGCGGTGTCTGCCGATCACCGGGAGATTCTGGGGATCAACAACCGTGTGCAGCTGGCGCAGGCGCGCCGGCTGCTGAACGACCGGCTGCTGGAGCAGGCGATGCTGGCCGGTGTGACGGTGGTGGATCCGGCGTCGACGTGGGTGGATGTGTCGGTGACGTTCGAGCCGGATGCGACGGTCCACCCGGGCACGCAGCTGCTGGGTGCCACGCATATCGCCACCGGTGCCGAGGTGGGTCCGCATTCGCGGTTGGCGGATACGTCGGTGGGTGTGGGTGCGGTGGCGTCGTTCACGGTGGCCGAGGGTGCGCGTATCGGTGCGGGCGCGAGCGTGGGGCCTTATGCGTATCTGCGGCCGGGGACGGATCTCGGGCCGAAGGCGAAGGCCGGTACGTACGTGGAGATGAAGAACGCGTCGATCGGCGAGGGCACGAAGGTGCCGCATCTTTCGTATGTGGGAGATGCGACGATCGGTGAGTTCACCAATATCGGTGCGGCGAGTGTCTTTGTGAACTACGACGGTGAGGCGAAGCACCACACGACCGTCGGGTCGCATTGCAAAACGGGGTCGGACAACATGTTTGTGGCTCCGGTCACGGTCGGGGACGGCGCTTATACGGCGGCCGGCTCGGTCATCACCAAGGATGTGCCCCCGGGTTCGCTGGCGGTCGCGCGTGGCCAGCAGCGGAATATCGAGGGTTGGGTCGCGCGTAAGCGGCCAGGAAGCGCCGCCGCGCAGGCGGCTTCGGCTGCTCGCCAGGGTTCCGAGGGCGAGCGGTGATCGTGCAAGGGGTGCGCCGTGCGGGGCGTACCGTGATGAACGCACGCAAACTGTGATTCGAGGAGATTTGCTGTGACCGGGATCAAGACGACCGGCGAGAAGAAGCTGATGCTCTTCTCCGGCCGCGCTCACCCCGAGCTGGCGGAGGAGGTCGCGCATCAGCTGGGTGTGGGCCTGGTCCCGACGAAGGCTTTCGACTTCGCCAACGGTGAGATCTATGTCCGTTATCAGGAGTCGGCGCGTGGCGCGGATTGCTTTTTGATTCAGAGCCACACGGCTCCGATCAATAAGTGGATCATGGAGCAGCTCATCATGATCGATGCGCTGAAGCGGGCTTCGGCGCGGAGCATCACGGTGGTCGTGCCGTTCTACGGTTATGCCCGTCAGGACAAGAAGCACCGTGGCCGTGAGCCGATTTCGGCGCGGCTGATCGCGGATTTGATGAAGACCGCGGGTGCGCACCGTGTGGTGACCGTGGATCTGCACACGGACCAGATCATGGGCTTCTTCGACGGTCCTGTGGATCATCTTTTTGCGCTGCCGGTCCTTGCGGACTATGTCGGCGCGAAGGTGGACCGCGACAAGCTGACGGTGGTGTCGCCGGACGCCGGCCGGGTGCGGGTCGCGGACCGTTGGTGTGACCGTCTGGGTGCGCCGCTGGCGATTGTGCACAAGCGGCGTGACAAGGACGTGGCGAACCAGGTCACCGTGCACGAGGTCGTCGGTGATGTGAAGGACCGGGTGTGTGTCCTGGTCGACGACATGATCGACACCGGTGGCACGATCTGCGCGGCGGCGGATGCGCTGTTCGCGAATGGTGCGGCGGATGTGATCGTGACGGCGACGCACGGTGTGCTGTCGGGTCCGGCGGCTGACCGGCTGAAGAATTCGAAGGTGAGCGAGTTCGTGTTCACGAATACGCTGCCGACGCCTTCCGAGCTGGAGCTGGACAAGATCACGGTGCTGTCGATGGCGCCGACGATCGCCCGCGCGCTGCGTGAGGTGTTCGAGGACGGCTCGGTGACGAGCCTCTTCGAGGAGCAGTGAGGGAAGGGTCTCGGGCGGACCTGTGAGGTAGTCCGGGGCTGATCGACTTTGGGGCGGCCTTCCGGCCGGGTAGACTCATGGAGTTGCTCGGCGAGGGAGGCCGCCCTTTTGTGGTGGCTGTCCGTTATCGACGCGCTCTTCGTAGCAGGTCTGTCGTGGGCCGGGTGACGCCCACCAGATGTTTCTGAGATACGAGGAGTGCTGTTATGGCTGAGGTCAAGCTCGAGGCCCAGGTTCGTACCGACTTCGGTAAGGGTGCCGCCCGCCGTGCGCGCCGCGCCGACCTGGTTCCCGCGGTGATTTACGGTCACGGTGCCGAGCCGCAGCACGTGGCGATCCACAACCACGCGCTGATGATGGCCCTGAAGACGCCGAACGCCCTGCTCCGTCTGGAGTTCGACGGCAAGAGCGCGCTGGTCATCCCCAAGGCCGTGCAGCGTGAGGCGATCCGCCAGTTCCTGGTGCACGTGGACTTCCTGGCCGTGAAGAAGGGCGAGAAGGTCTCCGTCGAGGTGCCGATCCACGTCGAGGGCGACCTGGCCCCGGGCCAGCACGTCCTGGAGCACGTGCTGAACTCGCTGCCGATCGAGGCCGAGGCCACCCACATTCCGGAGTCGGTCACGATTTCCGTCGAGGGCCTGGACGCGGGCGCTTCGGTGCTGGCCAAGGACATCGCTCTGCCGTCGGGTTCCTCGCTGGACGTGGACGGGGACGCGGTCGTGCTGCAGGTTGTCGCGGCGCAGGCCGAGGCTCCGGCCGAAGAGGGTGCCGAGGGTGAGGGCGAAGAGGGCGCCGAGGCCTGAGTCGCTTTGCGCTGAGGCGGGTTCTCAGCGAGTGGTCCAGCCGCTGCCGCGCGCCTTTGGGCGCGGGGTGGCGGTTGGGCTGTTTCATGGGCAGTTGCGGTCGGGGCCGGCGAGGTGTTGCCGGCGGATGTGGGAGTGGCTGAGATGGCGGACGCTGATCCGTGGCTGGTGATGGGGCTGGGGAATCCGGGCCCGGAGTATGCGCGTAATCGCCACAATGTGGGCTTCATGGTGGCGGATTTGCTGGCGGAGCGGATGGGGGGCCGTTTCAAGGCGCACAAGGCGCGGGCGCAGGTGGTGGAGGGGCGTTGTGGTGCGCCGGGTCCGTCGAGTCGTCGTGTGGTGGTCGCGAAGCCGTTGTCTTTCATGAATCTGTCGGGTGGGCCGACGACGGCGTTGCGGGATTTCCACAAGGTGCCGGTCGGCAACATCATTGCGATTCATGATGAGTTGGATATCGATTACGGTGCGTTGCGGCTGAAGCTGGGTGGCGGTGACAACGGTCACAACGGTTTGAAGTCGATCACGAAGTCGCTGGGTGCGGAGTATCACCGGGTGCGGTTCGGGATCGGGCGTCCGCCGGGTCGTATGCAGGTGGCGGATTTCGTGCTGAAGGATTTCTCTTCGGCGGAGCGGCGCGAGCTGGATTACTTCGTGGACCGTGCGGCGGATGCGGTGGAGACGCTGATCGTGGACGGTTTGGAACGGGCGCAGAGTACGTACAACTCCTGAATGGGACAGCGGGGGTCAGGCTCTGACGAACCGTTGTCCGAGGTTGACCGGGTGCGGGTTATGGCCAAGGATCGCCGCCATGTCCACAAGCAGTACGCGCACCAGTTCGGTCAGACGCAGTCGTACCCGGCGGGCCGGGGAGAGCGCCTATGGGGCGCTGCTTCTCGTCCGGGTCGGGTTGATGGGTCTGCTGGCGTTGCTTCTGTTGGTGGCTGGGGTGTGGACGTCGTGGCACACGGCGCAGTACGCGATGCTCGTCAAGGCGCGGGAGCGCGGAATGATGACGGTGTCGGCGTGTGAGGGTGAGCGGTGCACCGGCTCGTATGCGCCGACGGGTGGCGACGGCCGGCCCCTGGCGAAGGTGACGATCGCGCAGGCTGCGGCGCCGGACAAGGGTGAGCGGGTCGAGGTGACGGTCGAGCCGGGTACGACGCATGCGGTGCGGACCGGGACGGCCGGGATATTGCATGCGTGGGTGCCGTTCGCGGGATCGTTGCTGCTGGCGGCGCTGGTGGTGGCCGGGGGGATGCGGCTGCGGCGTACGGCGTGGGTGATGGGGTTGTTGGGGGCGGTGTTGTTGGGCGCGGCGTTCGCGGCGCTGTAGGGCAGATAGGGCAGCGGCCCGTCCTCTTCGGTGAGAGGACGGGCCGCTGCCGTGTGCGGGGGTGGGGTCAGCCGGTGTTGCGCAGTCCGGCGGCGACGCCGTTGACGGTGAGCAGCAGGGCCCGGGCGAGGACCGGGTCCGGCTCCTCGCCGCGCTCGGCGGCGCTGCGCTGGCGGTGCAGCAGCGAGACCTGGAGGTAGGAGATCGGGTCGAGGTAGGCGTCGCGGATGTGGAAGGTCTGCCTGAGGACGGCGTTGGAGTCGAGGAGTTCGGTCTCTCCGGTGACGCGCAGGACCTCGGCGACGGTGAGCTCGTGTTCGGCCTTGATGACGTCGAAGACATGCTTGAGGTGGTCGGGCACGAGGGTGTCGACGTAGTGCTGGGCGATCCGCAGGTCGGTCTTGGCCAGCGTCATGGTGACGTTGGACAGGAAGTTGCGGAAGAAGTGCCAGTGCTCCTGCATCTCGTCGAGGACGCTGTCGAGTCCGGCTTCCCGGGCGGCCTTGAGGCCGGTGCCGACGCCGTACCAGCCGGGGACGATCTGGCGGGACTGGGTCCAGCCGAAGACCCAGGGGATGGCGCGCAGTCCGTCGAGGCCGGCGCCGGAGTCGGGGCGGCGCGACGGGCGCGAGCCCAGGTGGAGCTCGGCGAGCTGGTCGACGGGCGTGGAGGCGAAGAAGTACGCGGGCAGGTCGGGGTCTTCGACGAGCCGGCGGTAGGAGCCGTGGGCCGCCTCGGAGACGGTTTCCATGGCGGCGTCCCAGCGGGCCAGGGCCTCGTCGGACTGCCGGGGGGCGGTGTGCAGGGCGGAGGCCTGGAGCGTGGCGGCGACCGTCAGCTCCAGGTTTTCCCGTGCCAGCGACGGCACGAGGTACTTGTCGGAGATGACCTCGCCCTGTTCGGTGACCTTGATCTCGCCTTCGAGGGTCCCGTAGGGCTGGGCGAGGATCGCGTCGTGGGAGGGGCCGCCGCCGCGGCCGACGGTGCCGCCGCGGCCGTGGAAGAGGCGCAGCCGTACGCCGTGCCGGTGGGCGACGTCACGCAGCAGGCGCTGGGCGCGGTGGATCTCCCACTGTGAGGTGGTGATGCCGCCGAACTTGGAGGAGTCGGAGTAGCCGAGCATGACCTCCTGGACGTCGCCGCGCAGGGCGACCAGGCGCCGGTAGGAGGGGTCGGCGAGCATCTCGTCGAGCAGCTGGTCAGCGATCTTCAGCTCGTCGGTGGTCTCCAGCAGCGGCACGATGCCGATCTTGGCCCAGCCGGCGTGCAGGTCGATCAGCCCGGCCTCGCGGGCGAGGACGGTGGCCGCGAAGACGTCGTCCGAGCCCTGGCACATGGAGATGATGTAGGACTCGACGACCTCGGGGCCGAAGGTCTCCTTGGCCTTGAGGATGGTGCGGAAGACGCCGAGCGTCTTGGCGCCGGCCTCGTCGAGCGGGGCCGGGGTGGGGGCCAGCGGGCGGCGGGAGCGCAGTTCCTTGGCGAGGAGCTTGCGGCGGTAGTCGCGCGGCATGTCCACGTACCGCCAGGATTCTTCGCCGAGGCGGTCGAAGAGCTGGCCGAGCGCGTGGTGGTGGGCGTCGGCGTGCTCGCGGATGTCCATGGTGGCGAGCTGCAAGCCGAAGGCGGCGACGGTGCGCAGGGTGCGCTCCAGGCGGCCGTCGGCCACCAGACCGCCGCGGTGTTCGCGCAGCGAGGTCTGGATGAGGGCGAGGTCGTCGAGGAGCTCCGTGGTGCCGAGGTAGTCGCGGCCGGGGACGTGTGGGGTGTCGCCGGCGAGGCGTTCGCGGGTGTTGACGAGCTTCTGCCGGATGCAGGTCGCCTTGAGCCGGTAGGGCTCCTCGCTGTTCAGCCGCTTGTAGCGGGGGCTGATCTCCGGGAGGAGGTCGAGGTCGCGCTGGAGGGATTCCAGCAGCTCGTCGGTGGCGCCGCAGTTGCGGATGGAGTTGGACAGGGCGCCGCGCAGCTCGTCGATGTGCTCCAGGGCGTCGGTGATGCCGTGCTCGTGCTGGAGGAGCAGGACGTCCCAGGTCACCTGGGGGGTGACGTTGGGGTTGCCGTCGCGGTCGCCGCCGATCCAAGTGCCGAAGGTGAGCGGGCGGGTGCCGGCGGGCAGCTCGGTGCCGGCCCGCTCCAGCTCGGCGGCCAGGTCTTCGAGGACGTCGCCGACCGCGCCGCGCCCCAGCTCGTCGAGGTAGTAGATGGCGTTGCGGGCCTCGTCGGTCGGCTCGGGGCGGGCGACGCGCAGCTCGTCCGTCTGCCAGATGAGGTCGATGTTCTCGGCCAGGCGGAGGTCGGCGCGGCGGCGCTCGGGGTCGGCGCTGTCCAGCAGCTCGGCGACCTTGCGGAGCTTGGTGAGGACGGAGCGCCGGGCGGCCTCGGTGGGGTGCGCGGTGAAGACGGGGCGCACACCGAGGTGGCGGGCGGTCTCCCGCAGATGCTCGGGGTCGGCGTCCTTGAGCATGTCGGCGGTGCGGGCGAGGATGCCGCCCTCGGCGGCGCGCTTGGCGCCCAGCTCACGGCCGCGGTGGACCTGCTCGCTGACGTTGGCGAGGTGGAAGTACGTGGAGAAGGCGCGCACCAGCTTGGCGGCGGTCGCCAGGTCGGTGTCGCCCAGGAGCCGGGCCGCGGCCTCGCCGTCGGAGCGGGTCAGGGCGCGAACCCGCTCGACGAGGTCGAGGAGGTCCTGGCCTTCCTGTCGGACGAGGGTTTCGCCGAGGAGGTCGCCGAGACGGCGGATGTCGGCGCGCAGGGCGACGTTGTCGCTCCGGCCGGGGTCCAGGCTCTCGACGGGCGCGATCTCGGCTGGAGTGTTGTCGGCACGGCTCACAGGTGCGGCTCCTTGCAGCGATCAGGGGCGTCGTACCGCGGCTCGTGGAGGGGTGCCGGCGGGCGACGGGTGGGCAGGTCTGATGCGGGCGGGTTGCGGACCGCGCTGTCCGACGTCCCCAGGATAGGTCTGCCCAGTGTCAGCGGATCACACCGTCCGCTGGGTGGGCATCTGCGTCGCAGGTGGGAGGTGTGGCGCCTGTCACGGCCTTGCCCGTGGCGGCGGCACTGCCATACTTACGAGACCGTAGGTTACGGTCCCGTAGCCGTAGCCGTGCCCCCGAGCCCCCCGACGAGGGACACCATGACCGCTGGTCCTGAAGCCGTAGAAGATCCCCCGATTCCTGCCGATTCGTCCGTCGGGCCCGCCGGCGCCCCGTCTTCGTCCGCGACGCTGGGCGGCGAGCAGCGCCGGTCGGTCGAACAGATCACCCTCCTGCTCTTCATCACCGTCCCGTTCGTGGCGCTGGTCGCCGCGGTCCCGCTGGCCTGGGGCTGGGGGGTGAGCTGGCTGGATCTGGCGCTGATGGTGGCGATGTACTACATCGGCTGCCATGGCATCACGATCGGCTTCCACCGCTACTTCACGCATGGTTCGTTCAAGGCGAAGCGGCCGCTGCGGATCGCGTTGGCGATCATGGGGTCGATGGCCGTCGAGGGCCCGCTGGTGCGCTGGGTGGCGGATCACCGCAAGCACCACAAGTTCTCCGACGCCGAGGGCGACCCGCACTCCCCGTGGCGCTTCGGCGAGACGGTGCCGGCCCTGACGAAGGGCCTGTGGTGGGCGCACATCGGCTGGATGTTCGACGAGGAGCAGACCTCGCAGCAGAAGTACGCACCGGACCTGATCAGGGACGATGCGATCCGTACGATCTCCCGCCAGTTCGTCCTGTGGACAACGGTGTCGCTGATGATCCCGCCACTGGTGGGCGGTCTGGTGACCTGGTCCTGGCAGGGTGCGCTGACCGCCTTCTTCTGGGGTTCCCTGGTCCGCGTCGCGCTGCTGCATCACGTCACGTGGTCGATCAACTCCATCTGCCATGCGGTGGGCAAGCGCCCCTTCAAGTCCCGCGACCGCTCCGGGAACGTGTGGTGGCTGGCCGTGCTGTCCTGCGGCGAGTCCTGGCACAACCTGCACCACGCGGACCCCACCTCTGCCCGGCACGGTGTGATGAAGGGGCAGCTGGACTCCAGCGCCCGGCTGATCCGCTGGTTCGAGAAGGCGGGCTGGGCGTATGACGTCCGGTGGCCGGACGCGTCCCGTATCGATGCCCGACGCGCGGAGGTGGCCACCGGGGGTACCTCCCGCCGGTAGGCGGGGAAGGCATGATTGACGGGTGGCGATCGACAACAGCAGCGCGAGCAACAGCAAGGGCAAGCCCTCCTCGGCCGCGGCGGGCACGCGGCGGGCCCGCAGGGTCCGGATGACGGGTGCGGAGCGCCGGGAGCAGCTGCTGGACATCGGTCGCACGCTCTTTGCCGAGCGGGGCTACGAGGGCACCTCGGTGGAGGAGATCGCGGCGAAGGCCGGGGTGTCCAAGCCGGTGGTCTACGAGCACTTCGGCGGCAAGGAGGGCCTGTACGCGGTGGTCGTGGACCGCGAGATGCGGCAGCTGCTGGACATGGTGACCGGCGCGCTGACCGCCGGACACCCCCGCGAACTCCTCGAACAGGCGGCGTTCGCGCTCCTCGACTACATCGAGACGTTCACCGACGGTTTCCGCATTCTGGTCCGCGACTCCCCGGTGGCCCAGTCGACGGGCACCTTCGCCTCCCTCATCAGCGATATCGCCACGCAGGTCGAGGACATCCTGGGCCTGGAATTCAAGGCCCGCGGTTTCGACCCGAAGCTGGCTCCGCTCTATGCCCAGGCCCTGGTCGGCATGGTCGCGCTGACCGGCCAGTGGTGGGTGGACGCCCGTAAGCCCAAGAAGGCCGAGGTCGCGGCCCATCTGGTGAATCTGGCCTGGCACGGGCTGGGAAACCTGGAGGCGAAGCCGCGGTTGATAGGGCATCGCAAGAACTGAGGACGCGGGGCGGATCAACCCCTCGGCGAGCGCGGCCCCATCCCGTGGCTCTGCCGTCGGCGGGCCGCCGGACGGCCGCTCAGGTTCCGCGTCCCGCCGCCCCGGCTTCCCCGTTCCTCATTCCTCGGCCGCTCCCGCGGCCTCCAGGAATTCCAGCCGGTTGCCCACCGGGTCGACCGCGTAGAAGCGCCGGTGGCCCGGCAGATGGCCGTCCCAGGTGACAGTGGCGCCGGCCGCGGCCAGGCGGGCGGCGAGGGCGTCGATGCCGCGGACGCGGAGGCCGGGGTGGGCTTTCTTCGAGGGGCGGAAGTCCGCCTCGATACCCAGGTGGAGCCGGGCCGTACCGGCCTCGAACCAGCAGCCTCCGCGGGCCGCGAGCGCCGGGGGCTTCGGAATCTCCGCCATGCCGAGGAGATCCGCGTAGTAGGCGCGCAGGGCGTCTTCGGTACCGGGGGGTGCGGCGAGCTGGATGTGGTCGAGGCCGGTGATCACGGCGTGTTCACCTCGGAGGGGTCGAGTCGGAGCACAGCGGCGAACAGATGGGCACGGGGCGTCAGCCGGCCAGCGGTTTCCGGGCGATGGCGAAGATGCGGCGGAACGGGAAGACCGTGCCGTGCGGGCCGGTGGGGTAGGCCTTGCGGAGGGCGTCGCGGTATTCGGCGAGGAAGGCCTCGCGGGCGGCCGGGTCGTTCTCCAGGGCGGTCAGGACGGGGCGCAGGGCGGTGCCCTTGACCCAGTCGAGGACCGGGTCGTCGCCCTCCAGGAGCTGGACGTAGGTGGTTTCCCACACATCGGCGGCGCAGCCGAGGTCGGTGAGGCGTTCAAGGTAGTCGGCCGGTTCGAGGATATGGACGAAGCGGCGGCCGTGGGTGGTGAGCCGTTCGCGCCACTGGGGGGCGTCGCACAGCTCGCCGAGGAGGGCGTGGCTGGGTGAGGTGAAGTTGCCGGGGACCTGGAAGGCGAACGTGCCGCCGGGAACGAGGGCCTCGATCCAACGGGCGAAGGATTCCGGGTGGTTGGGGACCCATTGCAGTGCGGCGTTGGAGGCGATCAGGTCGTAGGTCTCCTCGGGCGCCCAGTCGGCGGCGTCGGCGAGGGCGAAGTCGAGATGGCCGCCGCCCGGGGTCGGGCCGGCGTGGTTCTCGGCTTCCTTGAGCATCTCGGGGGAGTTGTCGTATCCGGTGATGTGCGCATCGGGCCAGCGTGCGGCGAGCTGGGCGGTGACGTTTCCGGGACCGCAGCCGAGGTCGGCGATGCGGGCGGGGCGGTCCTGCCGGGGCAGGTCGGGTATCCGGGCGAGAAGGTCGTGGAAGGGACGGGTACGGTGCCCGGAGTGGCGGAGATATTGCTGCGGATCCCAGGTTGGTGCGTCATGCATGATCGAAACCCCTTTGCCGATGCAGGGCTGATACAAGGCTGGCACGGTCGGATTCGGGCCGTCTCGGCTGGAAACCGAGCCCCCGCCGACGATGCCCCATAGTCCAGCGAAATATATCTCGACGTCAAGAGACTTCATGTCGACAGACCCTTTACACTGATCGTCATGGAGGACGAGGTCGATCGACTGGTCGCAGCATGGCGCCGCGAGCGCCCGGACCTCGACGTGGAACCACTTGAGGTCCTCAGCCGCGTGTCCAGGCTGGCCAGACACCTTGACCGGGCCCGCCGTATCGCCTTTTCCGAGGTGGGCCTGGAGCCCTGGGAGTTCGATGTGCTCACCGCGCTGCGGCGCGCCGGGGCGCCGTATCAGCTCTCCCCCGGGGCGCTGCTGACGCAGACCCTGGTCACCTCGGGCACGATGACCAACCGCATCGACCGGCTCGCCAAGAAGGACCTGGTCGAGCGCCTGCCCGACCCCAGTGACCGGCGCGGAGTGCTGGTCAGACTGACGGCCGAGGGCCGCGACAAGGCCGATCAGTCGCTGGCCGGGCTGCTGATCCAGGAGCGCGCCATCCTCGCCGAGCTCTCCCGCCAGCAGCGCGGCGAACTGGCCGGGCTGCTACGGCGGTTGACGGGGCCTTTCGACAACATTCCGGGCTAGGAGCGCGCCTCCGAAGCCCCGTCTGCCGCAACGTCGGCTGCGGAAAACCAGGGACGAGGGAAGCGGCGCGCGCCGCATTTGACGGCGCGTAAGCGGCTCGAATGCGCCCCATAAATCTGTACGCGCCCCTCTCCTCCCCCGTCCCCTTGCCCGCCGCTCGCCTCGTGGGCTTGGATCGCGCCATGAGCCAGCAGCACACACCGCACCCGGCGAACGGCCCGTACGGCAAGCGGTTCGAGGGCCGTACGGTCCTGGTGACCGGGGCCGCCGCCGGGATCGGGGCGGCCACCGCCGACCGGCTGGCGGCCGAGGGCGCCGGCGTCCTGCTGCTGGACATCGACGACGCGCGCGGCGAACACACCGCGCGGCGGATCCGGGCGGCCGGTGGCCACGCCTCGTACGAGCACTGCGACGTGGCGGGCGAGGACGACTGGCGGCGGGCGGTCGAGGCGGCGCGGCGGCGCTACGGTCCGGTGGACGGGCTGGTCAGCAATGCCTTTCTGCCGTATGTGGCGGCCGCCGACCGCACCTCGCTGACGGACTGGGACCGGCAGCTCGCGGTCAATCTCACCGGCTCGTTCCTCGGCGTACGCGCCGCCCTGGAGGATCTGCGGGCGCGCGGCGGTGCGGTGGTGCTGACCTCGTCCGTGCATGCGCTGATCGGGCTGCCGGGGCGGCCCGCGTACGCCGCGGCCAAGGCCGGGCTGACCGGGCTGGGGCGTCAACTGGCCGTCGAGTACGGGCCGGAGGTACGGGTCAACAGCGTGCTGCCGGGCCCCGTGCTGACGGCGGCCTGGGACGGGATCGGCGAGGAGGAACGGCAGGCCAGCGCCGCGGAGACGGCGGCGGGACGGCTGGGGCGGCCCGAGGAGGTCGCCGCCGCCATCACCTTTCTGCTCTCCCCCGAGGCGTCCTTCATCACGGGCGCGAGCCTCGTCGTCGACGGGGGCTGGAGCGTGTACAAGAACTCTTCGTGAACCGGGCGGCGGGGCCGCGGGCCCCGCCCCGAGCTTCGATGCAGGGGGTCCGATGGGCATCCGATTCGGCGGCGACTACAACCCCGAGCAGTGGCCCGAGGAGGTGTGGGCCGAGGATCTGAAGCTGATGAAGGCGGCCCATGTCACCATGGTCACCGCCGGGATCTTCTCCTGGGCCAAGGTCGAACCCCGGCCCGGGGTATGGGACTTCGACTGGTTCGACCGTGTCATGGACGGGCTGGCGGGCGCCGGTATCGCCGTCTGTCTGGCGACCATGACCGCCTCACCACCACCGTGGCTCTCCCGCGCACACCCCGAGATCCTGCCCGAGGACGCCGACGGCCGGCGCCGCTGGCCCGGCGGCCGGCAGCACTACTGCCCCTCCAGCCCCGTCTACCGCGCCCACGCCGTGCGCCTGGCCGAACAGCTCGCCACCCGCTACGCCGGCCACCCGGCGCTCGCCATGTGGCACGTCGGCAACGAATACGGCTGCCACACCCGCCAGTGCTACTGCGAGGTGTCGGCCGACGACTTCCGGCGCTGGCTGCGCGACCGCTACGGGAGCGTGGACGCGCTCAACGCCGCCTGGTCGACGGCCTTCTGGTCGCAGGCCTACGGCGACTTCGACGAAGTGCTGCCGCCGCGCACCGCGCCCACCTTCCCCAACCCCGCGCAGCAGCTGGACTATCTGCGCTTCGGCGACGAGGCCCTGCGCGCCTGCTATCTGGCCGAAAAGGCGGTGCTGGAGCGCGTCACCCCCCAGGTTCCGGTCACCACCAATCTGATGCCGCAGCACAAGCCCGTCGACGCGTTCGCCTGGTCGGCGCACATGGACGCGATGGCGCTGGACTTCTACCAGGACCCCCATGCGTCCGACGACCACATCCGGGCCGGCTATGTCTTCGACCTGATGCGCTCGGCGCGCTCCGGGCAGCCCTGGATGCTGCTGGAGCAGGCGCCCGGCGCCGTCAACTGGCGGCCCCGCAACGGCCCCAAGCCGCCCGGCGCGATGCGACTGTGGAGCTGGCAGGCGGTCGCACAGGGCGCGGATGCGGTGCTGTACTTCCAGTGGCGGCAGTCGCTGGGCGGCGCGGAGAAGTTCCACTCGGCGATGCTGCCGCACGGCGGCACCGACACCCGCATCTTCCGCGAAGTGTCCGATCTGGGGCGTGAGTTGGCGTCGTTGCCGGACATCGAGGGGACCCGGTCGCGGGCCGATGTGGCGCTGCTGGCGGACTGGCACAACTGGTGGGCGCTGGAGCTGGACTCCAAGCCGTCGACCGCTCTGGACCACTCCCGTATCGCGCTGGATCATTACCGTCCGCTGTTCGAGGCGGGCGTGGCCTGCGATGTGGTGCCGCCGCAGCGCGAGCTGTCCGGCTACCGGCTGGTCGTGGCGCCCAATCTGTATCTGCTCACCGCGCCCGATGCCGAGCGGCTGGCCGCCTATGTACGTGACGGCGGGCAGCTGCTGGTGTCGTTCTTCTCCGGGATCGTCGACGCGCACGACCGGGTACACCCCGGCGGGTATCCGGCCCCGCTGCGGGAGCTGCTGGGGCTGCGGGTGGAGGAGTTCTGGCCGCTGGACGAGGGCCGGTCGGTGGCGGTCGGCGACGGCAACTACAGCGGGCGGGCGGACCTGTGGTCGGAGGCCATCGACCTCGAAGGGGCCGAGGCGCTCGCCCGCTTCACGGACGGGGACCTCGCCGGCCGGCCCGCGGTGACCCGGCACTCCTACGGGCGGGGCACGGTCTGGTACGCCGGTACCCGGCTGGACGCGGCGCTGATGCGGGCCCTGCTGGACGACGTACGGGACGCGGCCGGGGTGGCGCCCGTACTGCCGGGGCTGCCGGCAGGCGTCCAGGCCACCGTCCGCGAGGGCGCCGGCCGACGGTATGTCTTCCTGCTCAACCACGGGGCGGAGACCGTGGAGATCGGGCTGCCGGCACCGATGCGGGATGCGCTGGCGGCGGACGGGACGGGCGGGGCCGAGCCCGGGGCGGTCGACCGGGTCACGCTGGGGTCGCGGGGTGTGGCCGTACTGACGGATCCCGGCGCCACGGGCTAACCCCTCTCACGCTCGCGGCGGCATCGAGGCCCGCACGGGCCTCATGGGCCCCGCGAGCCACGGCCCCCGGTCACCCGGGGGCCACCCGGCCCTCAGCGCCTCACGGCACCGGCACCGAGGCCGCCGCGGCCGCCGCCTCCAGTTCGACCGGGCCGACCCCGGCCCGGCGGGCCAGCGCGACCGCCGCGAGGGTGGAGTGCACCCCGAGCTTGCCTAGCACGTTCTGCATATGCGTACGGACCGTGTGCGGGGAGAGGAACAGCCGCTCGGCAACCGCCTTGCGGCCCAGGCCCGCCACCATGCAGCGCAGCACCTCGCGCTCGCGCGGGGTCAGCGACTCCACCAGCCGCTCGCTCTCGGAGCGGTGCTTGCGGGCCGCCGTCAGCTCCCGCAGCACACCGGTCAGCAGCGCGGGCGGCAGATGCGTCTCGTCGCGGAGGACCCCGCGGATGACGGCGAGCAGCCGGGAGAGCGAGCAGTCCTTGGCCACCCAGCCGGAGGCGCCGGCCTGCAGCGCGGCGGCCGCGCGGCGCGGGTCGTCCCGATCGGCGAGGACGACGGTGCGCAGATACGGATGGCTGGTGCGCAGGCCGGAGACCAGCGCGATGCCGTCCCGCGGGACGGCGCGCGGCACCGCGTCGCGGGCCGCGCCCTGCGCGGGCACCGCGAGCAGCGGCGCGGCGAGGTCGGCGTCCGCGAGCAGCACGTCGAAGCGGCGGCCGTCGGTGACCGCCCGGTCCAGATTGCGCAGCGCCGCGGGAGCGCTGCCCGCGGCCGCGACGTCCACGTCCTGTTCCGCGGCGAGCGCGGCCGCCAGGGATTCGGCGAAGATGCGGTGGTCGTCGACCACCAGAACCCGGATGCGTTGCACAGAGACCCCCTGTCTCGGTGAACGGACCATAGCGGGCACGACGCCCGGATTGAAGATCGCCTCAGCCGCACGGCCGCCGCCGTGCCACATGACTACCCCACCCCGGGCGCCGTACCCGAACGGTCTCGCCCCCTGATCGGCACCGGCCCCCACCGGTGCAGGATCCCAGCGTACGGACGGGTTGCGGCAAGGGGAGGTGATTGGCGAAACTGCCCCTCCACCCGGGCCGTTCGGCGCCCGTCCGGTGGCCGCGCGCCGCCCGGCACGCCCTACTCGATGCGGTGTGCTCCCGCGCTCGGGACGGCCTCGAAGATCCGCGGGGCGGCATGGCCGGCCGCCGCGAAGGCGTCGGTGACGGCGGCGGCGACGGCCGGGGCGTCGGCCTCCTCGACGAGCACGATCGCCGAGCCGCCGAAGCCGCCGCCGGTCATCCGGGCCCCGAGGGCGCCCGCCGCGTTGGCGGTGTCGACGGCGAGGTCGAGCTCCCGGCAGGAGATCTTGAAGTCGTCGCGGAGCGAGGCGTGGCCGGCCGTCAGCAGCGGGCCGATGGCGCGGGTGCGGCCCGCGTCGAGGCGGGCGATGACCTCTTCGACGCGGTGGTTCTCGGTGACGATGTGCCGGACGAGGGCCTGGTCGGCGGGCTCGTCGGCCAACTTGGCCAGGGACTCGGGCAGATGCGCGTACGGCACATCGCGCAGGGCTCGCACACCGAGCGCCCGCGCGCCGCGCTCACAACCGGCGCGCCGCTCGGCGTATGCGCCGTCGCCCAGCTCATGCTTCACCCGGGTGTCGACGACGAGGAGCCGCAGCCCCTCCCCCGCCAGGTCGAACGGGATCTGACGCCGGGTGAGGTCGCGGGTGTCGAGGAAGAGGGCATGGCCCTCGGTGCAGCAGGCCGCGGCGGTCTGGTCCATGATCCCGCAGGGCACGCCGACGAAGGCGTTCTCGGCCCGCTGGGCGAGCTGGGCCAGCCGCTGCGGCTCCTGGCCGAGCGCATACAGGTCGTTCAGGGCCAGCGCGGTGACGATCTCCAGGGCGGCGGAGGAGGAGAGTCCGGCGCCGGTCGGCACCGTGCTGTCGTAGTGCAGATCCGCGCCGCCGACGGGCAGCCCGGCCTCCCGCATCGCCCAGACGACACCGGCCGGGTAGGCGGCCCAGCCACCCTGGGGAGCCGGCCGCAGCTCGTCGATGCGCAGTTCGGCGATGCCGCCGTCGGCGCCGCCGGAGTGCAGCCGCAGCACCCCGTCGGTGCGGGCCGAGGCGGCGGCGAGGGTGGTGTGCGGGAGGGCCAGCGGCATCACGAAACCGTCGTTGTAATCGGTGTGTTCACCGATCAGGTTGACCCGGCCGGGCGCCGCCCAGGTGCCCGTGGGGGCGGCGCCGTACACCGCGGCGAATTCCTCCGCGGTGTGCTGAGCGCTGTGCGGGCGCTCGGTGGTCGGGGTGGCGGCTCCGTGAGCGGTCATCAGGACTCCTTTGTCCGGTCGAGGTGCTGCGCGAACTGCCAGGCGTCGGCGACGATTCCGGCGAGGTCGGCGCGGCTGGGCCGCCAGCCGAGGCGGTCGACGGCGGTCCGGGCGGAGGCCACCAGCACGGCGGGGTCGCCGCCGCGGCGCGGCGCGGTGATCTCGGGGATCGGGTGCCCGGTGACCTTGCGGACGGTCTCGATGACCTCGCGGACGGAGAAGCCGTTGCCGTTGCCGAGGTTGCAGATCAGATGCTCGCCCGCGGTGGCGGCGTCCAGGGCGAGGAGGTGGGCCTCGGCGAGGTCGGCGACGTGGATGTAGTCGCGTACGCAGGTGCCGTCGGGGGTGGGGTAGTCCTCGCCGAAGACGGAGATCGCCTCGCGCTTGCCCTGGGCGACCTGGAGGACGAGCGGGATGAGGTGCGACTCGGGGTCGTGGCGCTCGCCGCAGCTGCCGTAGGCGCCGGCGACATTGAAGTAGCGCAGCGAGACGGCGGCCAGGCCGTGGGCCGCGGCCTCACCGCTGATCATGTGGTCGACGGCGAGCTTGCTGGCACCGTACGGGCTGGTGGGCGCGGTCTCGGCGGACTCGGTGATCGGGGTGGACCTCGGCTCGCCGTAGGTGGCGGCGGTGGAGGAGAAGACGAGGGTACGGACGCCGGCGTCGCGCATCGCGGCGAGCAGGTCCATGGTGCCGCCGACGTTGTTGCGCCAGTACTTCTCGGGGTCCACGACGGACTCGCCGACCTGGGAGAAGGCGGCGAAGTGCAGCACCGCGTCGTAGGAGGGGTCGAGCCACTTCGCCGCGTCCTGGATGCGGCCCTCGATGAAGTGGGCACCGGCGGGGATGCCCTCGCGGTGGCCGGTGGACAGGTCGTCCAGCACGGCCACCTCGTGACCGGCTTGCAGCAGATGCGCCGCAACGACGCTGCCGACATATCCCGCACCGCCTGTGACCAGGTACTTCTTGCTCACTCGCTCGCTACCTCTCGCAGTCGCTCGGCCGCGGCCTCCGGCGGCACATCATTGATGAACACGTTCATGCCGGATTCGGAACCCGCGAGGAACTTCAGCTTGCCGGAAGTGCGGCGAATGGTGAAAAGCTCGAGGTGCAGCGCGAAATCATCCCGGTGCTCGGCGCGCAGCGGCGCCTGGTGCCAGGCCGCGATGTACGGCGTACGGGCGGCGCCGGCCGCCCGGGGACCGCGGACGCCGCCCTCTTCCTTCCCGTCACCCCACCCACCGAAAATCCGGTCGAAGCGCCGCAAGACTTCCAGATAGATCTGTGAGAATTCTGTGCGCGCGGCATCGTCGAGGGCGAGCAGGTCGGGGACCCGGCGTTTGGGGTAGAGGTGCACCTCGTAGGGCCAGTGGGCGGCGTACGGGACGAAGGCCACCCAGTGCTCGCCTTCGAGGACGACCCGGCGGCCGTCGGCCAGCTCGTCGGCGACCACCTCGTCGAAGAGGTTGCCTCCTCCGTTGGCCGCGCGGTGCTCCGCGAGCGAGGTGAGCATGCGCGCGGTGCGCGGGGTGACGAAGGGGTACGCGTAGATCTGGCCGTGCGGATGGCCCAGGGTGACGCCGATCTCGGCACCGCGGTTCTCGAAGCAGAAGACCTGCTCCACGCCGGGGAGCTGGGACAGCTCCGCGGTCCGGTCGGTCCACGCTTCCAGGACCAGGGCGGCCTGCTCCTCGGTGAGGTCGGCGAAGGAGGCGTCGTGGTCGGAGGTGAAGCAGACGACCTCGCAGCGGCCGCTGTCGCCGGCGAGGGACGGGAAGCGGTTCTCGAAGACGGCGACGTCGTAGTCGGCGGCGGGAATCTCGGAGCACCGCCCGTCACGGGAGGGGCACAGCGGGCACTCGTCGGCCGGGGGGTGGTAGGTGCGGGCCTGGCGGTGCGAGGCGATGGCGACGGAGTCGCCGAGGAGCCGGTCGTGGCGGATCTCGGAGGCGGTGGCCACGGGGTCGAGGGGGCGCCGGTCGACCGCATCGCGTACGACGTCGTCCCGCGAGTCGTAGTAGATGAGCTCCCGGCCGTCCGCCAGCCGGGTCGACGTCTTCTTCACGGGAGCTCCTCACCTCCGACCAAACACAAACAAACACAATGAAGCACAACTAAACAGATGCGTCAACGCCGGGGCCGAGGGCGGTCTCTTGACGAACTCCGGGCGGGCATTACCGACATACCGGCCACCCCGATCACGAAAGCGCAACTGAACCAAACAAAAGTATTCAGTTTCCCGAAGACCGCGCGTAGCTTTTTGTGCGTTCCGATCGCACAAAGATGTGTCCTCCGGGGGCCGCGCTCCCGGACCCCCGCGAAATGAGTCGCCCATGATCACCCTGGCCGAGGGGCTACGGCTCCCCACCAACGGGCTCGATTACACGATCCTGGCCATCTACTTCGTCGTCGTCCTCGGCATCGGATTCGCGGCCAAACGCAGCGTGAAGACGAGCCTGGACTTCTTCCTCTCCGGGCGGTCCCTGCCTGCCTGGGTCACCGGCCTCGCCTTCGTCGCCGCCAACCTCGGCGCCACCGAGATCCTCGGGATGGCCGCCAACGGTGCGCAGTACGGGGCCTACACCGTGCACTGGTACTGGATCGGCGCCATCCCGGCGATGGTCTTCCTGGGCCTGGTGATGATGCCGTTCTACTACGGCTCCAAGGTCCGCTCGGTGCCCGAATTCCTGCTGCACCGCTTCGGCCCCTCCTCCCACCTCCTCTCCTCGGTCATCTTCGCCGTCTCCTCCGTGCTGATCGCCGGCGTGAACCTCTACGCCATGGCGATCGTGCTGCAGGCGCTGCTCGGCTGGCCGCAGTGGGTCGCGATCGTCATCGCCGGCGTCTTCGTCCTGGCGTACATCACCATCGGCGGCCTGTCCTCGGCGATCTACAACGAGGTGCTGCAGTTCTTCGTCATCCTCGCCGCGCTGATCCCGCTGACCATCGTCGGCCTCAAGCGCGTCGGCGGCTGGGACGGCCTGACCAGCTCGCTCAACTCCTCGCACGGGGACGCGTTCCTGACCGCCTGGAAGGGCACCGGCATCGGCGAGGCCAACCCGCTCGGCGCGAACTGGCTCACCATCGTCCTGGGCCTCGGCTTCGTGATGAGCTTCGGCTACTGGACCACCAACTTCGCCGAGGTGCAGCGCGCGCTGTCCGCGAAGAACCTCTCCGCCGCCAAGCGCACCCCGCTGATCGCCGCCTTCCCCAAGATCTTCATCCCGCTGGTGGTGGTCGTCCCCGGCCTGATCGCGCTGGTCATGGAGCCGACGCTGGGCAAGTCCAAGGACGGGCTGCAGTACAACGACGCGATCCCGGTGCTGATGCGGGACCTGCTGCCCAACGGTGTGCTGGGCATCGCGGTGACCGGTCTGCTCGCCGCCTTCATGGCCGGTATGGCCGCCAACGTGTCGTCGTTCAACACGGTCTTCACCAACGACATCTGGGGCGCGTACCTCAAGAAGGGCCGCGAGGACGCGTATTACCTCAAGACGGGGCGCGTGGTCACCGCCGTCGGCGTGCTGATCGGTATGGGCACCGCCTTCATCGCCTCATCCTTCAGCAACATCATGAACTACCTGCAGACGCTCTTCTCCTTCTTCAACGTGCCCCTGTTCGTCGTCTTCATCATCGGCATGTTCTGGAAGCGGACCAGCGCCGCCGCCGGGTTCTGGGGTCTGCTGTCCGGCACGGTCGCCGCGATGGTCAACTACTTCTGGCTCTACAAGCAGGGCATCATCGCGATCCCCTCCGAGCAGGGCGCCAACTTCGTCTCCTCGATCGTGGCGTTCGTCGTCGGCGCGCTGGTGATGCTGATCGTCACCCTGATCACCAAGCCCAAGCCGGCCGCGTCGCTGGCGGGCCTGGTCTACGGGTCCCGGTCCCCCGGCATGGAGGAACTGCCGGCCGAGGGCGACGACGCCTGGTACCGCAAGCCGGCCCTGCTGGGCTGGGGTGCGATCGTCCTCGCCGCCATCTGCTACGTCCCGTTCTCCTTCTGAACCTGCCTGAACCAGCGGAGTTGACGCACCATGAGTGACTACCAGCACGAGGTCGAGGAGCTGGAACGCGAGTCCGCGACCGCCGCGCGACTCTTCGACGTACGGCGCATCATCGGCGGCCTGTTCGTCGTCTACGGGGTGATCGTCACCATCGCCGGTCTGACGGCCTCGGACGCGGACCTCAAGAAGGCCCAGGACATCAACATCAACCTGTGGACGGGCGTGGGCATGCTCGCCCTCGGGCTGTTCTTCCTCATCTGGCTGAAGCTGCGGCCGGCCGTCCCGCCGACGGCCGAGGAACTGCAGGCCGGGATGGAGGACGGGCCCGCCGAGGGCTGAGCGGAGCGCTGTTCAGAGCGGTGGCGGGACCGGCTCGTCCGGACCGGCCGCCGCGGCGCGCGCGGCACGGCCGCCCGCCGCCCGGTCCAGCAGCCCGGTGCGCGCCGCCAGGGCCGCGGCCTCCAGCCGTGACCCCACCTCCAGCTTCATCAGCACCCGCTGGACATGCGTACGCGCCGTACTCGGCGCGATGTCCATCCCCGCCGCGATCAGCCGGGTGTCCTCGCCGTCCGCGACCCGCATCAGCACCTCGACCTCGCGCGGGGTGAGCAGCTCCAGCAGCCGCGCCCCCTCGTCGTCCGGCTGCGCCGCGGGGTGCAGCAGCTCCTCGAAGGCCTGCTGCAACAACTGCGGCGAGACCGCCGACTCCCCCGCCCGCGCCTTCATCATGGCGCGCTCCACACCCTCAATCCGCTCATCGTTACGGACGTACCCGGAGGCCCCGGCCGCGAAGGCGGCGGCGAGACCGCGCGGGCTGGGGACCGGCCCCAGCACCACCACCGCGACCTGCGGCCGCTCCTTCTTGATCCGCACGATCGGGTCGAAGGCGCCCGGCCGGGCCGGCGCGGCGGTCCCCAGCAGGCACACCTCGGGCGCCCGGCTCACCACCAGCTCAGCGGCCCCGGCGCTCGGCGCGGCCGCCGCCAGGACACGGTGCCCGCGCAGCTTCAACGCCGAGGCGAGCGCCTCCGCGAGCAGACGATGATCGTCCACCACCATGAGCCGCACGCCCATCGAGCAACCCCCTCCACCCCGGCGGGCCCGGCGCGACCCCCTGCCGGGCCGCTCGTCCCCGGGAAGCTACACGCTCGGCTGCGATACCGCGCCCCCTACCGGGAAGAAGCCCCCGGAATGCTGGAATCCCGGCCAATCTGGGCTGGTTGCCGCTGTTACGAAGGCCTGGGCCGGGCTCACAGGGCGTGGCGCAGAGCCGGGTGCAAGTCCGGTGCGCCGGGTGTTTTCCCGGCGCCTGCGGGACGTTCACGCACCGTGCCCTGCAGGTGGGTAGCGCACAGGACGACGTATCGGCGGAAAGCGGTTGTTTCCTTGGAGAGTTGAGGGCGACAAGCAGCCCTGAGGCAATCCAATAGCGAGCAGGACCGACCGCACACCAGGCGCGTCCGCCGCCATGCCGCTCTTCGAACTCCACTCAACCTTGTTGAAGTCAAAAAGAACCAGCGTCCGGTTTTTCGCCGAAGTGCCTTTGCCGGCACTGTCAGTGCCGTATGCGAAAGTAGGTTCGGTAGTTGAGGGGAAATCGGGGGAGGGATCGATCCGTCATGTCATTGGCCGACGAAGTAGCGGCAGCTCACGCAGGACATCCGAATCCAGCCGCACTGGTGGGTGAGTTGCGCCGGACGTCGGTATTGGTCCCGATTGTCAATGACTCACTCATGTCAGCCGAGTTGACCGGTATCCGTTGGTTGTACGCCTTCTCCGACGAGCAGGAACTGGCCCGCTTCGCCGTGGCCCGAGGCGCCGGCCCCGAGGTCGAGCTGCCCTACGTCCGCGCGGTCGGTGCGCGGCTCCTGGACGTCGTCATCCCCGCCATCGAGGGACCGGCGGGCGTGGTGCTGGACGCGGGCAGCGCACAGACGATGGTGTTTCCGCCGGTCAGCGGCATCGTCCCGGACTCCGTGTCGGTCGACCTCACCGAGCCGGGTGAGGCCGGAGGCCGGCCCGGTGCACCCACGGCCGGGGGTGCGGCATGACATCCGCCGAGGGCTACGAGCTCGACCCGGCTGCCCTGAAGCAGGTCACCAAGGGCATCCACGACTCGATCGCGGAACTGAAAGAGATGGGCTTCGACACCAGCGCCCAACTCGGCCAGGGATTCGACAAGCTGACCCTCTCCGGCATGGAGGCCGGGCATGCCGATGTGAGTTCCGTATTCGATTCGTTCTGCGAACGCTGGGGCTGGGGCGTTCGCCTGCTCATCCACGAAGCCAACGAATTCGCGCGCCGTCTTGATTTGACGGCCGGGCTTTATCACGAGCAGGAGCAGTACGTTTCGACGACGTTGAAGGTCGGGGCGAATGCCTTGCTGATGGGTGACCCGACGATGACGGAGGAAAAGCTGAAGCACCGAACGTGGGAGCAAGTCCGCGACGACAACGCGATCACCCAGTTCAAGGACGCGGACTGGGACCCCACCTCGACCGATTCCCGCAAGGCATTTCAGGAAGTCGGGCAAGCGGCGGACCAGACGGGCAAGGACTTCTCGACGTCCAAGTGGGCGGGCGATGTGGACCACAACTGGGCCTTGCGGCCACTGAAGATGCCCCGTGCCGGCCAGGCGCAGGCCGACGACCACGACGGATCCTGAGTCTCCGCTGCACAACCACTACTGCACATCGACTGCTGTGCATCAGCTGCTGCACAGCACCACTGGGGGTTAAGAACCGATGGGCCTCGGCGACATTCTCGGGGACGTCAAGGACGGCATCAATTCCGCGGCCGATACGGTCGGCGGCGCCGTCGATGGCGTAAAGGAAGCGGCCGGCGAGGCGGTCGACTACGCCACGGACAAAACCGCCGACGCTCTCGACTACGTCGGTGCGGACGCCGCGGCCAAGACCGTCCGCTCGGCCGGTGACGACGTCGCCGATGCGCTGGGCGCGCAGGTCGATGAGCGGCAGTTGGGCGAGAGTGACGACCCCAAGGAGCTGATCCACGGCGACGTCGCGAAGATCAATGAATCCGCCGCGCACCTGAAGGACTTCTACGCGGCCTTCGAACGCGTCGGCCAGGGAATCCGCAAACTGGACGCCGGATCCTGGAAGGGAAAGGCCGCCGACAGCTTCCACGAGAAGTTCGACGTGCACCCCAAACAGTGGATGCGCACCGCGGACGCCTGTGAGTCGGCGTGGAAGGCCCTCGATTCCTACGCCGAGACGGTCTCCTGGGCCCAGAAGAAGGCCCAGGCGGCCATCGACGCATGGCAGGCGGCCGAGGACAAGAGCAAGGAGGCGTACGACGCCTACCGCCACAAGGTCGATACATACACCGCGAAGGCCGACGCCTACAACGCCGCGCGGGACCAGGGTTCCGACCCCGGGCCCAAGCCCGACGAGCCCGGCGACTTCGACGACCCGGGCGACCACGGCCGCGAGGCGGCGCAGGAAATCCTCAAGAACGCCCGCAGCCAGCGCAACGAAGCGGCCGCCAAGGCGCAGCACGCTCTCAAGGGCGCCCTGGAACACGCCCCACAGGCACCGAAGTTCACCACTGAGGCGTCCCTCGACACCGTTGACGGCATCGCGGCCGGCGGCATGAACCTGATGCACGTCGTCGGTGGTGTGGGCAAGGGCTTCGTCGAAACGGTCAATCTGGCCCGCACTCTGAACCCGATGGAGCCATACAACATGGCCCATCCCCATATGTACCTGGCCAACGTCGCCAAAACCGGTCTGGGCCTGGCCAGTTCCGCCGCCCACCCCGGCCGTCTGGCCAAGGGCATGATCGGCGAGGGCTGGGGCAGCGACCCGGGTGATGCGCTCGGGAAAGTCATCGCCAACGCCATCGGAGGCAAGGGCGCCGGCGCCATCGGCAGGGGCATCGTGAAGGCGGGGGCCAAGGACGCGGCCAAGGGGGCTGCGCGGACGGCGGTCAAGGACGGCGGCAAGCGCACCATCCTGGACCGGGCCCGCAAACTCTGGGAAAGACCGGATTGCGGCGACCCGGTCGACTCAGCCACTGGCCGGATGATCCTGCCGCAGACCGACATCACCCTCCCCGGCAGCCTCCCTCTTGCCTTCGCCCGCACCTTCGAGTCGTCCTACCGCACCGGCCGCTGGTTCGGCCCGACGTGGATGAGCACCGTCGACCAGCGGCTGGAAATCGACGCCGAGGGCGTCATCCTCATCGGCGAGGAGGGCAACTTCCTCCTCTACCCGCACCCGGCCGTAGGCGTGCCCACCCTCCCCACCGAGGGCGACGGCCATCCCCTGGAGCGCACCCCGGACGGCGACTACCTCCTCACCGACCCGGTCACCGGCACCCGCCGCTACTTCACCACCTACACCGAAGACCTCGCCGTCCTCGACGAGATATCGGACCGCCGCGGCAACCACCACACCTTCGACTACACCGAAGACGGCACCCCCACCGCCATCACCCACAGCGCCGGCTACCGCCTCCTGCTCACCACCGACGAAGGCCGCGTCACCGCCCTCCACCTCGCCGGCGCAGCCCCCGACGGCACCGATCAGTTGCTGATGACCTACGGCTACGACGACGCCGGCAACCTCACCACCACCACCAACTCCTCGGGCCTTCCGCTCCGCTTCACCTACGACGACCACGGTCGGATCACGTCCTGGACCGACACCAACGACACCAGCTACTCCTACACTTACGACGATCAGGACCGCTGCATCTGGCAGAGCGGTGAAGAGGGCCACATGCGCGGCCACTTCGCGTGGGGTGACCCCGACCCCGTAACGGGCCTGCGCACCAACCGTCACCGCAACTCACTGGGGCAGGTCACCACCTACCTGGTCAACGAACGCCACCAGATCGTCACGGAGACCGACCCCACCGGATCCACCACCCGCACCGTCCGCGATACCAAACACCGAGTCCTGTCCACCACCGACCCGTTGGGCCGTACCACCCACTTCACCTACGACGACGAGGGCCGCCCTACCGTCGTCGCTCTCCCCGACGGCTCCACCGCCGCCACCAGCTACAACGACCTCCGCCTGCCCCTGACCACCACCGGCCCGGACGGCACCACCTGGACCCACACCTACGACGCCAACGGCAACCGCACCTCCACCACCGACCCCACCGGCGCCACCACGACCTACACCCACGACGCCCGCGGCCACGTCTCCTCAGTCACCGACGCCCTCGGCAACACCACACACCTCTACTGCAACGAGGCCGGTCTACCTCTTAGCGTCACCGATCCACTGGGCGCCACCACCCACTACCGCCGCGACGCCTTCGGCCGCACCACCTCCGTCACCGACCCCCTCGGCGAAACTACCCACATGGTGTGGACCGTCGAAGGGAAACTCGCCGCCTGCATCGACGCATCCGGTGCCATCGAGGAGTGGATCTACGACGGCGAGGGCAACTGCACTGCGCACACTGATGCGGTCGGGGGCATCACGAGGTACGAGTACACCCACTTCGACCTCTTGGCTGCCCAGACCGGACCGGACGGCGTCCGCCACGAGTTCACCCATGACACCGAACTACGTCTCACCCAGGTCACCAACCCCCAGAATCTGACATGGAATTACGCGTACGACCCGGCCGGGCGCCTCGTATCCGAGACAGACTTCGATAACCGCACCCTCACCTACACCCACAACGCTGCTGGACAGCTCAAAGCCCGCACCAACGCCCTTGGGCAAACAACCACCTACATCCAAGACTTGCTCGGCCGAATCGTAGAGAAGAACGCCGACGGCCAGATCACCACATACCAGCACGACACGGCAGGCCGCCTCATTCAGGCGACAAGCTCCGACGCATCGCTGACGTATCAGCGCGACCGTCTGGGCCGCATCGCCACCGAAACTGTGAACGGCCGGACCACGTCGTATACCTACGACGCCCTCGGCCGCCGCACGGGCCGCACCACCTCCACCGGCGCCACCAGCACCTGGACCTATGACGCCGCAGGGAATCGCACAGCCCTCGCTGCTTCGGGCCAAACCCTCCACTTTGAACACAACGCAGCAGGGCGTGAAGTAAGCCGCCAGTTCGGCGAAATACTTACCCTTGCGAACACCTGGGACCCTACTGGACGGCTGACTGGACAATCCCTGACGGGTGCAGAATCCCGCACCATCCAGCGCCGCCATTACACATACCGGCCAGACGGCAACCTCGTCGGCATAGACGACCACCTCAACGGCCCACGCACCTTCGCCCTTGACGCAGCAGGCCGCGTCACGGCCGTCGAGGCGAAGGGCTGGAAGGAGATTTACGTCTACGACGAGGCCGGAAATCAGACCGAAGCCAATTGGCCCGAAAGTCACCCAGGCTCAGAGGCGCGCGGGCCCCGTACGTACACAGGAACTCAAATATCCGGCGCCGGCCAGGTCCGCTACGAACATGATGCCCAAGGCCGTATTATCCTCCGTCAGAAGACCCGACTGTCCCGCAAGCCCGATACCTGGCGCTACACCTGGGACGCGGGAGACCGCCTCACCAGTGCGACCACCCCCGACGGCCAGATTTGGCGCTACGTCTACGATGCCCTCGACCGCCGCATCTCGAAGCAAAAAATCGGAGCTGATGGATCAGTCCTGGAGCAGGTCGACTTTACCTGGGACGGCACCAACCTCGCCGAACAGATCACCAGCACATCCGGCTCCGAGAATCCCATCACGCTCACCTGGGACCATGACGGTCTAATCCCCATCGTTCAAACCGAACGCAAAGCTCGCGCCGACGCCCCTCAGCAGGAAGTTGATCAGCGGTTCTTCGCTATAGTCACGGACCTCGTCGGAACCCCAACCGAACTTATCGATGAATCCGGTGGCATAGCCTGGCGCACACGCACCGCTCTCTGGGGCAGTACGACATGGACTCGCACCAGCACCGCGTATACCCCACTCCGATTCCCCGGCCAATACTTCGACCCTGAAACCGAACTCCACTACAACTTCCACCGCCACTACGACCCCGAAATCGCACGCTACACCGCTTCCGATCCTCTCGGGCTCGATCCAGCACCCAACCCCGCCACCTACGTCGGCAATCCTTATACGCAAATCGACCCCTTGGGGCTCACCCCATGCCCAATACAACGCCTTTTGTACGGCTCCCGCCCTGGCGAGGGCCTTCCGGGAAGTAATGGAGTGGACATACCTCGGCGGCCAACGATTCAGGAAATGGAGAATATAACCGCTAAGCACGGTGTCGAATTTGCTGTAACGTACAAATATGGCCCTGGGGTGAACGGCGGGGGTGGGCAATATTTCCTACACTCAGGGGAAAAGGCGTCCGTGCGAATCCCGATAGAGGCGGACCGCATGTTCATCAACCATACACACCCGCGTGGCAGTGCACGGCCCAGTGATCCCGACAGGGCACTCATGGGATTTCTCGAGGACATAGGATCGCCCCAGCGCACCTCCGAGGTAATTCCCGTGGGAAGCGGTAAGGGGATACCCTATGGAAGCGGCCCCTTCTATCATTGGATGAAAAATGAATGAGACGCACATGGAATCATTTAGCTACCTTTGGACTACGGAACGGAACGATTGGATCCTCGTGAAAACACCCAGGACTGTCGTGCCGGTGATCTTCAACCGATCCAACCGGCAAGCGTTGCTCATCGACGATGACGGCCTGCACGCAGCTGTAGTAGCAAAGATGCAGGATGCCGGGATTGGCGTATTCGATGGCATCCCGAGTGAATCCACTGATGTCGAATCACCGCGCAGAGACTGAACCTACGTCCTTGCACTCACTCTGGAGAGTTGCGGACTCGGGCGTCCGCGGACCACCCCCTCGTGGAAGTACGGACAGGTACCTCGGGCATTGGGATTTCGTCCGAGGTACCCGCAGCTCTCCTGACCCGACTAGTCGTGCTCCACCGTCCGCTGTAAGGTCTCCTGCTGGACCATTCCCTGGCCAAAGCCCAGGCGAGTCACGCGGTCACCATCGCCGCGGCCCTGCGCTACCCCACCGCGCTCGACGCCGAACTGCTGAACCCGCTCGGCCCGGAGGCTCCGCCTGGCTGGACTCCGTCACCGGCGCGGACGCCCACCCGCTGGAGGGCGTACACGCCTGGCGCAGGACCGCCAAACGGTCACAGAACAAACAGACTTCACCTGGGATGGTTTCTCCGCAAATGAACAAATAACTCGCGCCCTCAACTCACCCGAGGCCGCACGCTCACCTGGGATCACCGGAGTCTGGCCCCAGTAGCTCAAACGGAACACAAAATCACGCGATCGACCTAACGGAAACGGGTCCGGAGCCGGTTCCATGACCGGCCCCGGCGCGTACTTCATCCCCCATCCCGGCCCTGAGAACCGACAGCAGGACCCGCCCCTTTCCCTACGCCTCCTCCGCCAACTCCAGCCACCGCATCTCCAGCTCGTCCTTCTCCGTGCTCAGTTCGCGGAGCTGGGCGTCCAGGCCGGCGACCTTTTCGAAGTCCGTGGCGTTTTCGGCGATCTGGGTGTGGAGCTTGGTCTCCTTGTCGCCGAGCTTGTCCAACTGGCGCTCGATCTTCTGGAGTTCCTTCTGGGCGGCGCGGTTGACGGCGGCGGCCTTCTTGGGGGCCGCGGTCTGCTGGGCGGGCACCGGTGTCGCGGCCTCGATGACCTTGCGGCGGCGGTCCAGGTACTCGTCCAGGCCGCGCGGCAGCATCCGCAGGGTGGCGTCGCCGAGCAGGGCGTGGACGCGGTCGGTGGTGCGCTCGATGAAGTAGCGGTCGTGGCTGATGACGATGAGGGAGCCGGGCCAGCTGTCGAGCACGTCCTCCAGCTGGGTCAGGGTCTCGATGTCGAGGTCGTTGGTGGGCTCGTCGAGGAAGAGGACGTTGGGCTCGTCCATGAGGAGGCGCAGGATCTGCAGGCGGCGGCGCTCACCGCCGGAGAGGTCGCCGACCGGGGTCCACTGCTTCTCCTTGGTGAAGCCGAACTTCTCGCACAGCTGGCCGGCGGTCATCTCCCGGCCCTTGCCCAGGTCGACCCGCTCGCGCACCTGCTGGACGGCCTCCAGCACCCGCAGCGTCGGGGGGAGTTCGCCGACCTCCTGGGAGAGGTAGGCCAGCTTGACGGTCTTGCCGACGACGACGCGGCCGGCGACGGGCTGCGTCTCGCCCTGCGTCCAGGCCGCCTGGGCCAGCGCCCGCAGCAGCGAGGTCTTGCCGGCGCCGTTGACGCCGACCAGGCCGATCCGGTCGCCGGGGCCCAGCTGCCAGGTGAGATGCTTGAGCAGCAGCTTCGGGCCCGCCTGGACGCTGACGTCCTCCAGCTCGAAGACCGTCTTGCCCAGCCGCGAGCTGGCGAACTTCATCAGTTCGGCGTTGTCGCGGGGCGGCGGGACGTCCGCGATCAGTTCGTTGGCGGCCTCGATGCGGAAGCGGGGCTTGCTGGTGCGGGCGGGGGCGCCGCGCCGCAGCCACGCCAGCTCCTTGCGCATCAGGTTCTGCCGCTTGACCTCTTCGGTGGCGGCGATCCGCTCCCGCTCGGCCCGTGCGAAGACGTAGTCGCTGTAGCCGCCCTCGTACTCGTGGACATCGCCGCGCTGGACGTCCCACATCCGCGTACAGACCTGGTCGAGGAACCACCGGTCGTGGGTGACGACCACGAGGGCGGAGCGGCGGGCGCGCAGATGGCCGGCCAGCCAGGAGATGCCCTCGACGTCGAGGTGGTTGGTGGGCTCGTCGAGGACGATCAGGTCCTGTTCGGCGATCAGCAGCTTGGCGAGCGCGATGCGGCGGCGCTCACCGCCGGACAGCGGACCGATGACGGTGTCCAGGCCCTGGGTGAAGCCCGGCAGGTGCAGATCGCCGAAGAGACCGGTCAGCACGTCGCGGATCTTGGCGTTGCCGGCCCACTCGTGGTCGGCGAGATCGCCGATGACCTCGTGCCGGATGGTGGCGGCCGGGTCGAGGGAGTCGTGCTGGGTGAGGACACCGAGGCGCAGGCCGCCGTTGTGGGTGACCCGGCCGTTGTCCGGGTCCTCCAGCTTGGCGAGGATCCGGATCAGGGTGGTCTTGCCGTCCCCGTTGCGTCCGACGACGCCGATCCGGTCCCCCTCGTTGATGCCGAGCGAGACACCGTCGAGCAGGGCACGGGTTCCGTACACCTTGCCGACGGCTTCCAGATTGACGAGGTTCGTGGCCATTCCGCTCCTGCACTTCAGATCGATCGACCTTCCCAGCCTAGTCGGCGCAGGGAAGGGCCCCGCCCGGTGCCGGAGATCCCCAACCGGCGGCCGGGCGGACGCGACACATGAGTACGGGGTGAGTACGTCTACCGATGGCAGCGGCGCCCGGTGGGCATACCGTCCAAACATGGGCAATGACCAAGCACCGGCCGCTCTCCCGCCGCTCGACGAGCCCCGGTCCGACGTGGGCTCCTTCGTGCTCCGCCTTCTGGTCGGCACGATCCTGGTGGGGCTGGCCGGGCTCACCGCGCTGACCGCGCCGATGCTGGTGATGGCGAGCGACAGCTGCTTCGACGGTGACTCCCGCATCATCTGTTCCGCCGGCGGCCAGCAGGCCGTCGTGTACATCCCGGTACTCGCCGCCGCTTCGTCCGTGCTGCTGACGGTTCGGGGCCTGGCCCTCCGGCGCCCGGCGACGGTGCTCGCCGCGCTCTGCCTGCTGGTGCTGGGCTGGCTGGCCGCGCTGATCCTCATGGGCAGCTGAGACGCCGCGGGCCGGGTTGGATACCGTGCCCGCCATGGCATCCGACAGGGACATGGCAGTGGAGACGGAACGCGGGCTGGTGTACGGCCCGAGCGGCAAACAGCTGGACGTCCACCGTCCGGCGGGGGCATCCCGGCCGGTGCCGACCGTGCTGCTGTGGCACGGCATCGGGCCCGACGAGCGCGACGTTCTCGAACCGCTGGCGCGGACGGCGGCGGCCCAAGGACTGCTGGTCCTCGTACCGGACTGGCGCTCGGACGCCGCGGACGGCGGCCGGGCCCAGCTGCTGGAGTCGCTGGCGTTCGCCCGCAAGGAAGCGGGCGGGCTGGGCGGCGACGGGGAGTCGTTCGTGCTCGCCGGCTGGTCGGCCGGTGCGCCGGCCGCGCTGGGCGTCGCACTGCGGCCCGAGGTGGCGGACGGCCTGCGGCCGGCGGCGGTGGTGGGCCTGGCGGGGCGCTATGACCTCGCGGCCCGCACCACCGGGAGCGTTCCGCTCGACGACCTCGCCGCGGGTCTGGCCCCGGGCGTACCGGTCCATCTCGTCCACGGGGCCCGCGACTCCGTCGTGGACCCCCGGCTCTCGCGCGACCTCGCCGGTGCGCTGCGCACCGCGGGCCTGCCGGTGACCTGCCAGGAACCGGAGACCGACCATGCCGGCGTGATCATGACCGAGTACGACCCCGCGCTGAACCGCTGCCGCCCGACGGCAGCGGAACACGCCCTGCGGGCCGGGCAGTTGGTGGCTGGAGTGCTGGCGTCCGCCGTCTGAGACGCCGGCTACACCGGCGTCGCGCCCGGCGCCGGTGAGTCCGCCACCCGCACCGCGCGGCAGGTCCCGGACGCCAGCAGCGCCTGCGCCACCTGCGGTGCCGACTCGGCGTCCTTGACCAGGAAGGCGGTCGTCGGCCCGGAGCCGGAGACCAGCGCGGCCAGCGCGCCGGCGGCGGTGCCGGCTTCCAGGGTCGCGGTCAGGGACGGGCGCAACGAGAGCGCCGCGGACTGCAGGTCGTTGGTGAGGGCCGCGGCCAGCGCGGTGGCGTCGCCGGACTCCAGCGCGGCCAGCAGCTCAGGCGCGGCCTCGGGCTCCGGCACGTCGGTCCCGGCCGTCAGCCGGTCGAACTCGCCGTAGACGGCCGGGGTGGACAGGCCGCCGTCGGCGACCGCGAAGACCCAGTGGAAGGTGCCGCCGACGGGGAGCGGCGTCAGCAGCTCGCCGCGGCCGCGGCCCAGGGCCGCGCCGCCGACCAGGCTGAACGGCACATCGCTGCCCAACTCGGCGCAGATGTCGAGGAGTTCGGTGCGGGTGGCGCCGGTGGACCAGAGGGCGTCGCAGGCCAGCAGGGCCCCGGCGGCGTCCGCGCTGCCGCCCGCCATGCCGCCCGCGACGGGGATGTCCTTGGTGATGTGGAGGTGGACGTGCGGCTCGATGCCGTGGCGGGCGGCGAGCAGTTCGGCGGCGCGGGCCGCCAGGTTCGTGCGGTCCAGCGGGATCTGGTCGACGTCATGGCCCTCGGCGGTGATCCGCAGGGTGTCCGCGGGGGTCGCGGTGACCTCGTCGTAGAGGCCGACGGCCAGGAAGACGTTCGCCAGGCCGTGGAAGCCGTCCGCGCGGGCGGCGCCGACGGCCAGCTGGACATTGACCTTGGCCGGTACCCGGACGGTGACCGGGGTGGCGGTCGTGGCGGTCGCGTCTGTCGGGTCAGTCGTGCCGGTCATGCGGTGGCTCCCCCTGTCTGCCGGATGCCGGGTGCCCCGCCCGGTCCCTTGTGCTCGGCGATCCGCGCGAACTCCTCGACGGTCAGCGCCTCACCGCGGGCCTGTGGCGAGACGCCCGCGGCGACCAGCGCGGCCTCGGCCGCGGCGGCCGAGCCGGCCCACCCCGACAGCGCGGCCCGCAGCGTCTTGCGGCGCTGCGCGAAGGCCGCGTCGACGACGGCGAAGACCTCGTCACGGCTCGCCGAGGTCTCCACCGGCTTGTCGCGGCGTACGAGGGAGACCAGGCCGGAGTCGACGTTGGGCGCGGGCCAGAAGACGTTGCGGCCGATGGCGCCGGCCCGCTTGACCTCGGCGTACCAGTTGGCCTTCACCGACGGCACGCCGTAGACCTTGTTGCCGGGGCGGGCGGCCAGCCGGTCGGCGACTTCGGACTGCACCATGACCAGGGTGCGGTCGATGGTGGGGAAGGTCGCGAGCATGTGCAGCAGCACCGGCACGGCGACGTTGTAGGGAAGGTTGGCGACCAGCGCGGTCGGCGCGGGGCCGGGCAGCTCGGTGACGTGCATGGCATCGCTGTGCACCAGCGCGAAGCGGTCGGCGCGCTCGGGCATCCGGGCCGCGACGGTGGACGGCAGCGCGGCCGCCAGCACCTCGTCGATCTCGACGGCGATGACCCGGTCGGCGGCCTCCAGCAGCCCCAGGGTCAGCGAGCCCAGGCCGGGGCCGATCTCGACGACGACATCCTCGGGCCGGACCTCGGCGGTCCGCACGATCCGGCGGACGGTGTTGGCGTCGATGACGAAGTTCTGGCCGCGCTGCTTGGTGGGACGGACACCCAGCGCGGCGGCCAGCTCGCGGATCTCGGCGGCGCCCAGCAGGGGACCGGAATCGTCGGTGGTGCTCTTGCTCATGCCAAACCCTCGCTGCGCTCGTTCACCCGTGAAGCTTACGGCCGCAGACCGGCCACGGGCTCGCCCCCCGGGTGATGTAGAGCTTCTTGGCCCGGTAGGTCTGCTCCCGGGAGGGTGCGTCCTGCGGCCGGCCGCGGCCGCCGAGGGCCCGCCAGGTGGCGACGTCGAACTGGTAGAGCCCGCCGTAGGTGCCCGAGGCATCGACGGCGCCCGGCCGCCCGCGCGCCTCGCACTGCGCCAGCGCATGCCAGGCGAGGTGGTCGGCGCCGCGCACGGAGAGCGGCAGCTCCTTGGTGCCGAGGTGCACGATCTGCGGGCGCGGGGCGTGCACGACCTCGGTGTGCAGCCGCTTCGGTTTCTGTTTGACGCCGTTGACGGTGCGGACCCGGTAGGTGACCCGCCGCACGCCGGCCCGGCCCTGCTGGACGACCGCCACGGTGCCGCGGGCCAGCCAGGGGTCGGTCCGCCGGACCGTACGGAAGGGGATCGGCTCCTCGCGGACCTTCTTGGAGCCGGTGATCCGCATCACGGAGACGGTCTGGCCCTCGCGCGGGAAGCTGTCCGGCGGCACCGAGGTGGTGTCCTGGTCGCGCAGCGCGAGGCCGGCCTCGGCCAGCGCCTCGCGGACAGTGGCGGCGTTGGTGCGTACCCGGTGTTCGCGGCCGTCGGCGACGATGACCACCGAGCGTTCGGTGCGTACCGCCAGCTCCATGCCGTGCTGCTCGATCCGCCGGGAGCGGGAGGCCGACAGATAGGCGCCCTCGGCCCGTACGCCGAGCTGGTGGAGCGCGCCGGCGACGGTGTCCGCGGTGGTCCACACCTGGCGGCGCTGTCCGTCGATGGTCAGCACGACCGGGCGGCCGTGCCGGACGACGATCTCGTCACCGCTGCTGAGTCCGGTGCCGGGGGCGGGCGCGACGAGGTCGTGGGCACCGATGCCGAGATGCTCGTCGGCCAGCAGATCGTCGACGTCGTCGGCGAAGGTGTGCAGGGTGCGCGGGGTGCCGTCGACGGTGAGCCGGACCGCCTTGTCGTGCGCGATGAAGGCGGTGGTGCCGCCGGCGAGGAAGGCGACGACCAGGGCCCGGGGCAGCAGCCGGCGCAGCGCTTCGGGGCGTTCGGCGCGGCGTCTACGACGGCCGCGCGCGGCGCGGTGGCTGCTCTGCGAATGACTCACGGCGCGCTCCACATGCCACGGGATGCGGTTGACGGCCGGAATGTAGCGGAGTGTTGGTGACTCTCCAAAGTCGGTCCGATACGGAAAGTGGCCATATCGGGGGACGCCGGGGGTCCCGCGGCGGGGCCGCGAGGCCGTCAGCGGCCGGTCCGGGCAACGGTGGCGGCCCTTTCAGTAGCCGAAGGCACGCGCCGTGTTCGCCGCGATGGCGGTGGCCAGTGCGTCTTCGGTCATGGCCTTGACGTCGGCCATCGCCCGCAGCGTGACCGGAACGAGGTACGGGGCGTTGGCCCGTCCGCGGTACGGGGCGGGGGTCAGGAAGGGGGCGTCGGTCTCGACCAGGACCAGCTCGGGCGGGGCGACGGCGAGGGCGTCGCGCAGCGGCTGGGCATTCTTGAAGGTGACGTTGCCGGCGAAGGACATGAAGTAGCCGGCCGCGGCGCAGATCTTGGCCATCTCGGCGTCGCCGGAGTAGCAGTGGAAGACGACCCGTTCGGGGGCGCCCTCCTCACGCAGGATCCGCAGCACATCGTCGTGCGCCTCGCGGTCGTGGATGACCAGGGCCTTGCCGTGCCGCTTGGCGATCTCGATGTGTGCGCGGAAGGACCGTTCCTGGGCGGCCATGCCCTCGGGCCCCGTACGGAAGTGGTCGAGACCGGTCTCGCCGACGCCGCGGACCTGCGGCAGCGCGGCCAGCTCGTCGATCCCGGCGAGCGCGGCATCGAGCGCGGCGTCGCCGCCCGCCTGGCGGGCACCCTGCCGCGACCAGCCGTCGGGGTCGCCCAGCACGATCCGTGGGGCTTCGTTGGGGTGCAGCGCGACGGTGGCGTGCACGCCCTCGTGCGCGGCCGCGGTATCGGCGGCCCAGCGCGAACCGGCCAGGTCGCAGCCCACCTGCACGACGGTGGTCACTCCGACGGAGGCGGCCTTGGCGAGCGCCTCCTCGACGGTGCTCTCCTGCATGTCGAGGTGGGTGTGCGAATCCGCGACCGCCACCCGAAGCGGTTCGGGCAGCGGCGGCGGGGTGTTCTTGTCCTGCGGTGCCATGGCCGCGATCCTACGAGGGCCGCGGCGCGGACCTCACTTGCGGTGGTGCTGGAAGGGGTGCAGCAGGTCGGAGAGGTGCCAGTGGTGGCGTCCGGGGTCCTCGGCGGTGCCGCCGGCGGGGTCCGGGTCCGCCCCGGGGGCCGGTTCCTTCCTCTTCTCGCTGCCGTGCTGGCGCTGATGCATGCTCGCGATCGCGTCGGAGACCATCGAGACCTGGCCGGAGCGCATGATGCGTACGACGTTGCTGCCGCAGTTCCGGCAGGTGGGGCAGGTCAGCGGGGACGGGACCCGCTCGCCGTCCGCGTAGTAGACGACATGGGTCGCACCCTTGCCGTCGACCTGGTGGACTATCTCGTACGCCTGCTCCCAGCCGTGGCCGCACCGCATGCAGGCGAAGGCATACGCCTCGTGCGCGGCGGCGTCGGGCCGGGGAAGGGGGTGCTCTGCGCCGGTGGTGGAAATGCCGGTGGTCTTGGCGAACTCGCTCATGTGCGCTCCTCTTGTCCGCTGGACAAGGTCTTCGGGAACCGTTCGTCCCTCGTCCAGTGGACGCCTTCGGCGCGCACAACGCAGCCCTTCACCGACGCTATTGGCCCAGATTTGGCCGACGGTAGGAAAATCACCTCAACGCGCCGACCTGCGCTTTACCTTTCCGGTCAGCCGTTTACCTTCTGATGAGTCGCTTTTCGCCCGGCGCCGCGCATCAATGCTTCGCGGGGTCTTTCGCGGCGTTCTTCGCCGGGGCCTTCTCGGCGTTCTTCGCCGCGACCACCGCGTCGAAGACCTCCCGCTTGGGCAGCCCGGCGTCCGCGGCGACCGCGGCGATGGCCTCCTTGCGGCGCTCCCCGGCCTCCTCACGGACCCGCACCCGGCGCACCAGCTCGTCGGCGTCCAGATCCTGCGGCCCGCTCTCCGGGGCGCCCTCGACGACGATGGTGATCTCGCCGCGTACCCCTTCGGCCGCCCAGGGCGCGAGCTCGCCCAGCGGCCCGCGCTTGACCTCCTCGTACGTCTTGGTCAGCTCACGGCACACCGCGGCGCGCCGGTCGGCACCGAAGATCTCGGCCATCGCGGCGAGGGTGTCGTCCAGACGGTGCGGCGCCTCGAAGTAGACGAGGGTGCGCCGCTCGTCGGCGACCTCGCTCAGCCGGGAGCGCCGCTCGCCGGCCTTGCGCGGCGGGAATCCCTCGAAGCAGAAGCGGTCCACCGGCAGACCGGAGACGGCCAGCGCGGTGAGCACCGCGCTGGGGCCCGGTACGGCGGTGACCTTGATGCCGCGCTCGACCGCCGCGGCGACCAGCCGGTAGCCGGGGTCGGAGACGGAGGGCATGCCCGCGTCGGTGACCAGCAGCACCCGTGCCCCGCCGGTCAGCGCGTCGGCCAGCTCGGGTGTCCGCGCCGCCTCGTTGCCCTCGAAGTACGACACGACCCGCCCGGAGGGCTGGACGTCCAGCGCCTGGGTCAGCCGGCGCAGCCGCCGGGTGTCCTCGGCGGCGATCACGTCGGCGGCGGCCAGCTCGGTGGCGAGCCGCGGCGGCGCGTCCGCGATCTCCCCGATGGGCGTCCCTGCAAGTACCAGCGTTCCAGTCACCTTCCCATCCTCCCAGGACGCCGCCGCGCCCCGATCCGTCGGTCTCCCGCGGTGGCGCTCCCCACCGGTCCACAGGCGGCTTCCCTACGATGGGCCGGGTGACGAGTGACACCACCGCGACCGACGCCGCCGCGCAGCACGCCCCGGAGCCGGCCGGGCAGCCCCCCGTGTGGCAGCGGCGACTGCGCCGCTTCGGGTATCCCGTCCGCTCGCAGGCCGATGTCAGCGCGCGGCTGGTGCCCGCCTTCCCCGAGCCGAGCGGTCGCCTGTGGGCAGTGTTCGGCGCGGGCCCGGACGCCGCGGCCCGGCTGGCACGCTGGTCGGGCTGGGCCGGTCCGCTGCTGGTGACGCTGTTCGCCGGGGTGCTGCGGTTCTGGAACCTCGGCAGCCCGCGGAAGGTGATATTCGACGAGACGTACTACCCGAAGGACGCCTGGTCGCTGCTGCAGTACGGCTACGAGGGCACCTGGGCCAAGAACGCCAATGACGCGCTGGTCGGGCATCCGCCGAAGCTCCTGCTCTCGCCCGAGCACTCCTATGTCGTCCATCCGCCGATGGGCAAGTGGCTGATCGCGCTCGGCGAGTGGGCGTTCGGGATGAACCCCTTCGGCTGGCGGTTCATGGTGGCGCTGCTCGGCACCCTCTCGGTGCTGCTGGTCTGCCGGATCGGCCGCCGGCTGATGCGGTCGACGGCACTGGGCTGTCTGGCGGGCGCCCTGCTGGCGGTGGACGGTCTGCACTTCGTGATGAGCCGCACCGCGCTGCTCGATCTGATCGTGATGTTCTGGGTGGTGGCGGCGTTCGGCTGCCTGTTGGTGGACCGGGACCGTACCCGGGCCCGGCTGGCGGCGGCGCTGCCGCTCGGCCCGGACTCCCTGGCCCGCCCGGACGCCGCGGTCGGCGACCGGCTGCGGCTGGGCCTGCGCCCGTGGCGGCTCGCGGCCGGGCTGTGCCTGGGCCTGTCCGCCGCGACGAAGTGGAACGGCCTTTACTACCTCGCGGCGTTCGCCCTGATGTCGGTGCTGTGGGATGTCGCGGCCCGCCGTACGGCAGGCGCCCGGCGCCCGTTCCGCTCGGTTGTCCGCCGCGATGTCCTGCCCGCTTTCGGCGCCACCGTCGTCGTCGCCGTCGCCACGTATCTCGCGTCGTGGTCGGGCTGGCTCGCCACCAAGGGCGGCTACTACCGCGACTGGGCGACCACACCGGACGGCCGGACGGGCGGCTGGACCTGGCTGCCGGACTGGCTGCGCAGCCTGTGGCACTACCAGACCGAGGTCTACTCCTTCCACACCGGACTGACCACACCGCACACCTATCAGTCCAACCCGTGGAGCTGGCTGGTCCTGGGCCGCCCGGTCTCGTACTTCTACGAGGACCCCAAGGCCGGCCAGGACGGCTGCACGGCGGCCGAGGGCTGCGCCCGCGAGGTGCTGGCGCTGGGCACCCCGCTGTTGTGGTGGGCGGCCTGCTTCGCGCTCCTCTATGTCCTCTACCGCTGGCTGTTCAAGCGGGACTGGCGGGCCGGGGCGATCGTCTGCGGGGTCGCGGCCGGCTATCTGCCGTGGTTCCTCTACCAGGAGCGGACCATCTTCCTCTTCTACGCGGTGGTGTTCGTCCCGTTCCTGTGTCTGGCGCTGGCGATGATGATCGGCGCGCTCATCGGTCCGCCGGGCTCGACCGAGCGCCGCCGCACGATCGGTGCGGTCGGCGCCGGCGTCCTGGTGCTCCTGATCGTGTGGAATTTCATCTACTTCTATCCGGTCTATACGGGTATGCCGATCCCGAAGTCGGCCTGGCACAATCGGATGTGGTTCGACACCTGGGTGTGAGCCGCCGGCGCCGGTCCGGCGATCAGGGGCGGTCCGGCGCCAGTTCGACAACTCTGTAACAGCTGTACAACAGCGCGTCACCGGACCGTGCCCTGATCGAGACTCGCGGCCTCCCCGTGTCCCTTAGAGTGCGAGGCACGTTCTTGTGTGCGTATCCAAGGACGAGGCTCTGGGAGGGAATCGGTGGCATGCGCCGTGAGGTGAAGTACGGGCTGATCGGCGGATCGGTGGCCCTGGTCGCGGGAGTCGTGGGCGGCTTCGCGCTGTTCGGCGGCTCGGACGAGTCGCCGCAGGCGGTCAGGTCGGCGGACGGCAAGTCGGGCGACAAGGGGACCAAGGTGCCGACCGGCCCGGTCTCGGCCAAGGAAGTCCAGACGACGTCACAGGAGTTCCTGACCGCCTGGCAGTCCGGCGACGCGGCCAAGGCGGCCGGGCTGACGGACAACCCGGAGAAGTGCAAGAGCGCGCTGGAGTCCCTCGGCAAGCAGGCGCGGTTCTCGAAGACGACCCTGACGCCGGGCACGCCGACGGGCGGCAAGGTGCCGTACACCGTCGCCGCGCAGATCGACTTCAAGGGCACCAAGGCGGCCTACTCGTACCGCACCTCAGCGACCGTGCAGCGCGACAAGACCACCGGAAAGCCGCAGATCGCCTGGCAGCCGACGATGCTGCACCCGGGCCTCACCAAGGGCGACGAGCTGCGCACGGGCGAGGCCGAGGCACCGCCGATCAAGGCCGTGGACCGCAATGGCGCCGCGCTGACCCCCGAGGCGCATCCGGCGCTGGCCGGGGTGCTGGACAACCTGCGGGACAAGTACGGCGACAAGACCGACGGCAAGCCCGGTGTGGAGCTGTTCATCCACCGCGCCAAGAGCGCCAAGCCGGCCGACCAGTTGCCCGACAAGACGCTGAAGGTGCTCTCCAAGGGCACGCCGGGCACGCTCAAGACCACCCTGGACGCCAAGCTGCAGTCGGCGGCCGAGCAGGCGGTCAAGGGCAAGAAGTCCGCCTCCGCGGCCGCGGTCAAGCCCAGCACCGGCGAGATCCTGGCGCTGGCCAACTCCCCGGAGAAGGGCTTCAACATGGCGACCCAGGGGTCGCTGGCCCCCGGCTCGACGATGAAGATCGTGACCTCGGCGATGCTCATGGACAAGGGCCTGACCTCGCCGAACAAGCCGCACCCGTGCCCCAAGTACGTGACGGTCGGCGGCTGGAAGTTCCAGAACCTCGACAAGTCCGAGATCAAGCACGGCACCTTCGCGCAGAGCTTCGCGGCGTCCTGCAACAACGCCTTCATCTCGCAGGCCAAGGACCTCAACGACGACGATCTGACCAACGAGGCCCGGGACGTCTTCGGCATCGGCCTGAACTGGCAGACCGGCATCCCCACCTTCGACGGCGCGGTGCCCGTGCAGCACGACGCGCAGATGGCGGCCTCGCTGATCGGCCAGGGCGGGGTGCGGATGAACCCGCTCAACGTCGCCTCGCTCTCCGCGACGGTGCGGGCCGGCTCCTTCCACCAGCCGTACATCGTCTCGCCGTCGCTGGACCACCGGACGCTCGCCAAGGCCGCCCGCACGATGAAGCCGGCCACCCTCAGCGGCCTGAAGTCGCTGATGAAGCTGACGGCGACCTCCGGTACGGCCGCCGAGGCGATGGCCGGGGTCGGCGGTGACGTCGGCGCCAAGACCGGCTCCGCCGAGGTCGACAACCAGAAGAAGCCCAACGCCTGGTTCTCCGCCTACCGCGACGACCTCGCCGCGGCGGCCGTCGTCCCGGCGAGCGGCCACGGCGGCTCCAACGCGGGCCCGGTGGTCCGCGCCATCCTCACCGCCGGCTGACGAGGCGGGGCACCCTTCGGGGTGCCTCTCATCTCATCGACCGGATTCCGTTCGCATGGCCCGTACAGCTTTCGCTAGCGTGCGGGCCATGAGCGATTCCCGGTCCGGCACCACCCCGGAAACCACCCACGCCACGGCTCACCCCCGCTTCGCCGAAGCGCTCGCCGAACTGGGCCTGACCGTCGAGGTCCGCGGCTTCCCCGAGGCCACCCGCACCGCCGCCGAGGCCGCCGCGGCCATCGGCTGCGACCTCGCCCAGATCGTCAAGTCGCTGATCTTCACGGCGGACCGGGAGCCGGTCCTGGTCCTGGTGGACGGCGCCGCACGCGTCGACGTGGAGCGCGTACGCACGGAACTCGGTGCCGCACAGGTCGGCCGCGCCGACGCCGGTCTCGTCCGCGAGACCACCGGCTACGCCATCGGGGGCGTACCGCCCTTCGGTCACCGCACCCGCACCCGCGTGCTGGCCGACCGCGGACTGCTCGCGCACGACACGGTCTGGGCCGCCGCCGGCACCCCGCACGCCGTCTTCCCGCTCGACCCCGCGGCCCTGATCGAGCACGCCCAAGGCCGGGTCGTGGACGTGCGCGAGCGCACCGCATGACCCCGCTCGTCGTCGCGGCCGTCCTGATAGCCGCCATCACCCACGCCAGCTGGAACGCCATCGCCCACGGCATACGCGACCAGCTCCTGGCCTTCACCCTGGTCGGCGGCAGCGGTACGCTCTGCGGCCTCGCCATGGCCGCCGTCACCCCGCTGCCCGCCGCCGGTGCCTGGCCCTTCCTCGCGGCCTCCGCGGTGCTGCACATCGTCTACCAGGCCCTGCTCATGCAGTCGTTCCGCCTGGGCGAATTCGGCCAGATGTACCCCATCGCCCGCGGCACCGCGCCGCTGGTCGTCACGGTCCTGGCCGCCGTCTTCGTCCACGAGGTCCCCAACGGCTGGGCACTGGCCGGTGTCGCCCTGGCCTCCGCCGGGCTGGTGGGCGTCGCCCTCTGGGGCATCCGGGGTTCCGGCACCAAGCCGCACTGGCCGGCCCTCGTCGCCGCCCTCGCCACCGGCCTGTCCATCGCCTCGTACACCACCGTCGACGGCCTGGGCGTACGCGCCTCCGGCACCCCGCTCGGCTATATCTCCTGGCTGATGATCCTCGAAGGCATCGTCATCCCCGCCTACGCGCTCGCCACCCGCCGCCGCCAACTCCTCACCGAGCTGCGCCCCATCGCCCTGCGCGGCCTGGCCGGCGGTGTGCTCTCCGTCTTCGCCTACGGCCTGGTCCTGTGGGCCCAGACCCGCGCCCCGCTCGCCCCCATCGCCGCCCTGCGCGAGTCGTCCATCATCGTCGGCGCCGCCATCGGCGCCCTCTTCTTCAAGGAACGCTTCGGCGCCCCCCGTATCGCCGCGGCAGGCTTGATGGTCATAGGCATCGGCCTCATGCTCCACACCGGCTGAGCCCCCCGCAGCGTCCGCTCACTCCTCCCGCAACGCCCTGAGCAACTCCCCGTTGGCGACCAGCAGCCCGCCGTCCACCGGCAACGTGATCCCGGTCACCCACGCGGCATCCGACGACGCCAGATAGGCCACCGCCGCCGCGATGTCCTCCGGCCGCCGTCTGTTGCAGTGTGCCCCGTGGGGGCGGGGCCGCCTCCGGCGGCGGGCTGGCGGGGTCGCCTCCGGCGGGGGGGTGGTTGGTTGGGCGGGAGCCGCTCTTGCTGTGTGGTGGGTGCCGGTGGCGGGCCTCCGGGGCCTGTGTGGTGGACTGCTGCGCTTTACGTCCACCACACAGGCCCCTCCGGCCCACCACCTCCCGCCCGGGAGGGCGGC
>NZ_JBICXQ010000023.1:0-164817 GCF_043200375.1 Streptomyces sp. NPDC048434 | reverse complement strand
CCGGGCCGCCCGGGGGGGGGCGGGCGCGGCGGGGGGGGCCCCCCCCCGGCCGCCCCCGGGGGGGGGGGGGGGCGGCGCGGGCGCCGCCCCCCCCCCCGCCCCGCCCCCCGCCCCCCGCGCCCCCGCCCCCCCCCCCCCCCCCCCCCCCCCCCCCGGCGCGCCCCCCCCCCCCCCCCCCCCCCCCCCCCCCCTCCGCTGTCCACGGACGGCCCGGGTGGGCCGTCTACCGTCTGACGTCAGCCGCTACGGCCGGTCGAGATGGTCAGCTCGATGGTTGAGTCCTTGCTCGGGTACCACCAGCTGATGGCGGCCGGAGTCTGGTTGGTGACGGTGTTCTTGCCCCAGATCGAGCTGTCTTCCTGCCCGACGATCTTGTACTTCCACCCGGCGGCCTCGATGCACTTCTTCACCGAGTCCAGATTCTTGAAGCGGAACGACGGGATGAGGATCTTGCCCTTGTCGCTGTAGCTCTTGGTCGGGTGGGTGCAGTCGGACGCCAGGATCGTCGCCGTCTTGTCCTCGGGCCGGACGCTCTCGGTGGGGGACGCCGACGCGGTGTCGGAGTACCCCGACGTCGGGGTGATGTCACCGCCCGTGTCATCGCTGGAGCCGGCGCTCAGGCCGATGCCGATCGCGATCGCGGTGACCACGATCACGCCGACTATGGCCGAGACGACGATCACCGCGGTGTTGTTCTTCCGCGGGCGGGGGCCAACGGCCGGCTGCATCGAGGCCGTCACGGGCGGCGGCGGGTTGTACGCCGGCGGGGGCTGGTAGCCACCCGAGTTGAAGGGGGCGGGCCCCGGGATGGGACCGGGCGTGGGCGTCGGGTAGGCGTTGTTCGGCGGCGGGGGCGTCGAAGGGCCGAATCCGGCGGCCTGGGTCGGCTGATACGGCTGCTGCACGCTCTGCGGAGGCGGGGTCTGCAGGTTGCCGGAAGCGGTGGGGAACACCGCGGAGGACACCGACGAGCCGCTGGTGCGCGCCCGCGGGCCCTCGCCGATGATCAGGGGCGTCGCCCCGGACTGCCCGGATCCGACGACCCGCAGGCACTCGTCCCGCATCGCCTCGGAGGTGGGGAACCGCTCGTTGGGATTCTTCTTCAGCGCACGGGCCACCAGTGCGTCCACGGCCGGCGGCAGCGAGCTGTTGATGCTCGACGGGACCGGGGGCTCTTCCTGGACGTGGGCGTAGGCGATGGCGAGCGGGGAGTCCGCGTCGAACGGCAACTGACCGGTCAGCAGCTCGAAGAGCATGATGCCGACGGAGTAGAGGTCGGAGCGGGCGTCCACACCGCGGCCGAGGGCCTGCTCGGGCGACAGATATTGCGGGGTGCCGACGACCATGCCGGTCTGCGTCATGGACGTCACGCCGGACTGCATGGCGCGGGCGATGCCGAAGTCCATGACCTTGACGACGCCACGCTTGTTCAGCATGACGTTCCCGGGCTTGATGTCCCGGTGGACCAGGCCCACTTCATGGCTGACCTCGAGCGCGGCCAGCACATCGGCCGTGATCTTCAAGGCTTTTTCCGTCGGCATCGCGCCATGTTGGGCGATGTCGTTGTCCAGATCGGAGCGCAGCGGCTGGCCCGCGACGTACTCCATGACGATGTACGGCACCATGCCGCCGTCGAGCTCGTCCTCGCCGGAGTCGTAGACCGAGACGATATTGGTGTGCGTGAGCTTCGCCACGGACTGGGCCTCGCGCCGGAAGCGCTCACGGAAGGCCTGCTCGCGGCCGAGCTCGGTATGCAGGGTTTTGATCGCGACCTCGCGGTCCAGGACGCTGTCGTAAGCGAGGTGCACGGAGGCCATGCCACCGGCACCAAGAAGATCACGAAGCTGGTAACGTCCGCCGCCGACCGAACGGCCCTCGAATTGGCCCTGAGTGCCGTCCTGGCTCATCGTTCCGCTTCCCCCTAGCGCACTGCCCGTACGTATAACGATCAAATTCTGGAATTCCGCAGCCAAGTCTGCCCCAGGCCTCGGACACGTCAAGCTGTGTGCCCGTTCCGTGACCAGATGTGCAAGATCCCGTCACGGCCATGAGGCTTTTGCATGCCTCATTACCCCTGGTGAACTTGCGGCATTTGGCTTCCGGCAGGTTTGATGGCCGGTCCACGACGGACCGGCGGATGCCGCGGAGCCTGTAGCGTGCTCTAGCGAAGACCGATGACCTTACCGCTCTCATGCGGATCGATTCGACGGCGAGGACCGATGGCACCGACGCAGAGCCCCCAGGGCCCGTCCGATCCTGACGCCACCGGCTCCAATATCCCCGACGCACCGGAGATGTGGGGCAACGGTGGGCTGGTCGGCGATGGCCGCTACCGGCTCACGCGACGGCTCGGCCGCGGCGGCATGGCGGAGGTGTTCGCGGCCGAGGACGTACGTCTGGGCCGGACCGTCGCCGTGAAGCTGCTGCGCGCCGACCTCGCCGAGGACCCGGTGTCCAAGGCCCGCTTCACGCGTGAGGCACAGTCCGTGGCCGGGCTGAACCACCACGCTGTGGTAGCGGTCTACGACTCCGGCGAGGACCTGGTCGGCGGCAACACCGTGCCGTACATCGTGATGGAGCTGGTCGAGGGCCACACCATCCGCGATCTGCTGCTCAACGCCGACGCCCCGCCGGCGGACCAGGCGCTGATCATCGTCTCCGGTGTGCTGGAGGCGCTGGCCTACAGCCACCAGCACGGCATCGTGCACCGTGACATCAAGCCCGCGAACGTGATCATCACGAACAGTGGCGCCGTCAAGGTCATGGACTTCGGTATCGCCCGTGCGCTGCACGGCGCCGCGTCCACCATGACCCAGACCGGCATGGTCATGGGCACCCCCCAGTACCTCTCCCCGGAGCAGGCGCTCGGCAAGACCGTCGACACCCGCTCCGACCTCTACGCCACCGGCTGTCTGCTCTACGAACTCCTCACGCTGCGGCCGCCGTTCACCGGCGAGACCCCGCTGTCGGTCGTCTACCAGCACGTTCAGGACATGCCGGTGGCGCCGTCCGAGGTCGCCGACGCGGTGCCGCCGGAGCTGGACGGTCTGGTCATGCGGTCGCTGGCGAAGGACCCCGACGACCGGTTCCAGTCCGCCGAGGAGATGCGCGGCCTGGTCCAGTACTCGCTGCAGATGCTGCATGAGCAGGGTGGCCACACCGGCACCTGGAGCACCGGCCCGGTCGCGGTGCACGAGGGCGGTCACCCCTCGTCCATGGGTGCCGCGGCCACCACCGCGCTGCCGCACGCCGACTCCGGGCGCACCACGGCGCAGCCGATTCTGCGGTCCGGTATGCGGGACGACGACGGCGGCTTCGACGGCGGTCCCCGGCCGTCCAAGGGCGGCCGCGGCAAGATCTGGCTGATCGCGGCGCTCGCGGTGATCGCCGTCGCCATGGGTGTGGCCTTCGCGCTGCAGAACACCGGTGGCCAGGGCAAGAAGCACGAAACCCCCACGTCGCAGTCGCCGAAGCCGACGAAGGACGACAAGGCGAGCGAGCCGCCGTCGGAGGAGCCGAGCACCCCGGAGACCGACCCGGGCAGCACGGGCGGTGACGGCAGCACGTACAGCGAGCCGCCGACCGAGCAGCCCAGCACGCCGGAGACCTCGGAGCCGCCCACCTCGGAGCCGCCGACGTCCGAGCCGCCGACGTCCGAGCCGCCCACCGACACCGGCGGGACGTCCGACGGCGGTCCCACGGACGGGGGCACCGCTGACGGAGGTGCCGCGGACGGTGGCGCCGCCGACGGCGGAACGACCGCCGGTGCGGACGGCGGGGCCACCGCCGGCAACGGCGCGGACGGCGGCACCACGCTTGGTGCGGGCGGCTGACCGGAGCCCGGCCCCGGTTCAGCGGGTGAACGCGTTCCGTACGGCCCGGTATTCACGGGTCCACCACACGGCCAGTGCGGCCGCCGCCGGGAACTGCGGATCGGTGCGGCGGTCGCCCAGCTGGTAGCGCCAGGTGAGCATCCAGAAGTCGTTCAGCCGCTCCCACCACACCCGGTGGACGGCCGCCGCGAGCTCATCGGCGCCGGCTCCGCAGGTGCTGCGGTAGGCGCGCGCGTACGCCGCCACCTTCGCCAGGTCCAGCGTGCCGCAGGGGCGGACGAAGAAGATCGCGGCGGCGCGCACCGCCTCCTCGGCGCGCGGCTGGACGCCCAGCCGGTCCCAGTCGACGATCGCGGTCGGTTCCGCGTCGCGGTAGAGCACATTCAGCGGGTGGAAGTCACCGTGCACCCAGCCCGCAGGGGGTTCCGCGCCGGGGGCCGGACGGTGGTGCGCCATCTGCGCCAGCAGGGCCCGGCGCTCCAGCAGACGGTGTTCGGCGAGTTCGTCGAAGCTGGTGCGCGGCCGGGCGCCGCGGGCCAGGGCCAGCAGCTCGTCGATCATCTCGAAGGTCCGCTCGGGATCGGCGCCGGCGTCCGCGCAGGGTGGCCGGGGCGGATGCGGCTCGTCGGCCATGACCTGCTCCAGCGAGGTGTGGACGAGCCCGAGCAGGGCGCCGAGCTGCCAGGACTGGCCACGGGTCAGCGCGGCGCCGCCCAGGTGCAGGCCTTCGACCCAGGGGTGCAGGGCGTAGCAGCGGCCGTCGAGGACGGTGACGGTCCGGCCGTCCGCGTCGGCGACGGGCGGGGCGACCGGCAGGCCGAGCGCGGCGAGCCGGCGGGTGGCGCGGTGCTGGCGGGTGAGGGCGGCGCGGTCGCCGTCGAGATGGTGTTTGAGGAAGTAGCGGCCGCGGGTGGTGGCGAGGAAGTAGCCGTGGTTGAGCAGGCCCTCGGCGACGGGTTCGCAGGACAGCGGCGCGCCGGCGCCGGTGTAGTGGCGGAGCAGGGATCCGAGGGTGTCTCTGTCGGGCGTTGCCGCCGTCCGGACTACAGATGAGCGCAGCACGCGCCAGATGTTAGATCAACTGCGCCTGTCGGAGTGGGTGTGCCGGAAAGCCTTACACAGGGTGTGCATAACGGAAGGCCGGCACATCGGTGAGGCAGTGCAGGGTCACGAATTCCGGTTCGATGCGCAGGAAGACCGGGTCGAAGGGGGCGCCGTCGGCCAGCAGGGGGGTACGGCCGAAGAGCTCGCGCTCGGCGGGGGTGGGCTCGATGACCCGGGCCGTGCCGGTGAACTGCACCGACCATGTGTCGCACTCACCGCTGTTGACGTTGTCGGCCTCGTAGGCGACCACGCTGCCGTCCAGGGCCTGGTGGTAGCCGTAGCCGCGGTGCAGCCGCAGGACCAGTCGCCCGTCCAGCACGAGATGGCGGGTGACGGTGGTGAAGGGCAGCGCCCGCCGGCTGGCCGAGACGCGCCCGTAGGGCGTGTGGTTCAGCAGCTCGATGGCACGGTATTCGTCGGTGGACATGTCACCACCTTGCGGGGCGGGTCCGGTCGGCAAGTAGGGGCCGGCAGCCCCGAGGAGCCGGGCCGATGGTCCTGAATCGCCATGAGCCGGGCACGGCGTTGCCGCCTCCTGCTTGCCGACCTGCTGTTTCAGTGCCGTTCCGCCTGCATCCGCGCGACATACGCGGCGGCCTGGGAGCGGCGCTCCATGCCGAGCTTGGACAGCAGGCTGGAGACATAATTCTTGATCGTTTTCTCGGCGAGATGGAGCCGTTCGCCGATGGCGCGATTGGTCAGCCCCTCGCCGATCAGATCGAGAATCCTGCGCTCCTGGTCGGTGAGGCTCGCCAGCCGGTCGTCGCCCTTCGCGGCGTTGCCGTCGCGCAGCCGCTCCAGCACCCGGGCGGTGGCCACGGGGTCGAGCAGAGACTTCCCGGCCGCCACCTCGCGTACCGCGGAGAGCAGTTCATTGCCCCGAATGGCCTTGAGGACATAACCGGCCGCACCGGCCATGATCGCATCGAAAAGGGCCTCGTCGTCCGCGAACGAGGTGAGCATCAGGCATTTGATGTCCTCGTTCTGCGAACGGATCTCGCGGCAGACCTCGACACCACTCCCGTCCGGCAGCCGGACATCGAGCACCGCGACGTCCGGACGGGTCGCCGGGATCCTGACCAGGGCATCTGCGGCGGTACCGGCTTCGCCGACCACCTCGATGTCGTCCTCGACCGACAGCATTTCGTGAACGCCACGCCGGACAACTTCGTGGTCATCGAGCAGGAATACCGTGATTTTTCCGTCTTCGCGCACCACACCAGTCTCACACATCAACCCTTCCCGTGCTCCAGGTCACCGATATAACGTGCCGTTGTCCCGGCGGCCTGCAACGCTGTGACCAGGAGTTGTTCCAAGCCTTCGCGGTTTACTTGGAAATCCAAGCAAAATCGCAGGTCAGCGCCGTTTCCACTTCGGCTTTGACAATGGGTAACGTGCAATGAGCAGGCCACCTTCCGGGAGCTTTGTTCCACCCGGATCCGGCCGCGTTCGCACACACCCCGTGCGCCGTATCGGATACCGGGTGAGCCGCAATACGGCCACCGGCGGACCCCGGGGGCCGGACAGACGGAGGAGCAGCACGTGACCGTGGAAGGCACTGCGCAGCGGAAAAACGCCCGCGGCAGCAGCAAGCGCACCACCGCCAAAAAGGCGACGTCGGCGAAGCAGGCGTCCCCGGCCAAGACCCGGAACTCCGGTCGGCCCGAGCAGGCGGAGCAGGACCAGCTCGTACAGCTGCTGACCCCCGAAGGGAAGCGGGTCGAGCATCCGGACTACTCGATCGATCTCTCCGCCGACGAGCTGCGCGGTCTCTACCGCGACATGGTGCTGACGCGGAAGTTCGACGCCGAGGCGACCACCCTCCAGCGCCAGGGCGAATTGGGTCTGTGGGCCTCGCTGCTGGGCCAGGAGGCCGCCCAGATCGGCTCCGGCCGCGCGCTGCGCGACGACGACTATGTCTTCCCGACCTACCGCGAGCACGGTGTGGCGTGGTGTCGTGGCGTCGACCCGACGAACCTGCTGGGCATGTTCCGCGGTGTCAATCACGGCGGCTGGGACCCCAACAGCAACAACTTCCACCTGTACACCATCGTCATCGGTTCGCAGACGCTGCATGCGACCGGCTATGCGATGGGAGTGCAGAAGGACGGCACGGATTCCGCGGTCATCGCCTATTTCGGTGACGGCGCCTCCAGCCAGGGAGATGTCGCGGAATCCTTCACCTTCTCCGCGGTCTACAACGCCCCGGTCGTGTTCTTCTGCCAGAACAACCAATGGGCGATTTCCGAACCCACCGAGAAGCAGACCCGGGTGCCGCTCTACCAGCGCGCCCGCGGTTACGGATTCCCCGGTGTACGGGTCGACGGCAATGACGTACTGGCCTGTCTTGCGGTGACCAAGGTGGCGCTGGAGCGGGCGCGCACCGGCCAGGGCCCGATGCTCATCGAGGCGTTCACCTACCGCATGGGTGCGCACACCACCTCCGACGACCCGACGAAGTACCGGGCGGACGAGGAGCGGGCGGCCTGGGAGGCCAAGGACCCGATCCTGCGGCTGCGGACGTATCTGGAGGCCGAGGGCCTCGTCGACGAGGCGTATCTCGCCTCGATCGACGAGGAGAGCGAGGCCCTGGGCAAGCGGGTCCGCGATGCCGTTCGTGCCATGCCCGACCCGGACACCATGGCGATCTTCGAGAATGTCTATGCCGACGGGCATGCGCTCGTCGATGAGGAGCGCGCGCAGTTCGCCGCGTACCAGGCGTCGTTCGCCGACGCCGATGCCGCCGCGGAGGGGAACTGACCATGGCCGTCTTCGAGAAGATCACCATCGCCAAGGCGATCAACGAATCGCTGCGTGCCTCCATGGAGGCCGACCCCAAGGTCCTCGTCATGGGCGAGGACGTCGGCAAGCTCGGCGGCGTGTTCCGGGTCACCGACGGTCTGCAGAAGGACTTCGGCGAGGAGCGGGTGATCGATACCCCGCTCGCCGAGTCCGGCATCGTCGGCACCGCGATCGGCATGGCGCTGCGCGGCTACCGCCCGGTCGTCGAGATCCAGTTCGACGGTTTCGTCTTCCCCGCCTACGACCAGATCGTCACCCAGCTCGCGAAGATGCACGCCCGCGCGCTGGGCAAGGTCAAGGTGCCGGTCGTCATCCGCATCCCGTACGCGGGTGGCATCGGCGCGGTCGAGCACCACTCCGAGTCCCCCGAGGCGCTGTTCGCGCATGTCGCGGGGCTCAAGATCGTCACCCCCTCGAACTCCTCCGACGCCTACTGGATGCTCCAGCAGGCCATCGCCGGTGACGACCCGGTCATCTACTTCGAGCCCAAGCGCCGCTACCACGACAAGTCGCGGCTGGACACCGAGTCGATCCCCGACCCCCTGCACAAGGCCCGGATCGCCCGGACCGGCTCCGACCTCACCCTGGCCGCCTACGGCCCGATGGTGAAGGTCTGCCAGGACGTCGCCAATGTCGCGGCCGAGGAGGGCAAGTCGATCGAGGTCGTCGATCTGCGCTCGCTCTCCCCGATCGACTTCGACACCGTGCAGTCGTCGGTGCAGAAGACCGGCCGGCTGGTCGTGGTCCACGAGGCCCCGGTCTTCTTCGGTGCGGGTGCGGAGATCGCCGCCCGGATCACCGAGCGGTGCTTCTACCACCTGGAGGCCCCGGTCCTGCGGGTCGGCGGGTTCCATTCCCCGTATCCGCCCTCCCGTCTGGAGGACGAGTACCTTCCGGGACTGGACCGGGTGCTCGACGCCGTCGACCGTGCGTTGGCGTACTGAGGGTTTGAGGAGAGTTCGTGACCATGACTGCTACCGCCAATGCCCAGCGCTTCCGCGAGTTCAAGATGCCCGACGTGGGCGAGGGGCTCACCGAGGCCGAGATCCTCAAGTGGTACGTCCAGCCGGGCGACACCGTCACCGACGGCCAGGTCGTCTGTGAGGTCGAGACCGCCAAGGCCGCCGTGGAACTGCCCATTCCCTACGACGGGGTGGTGCATGAGCTGAACTTCGGCGAGGGCATCACCGTCGACGTCGGCACCGTCATCATCTCCGTGGACACCGACCCCGGAGCCGGGCCCGCCGCGGCGCCGGCGGCTCAGCAGGCGCCGCAGGAGGCCGCCGCGTCCGGCGAGGAGGAGGCCGAGCCGCAGGGCCGGCAGGCGGTGCTGGTCGGCTACGGCGCCGCGCCGTCCTCGACCAAGCGCCGGGCGCGCAAGCCCCAGGCGGCGGTGCCGGCCCAGCCGGAGCCCGCGAGCGCCGCGCTCCAGGCGGAGTTGAACGGGCGGGCCGCCCCGGCACCGGCCGCCGCCCCGGTGATCACTCCCGCCGCCTCCGTGACTGCGGTCGCGAACGGCACAGGCGGGCACGCCGGCCGGCCGCTGGCCAAGCCGCCGGTGCGCAAGCTCGCCAAGGACCTCGGTATCGACCTGGCGGCGATCGCCCCGACCGGGCCGGACGGCATCATCACCCGCGAGGACGTCCATGCGGCCGCCGCCCCGGCAGCGGCGCCGTCCCCGGCCGCCCCGACCGAGGCCGCCGCGCCGGTCTCCGCCGCCGCGGCTGCCCCGGCCGAGCCCGGCCTCGCCGATGCCGCCGCCCGCGAGCATCGGGTGCCGGTCAAGGGCGTACGCAAGGCCACCGCGCAGGCGATGGTCGCCAGCGCCTTCACCGCGCCGCATGTCACGGAGTTCATCACCGTCGATGTGACCCGCACGATGAAGCTGGTCCAGGAGCTCAAGCAGGACCCGGACATGGCGGGGCTGCGGGTCAACCCGCTGCTGCTCGTCGCCAAGGCCTTCCTGGTCGCCATCAAGCGCCACCCGGAGGTCAATGCGTCCTGGGACGAGGCGCGTCAGGAGATCGTCTACAAGGACTACGTCAACCTCGGGATCGCGGCGGCCACCCCGCGCGGGCTGATCGTCCCGAACATCAAGGACGCCGGGGTCAAGACACTCCCCCGACTCGCGTCGGAGCTGGGCGATCTCGTCGCCACCGCCCGTGAGGGCAAGACGTCCCCGGCGGCGATGACCGGTGGCACGGTCACCATCACCAACGTCGGCGTCTTCGGCGTCGACACCGGTACGCCGATCCTCAACCCGGGGGAGTCGGCGATCCTCGCCTTCGGTGCGGTCAAGCTCCAGCCGTGGGTCCACAAGGGCAAGGTGAAGGCGCGCCAGGTCACCACCCTCGCGCTCTCCTTCGACCACCGGCTCATCGACGGCGAGCTGGGCTCCAAGCTGCTCGCGGATGTCGCGGCCGTGCTGGAACGGCCCAAGCGTCTGATCACCTGGGGATGAGCCAGGATGCGGGGCCGGGCGGTTCGGAGCGGTGTTTCACGTGAAACCCGGCCTCGGGACCGGCCCGGCCCCGTTGACGAGCATCCGCTCGCCCTCCCCGCGCCCCCGCTCCGCCCGTACGTCAGCGCATACGCCGGATACCGGCAGGCCGGGGTCCCACCGGGCCGGCACCGTGGGCTTCCCTCGCCGCGGCTGACCCTGATCTTCACCCTCGATGAGCCGCTCACGCTGGCCGGCCACCCCGACCCCGGGCAGGCCCCCGGCAGCTACGGCACCCTCCTCGGCGGGCTGCACACCCGCCCCGCACTGATCACCCACCAGGGCTGCCAGTCCGGCATCCAGGTCGGCCTGCATCCGCTGGGTGCCCGCACCCTGTTGGGGCTGCCCGCAGGAGAACTGGCAAGCATCGACCTTCCCGCGGACGCGGTGCTCGGACGGCAGGGCGCGGACCTCGGTGAACGGCTGCGGACGGCGCGCAGCTGGCCGGAGCGGTTCGCGCTGCTGGACGCCTATCTGCTGGGTCGCCTTTCCCCGGGACCGAGCGGCTCCGTTCCGGCGCCCGAGGTCGTCCGCGCCTGGCGGTTGCTGGCACAGTCGCGGGGCACCGCAACGGTGGCGACACTCGCCGACGACATCGGCTGGAGCACCCGCCATCTGACCGCGCGCTTCCGGGAGGAAACCGGCCTGACGCCCAAGACCGCCGCCCGCGTCATCCGCTTCGACCGGGCACGCCGGCTACTCGGCGCAGCGGCCCGCACGGGCACCCCGTCGCTGCTGGCCGATCTGGCCGTGCGCTGCGGCTACTTCGACCAGGCCCATCTCGCCCGGGAGTTCCGCTCGCTGGCCGGCTGCCCGCCCAGCACATGGCTCGCCGAGGAGTTCCGAAACGTCCAAGCCCCCGGGGACGCCGTCGAGGAATGCTGAGGTCAGCGGCCCGCCAGGGGGCGCATACCCGATCCAGGAGGTCCAGCGATCATGTCCGACACCACGCCCGCACCCCAGGTATGGCCGACCCTGCGGGCCCACGACGCCCGTGCACTGATCCGGTTCCTGGTCGATGCCTTCGGCTTCGAGGAGACCGTGGTCTACGGGGAGGGCGAGCGCGTCGAGCACGCCCAGCTCTCCTGGCCGGAAGGCGGCGGCATCATGCTCGGCTCCGTCAAGGACGCGGACGAGGACCGCTGGCCGCTGCGGCCGGGGTCGTTCGGCGGCTACGTGGTGACCGATCACCCCGACGAGCTGTGTGCCCGGGCCCGGGCGGCGGGCGCGGAGATCACCGATGAGCTGACCGACACCGAGTACGGATCGCGGGGCTTCGGCGTCCGCGATCCCGAGGGCAACCGCTGGTCGTTCGGTACCTACCGCGGCGAGCCGAGGAAGGCGTAGCGGGCGTCGGCGCACCGCAGCCGGTCAGCCGCGGATGAGCTCCACCGCGCGGCTGAAGTGTGCCACCGGCCCGACCGGGCCGGACTCGTCGGGGTGCGCGGCGCCGCGGGTCAGTGCGACGCCCGCCCACAGGCCGGCGACGATCAATGCCAGCACGACGGTGTTCCGCGTACGGCGGCCGGCGTTCGTCCTGGGCTGCATGGTCAACTCCCCTTGGGTATGGGAGCCTCCCCGACTCCCTGCCTCCATTCACCCACGGGATCCGCGCCGATTCGTACGCGGCAGGTATGGACTCTTGTCAGACTTGAGGCGGACCTGACGTCACCCCGTGGTCCCCCTTCGACGGAGTCCGGGCCCGTTGCGGGAAAGGGTTTGCCGCGGTCGGCCGTGCTGCCTACGGTCGGCGAAATGAGCAGCGAAACGATCATCCGGCGCCCCCGTGCCTCCGACCAGGACGTGGTGACCGATCTGTGGTCCCGGGCCGTGCAGCGCGCGCACCCGTTCACCGAAGGGGAGGGCCAGGACGAACGGGCCCGGATCCTCCGTGAGGTGTACCTCGTACGGGCGGAGAACTGGGTCGCCGAGCGCGAAGGCATCGTCGCCGGGCTGCTCGGACTGCTGCCCGGCGGGTCCGGGGACGGCAGCGGGGGTCCCGCCGAGGTCGGCCGGCTGTTCGTGGCGCCGGAAGCCCAAGGGCGCGGCGTCGGGCGGGAGTTGCTGGAGCATGCGGCGGCGCTGCACGGGGCGCTGGCCCTGGAGGTCTTTGAGGGGAACGGCGCGGCCCGCGGCTTCTTGGCGCACCTGGGCTTCACGGAGCGGGGGCGGCGGACGGACGAGGAGACCGGCCATCCGCTGATCGCCCTGGAGCGTGCCGCGCCGCTGAAGTCGGTGAGCTGGCTGCATCTGCGCGACGGGCGGCTGCTGAGCGTGCGGACGCGGGGGAATGACACGTTCTATCTCCCGGGCGGCAAGTATGAGCCAGGGGAGACCGCACGGGAGGCGCTGTCGCGTGAGCTCCGCGAGGAGCTCGGCCTGGTGGTGCCGGCTGAGGACCTGACGGAGGCGTTTGTCATCCATGACGTCGCCCATGGCAAGAACGGCCGCCGGCTGCATATGACCTGCTTCACCGGTGGGCCCCAGGACATCGCGCCGGCCCCCGGCCGGGAGATCGCCGAGTTCGCCTGGTTCGACCGCCGGGAGGCACGTGAGCGCTGTGCACCCGCCCATGCGCAGGTCGTGAAGCGGTTGGTCGCCCAGGGGCGGATGCCGGGCTGACGGCATGACCGGGCGGCGGTCGGGCCGGGGATCCGCCCGCCGCCCGGCTGCCGCCCGGCTGCCGTCCCGTCGTGACGACAGCTCTGATAGCGCCCCTACCAGGACAAATACCCTCCCTGCCGTCCGCATCGCGGAATGAAGCGCGGAACGCATACCTGTTGTATCTATCCTGTGCGCATGCCCACCGCCGCCACGCCCACCGCGCCTGTCAGAGAGCCCACCGCCAAGCAACCGCCCGCTGCCGAACGGGTCTATGCGCACATCAAGGACGCCGTCCTGGACCGCCGCTACGAGGGCGGGATGCTGCTCACCGAGGGCGAGCTGGCCGACGCCGTGGGGGTCTCCCGGACGCCGGTGCGTGAGGCGCTGCTGCGGCTGGAGGTCGAGGGGCTGATCAAGCTCTACCCGAAGAAGGGCGCGCTGGTGCTGCCGGTCTCCGCGCAGGAGATCGCCGATGTCGTCGAGACCCGGCTGCTGGTGGAGAAGCATGCCGCCGCCAAGGCCGTGCCCGTGAGCGAGGCGCTGATCGGCGAGCTGACCGAGCTGCTGGAGACGATGCGGGAGCAGGCCGCATCCGGTGATCTGGCTGCTGTCTCCGTCACCGACCGCGCCTTCCACGCCGCCATTGTGCGCAGCGCCGGCAATCAGATCCTGGACCGGCTCTACGAGCAGCTGCGCGACCGCCAGCTGCGCATGGGGGTTGCGGTGATGCATGCCCACCCGGACCGGATCGCCAAGAACATCACCGAGCACGCGGAGATCCTCGAGGCCCTGCGGGCAGGGGATGCGGACGCTGCGACCGACGCCGTGCAGCGGCACGTCAGCTGGGTCCGTAACCTCGCGCAGGGGGACGTGCGATGAGCGGTGGTACCGAAAGGGCCGACAGCTCCAGCAGCTCCGGCATAGGCGGCGGCTCCGCCCGGCTGCTGCCCGCCGACCCGCCGGGCGGCCGTAAGGCAATGGCCGTCTGGGGCATCGGCGTTGCGGTCTACTTCGTCGCGATCACCTACCGCACCAGCCTCGGTGTGGCAGGCCTAGACGCCGCCGAGCGCTTCCACATCAACGCCTCGGCGCTGTCGACGTTCTCCATCCTTCAGCTGTTGGTGTACGCGGGGATGCAGATCCCCGTCGGCCTGATGGTCGACCGGCTCGGCGCCAAGAAGGTGCTGACCCTCGGCGTGGTGCTCTATACCGTCGGCCAGTTCGGCTTTGCGCTCTCCTCGTCGTACGCGATGGCGCTCGGCTCGCGTGCGCTGCTCGGCTGTGGGGATGCGATGACCTTCATCAGCGTGCTGCGGCTGGGCTCCCGGTGGTTCCCGGCCCGCCGTGGCCCGTTCATCGCGCAGATCGCCGCGCTCGTGGGCATGGCGGGGAATCTGATCTCCACGCTCGTCCTCGCCCGTTTCCTGCACACCTTCGGCTGGACCCCGACCTTCGCCTCCAGCGCCGTCGGCGGCATCGTCGTGCTGATCGTGCTGCTGCTCTTCCTCACAGATCACCCCAAGGGCTTCGAGCCGCCGCCCCCCTCCGCCGAGCACACCGGCGCCGGGTTCGTGCGCCGGCAGATCGTGGACGCCTGGCGTGAGCCCGGTACCCGGCTGGGGATGTGGGTGCACTTCACCACCCAGTTCCCCGCGATGGTGTTCCTGCTGCTCTGGGGCCTGCCGTTCCTCGTCGAGTCGCAGGGTCTGTCGCGTGGCACCGCCGGTGAACTGCTCACCCTCGTGGTGCTCTCCAACATGGCGGTGGGCCTGATCTACGGCCAGATCATCGCCCGCCACCACGCGGCCCGCACGCCGCTGGCACTGAGCACCGTCGGCGCGACGGCTCTGATGTGGGCGATCGTCCTGTGCTGGCCGGCCGATCATGCGCCGATGGGGCTGCTGATCGTACTGTGTGCGGTGCTGGGTGCCTGCGGCCCCGCCTCGATGATCGGCTTCGACTTCGCGCGGCCCGCCAACCCGCCGGAGCGTCAGGGCACCGCCTCCGGCATCGTCAACATGGGCGGCTTCACGGCCTCGATGACGACGCTGCTCGCCATCGGCGTCCTGCTGGACGCGACCGGCGACAACTACCGGATCGCCTTCGCCTCGATCTTCGTTCTGGAGGCGACCGGCGTCTCGCAGATCCTGCGGCTGCGTCGGCGTGCGGCACGGCGCGAGCGCGAACGGCTGGTGGTCAGCCGGGTCGAGGCGGTCCACGTTCCGGCGTGAGGCTCGCGGGCCGAGCGGTCGGCGGCCGGGTCCGTTTCACGTGGAACGGACAGGGCTGTTTCACGTGAAACGGCTCACTCCGGGGCCAACTCCTCGTGGGCCGGCCGGGCCGACGGTTCGGGCATCGGGTGAGGTGGCCCCCACCGGAAACCTCCCCGCTACGGCGTGATGGCGAAGTTGTCCAGGATCGCCCGTGCCAGCTCATCGTCGCCGTCGACCTTGATCTGCTCGGCGACGGCCGACGGGCGGACCCGGCCGCAGGCCAGCAGATGGAAGGTGTCCCAGTCCAGGGCGAGTGTCACGGTCGGGCCGAGCGAGACACTGCCGTCGATCGTGGCGTTCCCCTCGGCGTCGAGGCGGACCGTGCGCAGGAATTCCAGCGGTCCGTTGACATCGAAGACCACCGCCGAATCGGCGGGCGCCTGGGCCCTCTTGGCCACGATGCCGGGCAGCACCTTCACCAGCAGATCGCGGGTCACATAAGCGCCGGGGGAGTCGAGATTGCCGGGCTTGCCCAGTGCCCGGCGCAGGTCCTGCTCGTGGACCCAGACGTCGAACGCCCGCTGCTGCAGCACGAATTCCAGCGACCGGTCCTCACCGAGCGGGCTGTGCACGACGGCGTCCGGCTGGCGGGACTCGTTGCGCAGCTGCCGGGAGCGGCGGATGACGGTGTATTCGAGTTCGCTGAGCATCTCGGGCGCGGTGTGGTGCCGGCGGACGTCGACCTGCACCTCCATGCGTCGGGCCGACTCGCTGCGTACGTGGTAGAGATCGCGCGGCAGCGTATGGATCGGCCGCGGGTCGCCCAGCATTTCGCATTCCAGGCCGATGACATGGGAGACCACATCGCGAACAGACCATCCTGGGAGGCCCGTCGCCCTGTTCCACTCGCCTTCGACGAGCGGAGTGACCAGCTCGGTTATCGCTTCTATGGAGTGAGTCCAGGCATCGATGGAGGACTGAAGGCTGGAATGGACGGTCACGGGACCCCTCGGACGGTTCGTACGCGGGCTGCTTTCTGTGCAGTTAAGTTACGCTGCGCACGGGCACCCCGGCAGTGCTTTCGGGTGACCATCGTAGGCCGATGTACCCGGGCCGCAGAGGGGTGCGCCGTACGGCCGGGAAGCCCGCTCCTCAGTCGTCCCCGCGCTCCCGCTCCGCAAGCCGGATCACACACACCGCGATGGCGATCAGCAGCGGCGGATCCGCATCGTCGCGTACGACATTGACCGCATAGGTGTCGCGCACGGTCAGCCAGCGCCGCGAGATCTCCGCGAGCAGTTCGCCGTCGTACTCGATCGCGAACTCCCGGTCCAGGATCTTTCCGCTGACATCCAGCTCGGTGCCGTCCACCAGCTCGACGCGATAGTGGTTGCGCAGCAGCGAGAGGCGCTTGCGCTTGATCGTGGCCAGCGGCTTGTCATCCCGCTCGATGGTCATCGTGTCGCGCAGGCTGAGCATCTTCTTGCGGATGGTGATCAGCACCCGCCGCTCGGTGTCCTTCAGCTCGAAGGTCTCCCGCAGCCGCAGCGCCTTCCCGTCCACGAGGAAGGCGTGCCGCCCGTGCTCGTCGTCGATCCAGTAGTCGTCGCCGATGCCGAAGATGCGGTCGCGAACCACGTACTTGCCCGTGTGCGGGGGCGGCCCCCCGGGAGATTGCTGCATGGCTGACGTGTTCCCCCGGGGACCTGCGGAATGCGCACGCACCGGAGTGACGTTGAATGTGCACATGGCTTCACGTGCACGCGTCCGCGCCCCCGAGCTGATCGGCAAGGGTGGCTGGCTGAACACCGGTAACAAGGATCTCACCCTCGCTGACCTGCGAGGACGCATAGTCGTCCTGGATTTCTGGACCTTTTGCTGTGTGAATTGTCTGCATGTCCTGGACGAGCTGCGGGAGCTGGAGGAGCGGCACCGCGACACCGTCGTGATCGTCGGTGTGCACTCCCCGAAGTTTGTGCACGAGGCCGAGCACCAGGCGGTCGTCGATGCGGTGGAGCGCTACGGGGTCGAGCACCCGGTCCTCGACGACCCCGAGCTCGCCACGTGGAAGCAGTACGCGGTGCGGGCCTGGCCGACGCTCGTGGTGATCGACCCCGAGGGGTATGTCGTCGCCCAGCACGCCGGCGAGGGCCATGCGCACGCCATCGAGAAGCTCGTCGAGGAGCTGGAGGCCGAGCACGCGGCGAAGGGCACCCTGCGCCGCGGCGACGGCCCCTACGTACCGCCGGAGCCGGTCGCCACCGATCTGCGCTTCCCCGGCAAGGCGGTCCGGCTGCCCGCGGGCAGCTTCCTGGTCTCGGACACCACCCGGCATCAGCTGGTGGAGCTGGCCGCGGACGGCGAGCAGGTGCTGCGCCGGATCGGCACCGGCGAGCGCGGTCTGACGCCGGACTCCTTCAATGAACCGCAGGGCCTGGCGCTGCTGCCCGACGGCCGGGTGGCCGTCGCGGACACCGTCAACCACGCCATCCGCGTCTTCGACCCGGAGACCGGTGCGCTGGAGACGGTGGCCGGTACCGGCAAGCAGTGGTGGCAGGGCTCGCCGACCTCCGGACCGGCACGTGAGGTGGATCTCTCCTCGCCGTGGGACATCGCGTGGTGGCAGGACCGGCTGTGGATCGCGATGGCCGGGGTGCACCAGCTCTGGACCTACGACCCGGCCGCCGGGACGGTCGAGGTCGCGGCCGGCACGACCAATGAGGGCCTGGTGGACGGCCCGGCCGCCGAGGCGTGGTTCGCCCAGCCGTCCGGCCTCGCGGCGGCCGGCGACCGGCTGTGGATCGCGGACTCGGAGACCAGCGCGGTCCGTTGGGTGGAGCCCGCCGAAGCGGGTGACGGATATGCCATCCGTACGGCCGTCGGTACCGGCCTCTTCGACTTCGGGCACCGCGACGGCGCCGCCGGCCAGGCGCTGCTGCAGCACCCGCTGGGCGTGACCGCCCTGCCCGACGGCTCGGTCGCCGTCGCGGACACCTACAACCACGCACTGCGCCGCTTCGACCCCGCGAACGGCGAGGTGACGACGCTGGCGACGGATCTGCGCGAGCCGTCCGCCGCGGTGCTCGTCGACGACGACATCGTGGTGGTGGAGTCGGCGCGGCACCGGCTGACCCGGCTGCGGCTGCCCGAGGAGGCGATCCGTGTCGAGTCGGTGGCGCACCGCACCCAGCGCGCGGCCACCGAGGTCGCCCCGGGCGCGCTGCGGCTGGACGTGGTCTTCCAGGCCCCGGTGGGCCAGAAGCTCGACACCCGTTACGGCCCCTCGACGCGGCTGCTGGTCAGCGCGACGCCGCCGGAGCTGCTCGCCGACGGCGCGGGGGCGGGCACCGATCTCGCGCGCGATCTGGTGCTCGCGGACGGCGTGACCGAGGGTGTGCTGCATGTCTCGGCGATGGCCGCGTCCTGCGACGACGCCCCGGACATCGAGTACCCCGCCTGCCATGTGCACCAGCAGGACTGGGGCGTCCCGGTCGAGATCGCCGAGGGCGGGGTGGCCCGGCTGGGGCTCGTCCTGGCGGGGCTGGACGCCGAGTAGGAGCGAGATCCCGGGCCCGTCGGCCGGGCCCGGGACGAGGCCGGCCGGTGGGGGCCGGAGGGGCGGCGGGTTAGTTCCCGACGCCGCCCGCCAGCTGGGCCCCGTGGATGCTCGAGCTCCAGTTGGTGACCTTGCTCTTGCCGACGGAGATGTGGAGCCGCTTCTCCGGGAAGTTGACGGTGACCGGACCGTGCGTGACGGAGCTCGCCGAGATGCCCATGAAGTCGATGGTCACCGACTTCTGCTCGGTGCCCTTGGTGGCCGCGGTGTTGGTCGGGATGACCGCGTAGGCGTAACCGTGGGCGGGCACGGTGATGCGGGTGCCGTCGAGGTGGCCGGGCGTGCCCTGCAGCAGGGGCAGCGGGCTCTTGGCGTTGTTGAAGCGCAGCAGCGGCGCGTTGTAGAGCTTGCAGTCGCGGCTGGTGGAGTTCCTGAACTTCACTGCCACATGGCTCTTCGGGCCGGTCTGCTGGGAGAACGTGACCTTGTAGGTGCTGGGGTAGCAGTCGGGCACCCGCCGGGACGCCGCCCCTGCCCCCGCGCCCGCTGCGGCCGCACCCCCGCCGATGATCCTGCGCTTCTTGCTCTTGGAAGACGAGGAGGAGGACTTCTTCGACTTCTTCGAGGAGTGGCTCTTGCAACCGGTCAGCGCGAGCGAACCGGCCAGTCCGAGGGCCAGTGCGGCGTACGCGGCGGAGCGGCTGCGGGAGCGGCGTGCGGTCATGGGTGGTTCCCCCAGTGGAGTGCTGCAGTCAGCGAGGTGTGTCTGTCATGGCACGGCCACGATATCCATTGCCGGTCGATGCGCCAGGGCGGGTTCGACGTGCCCGGTGCCGAAGTGGCGTCATAGCAGGTCAGATGGGTCGTACGAAGTCAAGATCAGTCCGTGGCACGGGGTGAAGATCAGCTTGTGGCCGGGTCGGGATCGCCCCGCGGCAGGTGCCGGAGATCAGTCCGGGCAGCTGGGCAGCTCGGTGTTTTCCAGCTGTTCCGGGCGAATTCGGATACCCGGCACCCACACCTGTTTGCCGTCGTGATCAACCCGGAACCAGATGCTGCTGTGCCCGCCCACCTCGTCGGTGACCGAGACCCCATTGGCGATCCGGCAGACGGCGCGCAGCACATCGCCGTGCCAGATGTGCCCCACGATGTTGGAGCGGCGATAGAGCCGGTACGGGTCGCGGGCCAGGCCGAGTGCGCAGTTCTCGGTGCGCCGGTGCTGGCAGTCCCGTTCGACGTTGTGGACGGTGATCCGGGCGGACCCGGTGGCCGATGCCGCGGCCTGTGAGCCCTGCGCCCGGCCGTCGCCGCCGTCCGACGCGCCGTCCGGGCCGGTCAGCGCCGGTACGGCCCATGCCACTGCGGCGGCCACCACGGCGGCCCCGAGTGCGGTGAGCACCAGCCGCAGCCGACGCCGTCCGGCCGTCGAGGTGTCCCCGGCTTCCGCACCGGCCTCGGTCCCCGCCTCGGGCACACCGTCCCGCTCCGCCGCTTCCTGCTCGCCCGCGTCCGCCGCCTCCAGCGCGCGATGCAGCAGTTCGACAAGTGCGGGCAGCCGGTCCTCACCGGTGAAGGAGAGCTTGCACCACTGCACCAGCAGCCGTTCGTCCGGCAGGCTCTGACCGCGCAGATAGCGTGAGAGGGACGAGCGGCTGGCGGGCAGGCGGCCCTCCAACTCCTTGAGGCTGTATCCGAGTTCGCCGTGCATACGGCGCAGGCCGGCGACGAAGTCGCGTACGGGGCCGGAGAGTTCGTCGGGTAGAGGGGCTAACGGCTTACGGCGGACATGGGCGCCGTGGTTCTGATTGCCAGGCACATCTCGCATTTCAGCACAGCGGACATGCGCGCGCGAGGGGCACCTCCGCTCCCCTGTGGCGGAAGTGCCCCTCGTTACACGATCCGGATCGGTCCCGGATCAGATGGTGACGTTTCACGTGAAACAGCGTGCGGTCCTGCGTCAGGCCTCGTGCCCCGGAACGGGGTCAGTCGCCGAACTTCACGGGACGGTAGGGCTTGAACTCGGCGTCACCGCCGGGCAGTCCGTAGGTCAGCGTCCGGTGGTCGGTGCCGTGGCCGCCGCGCTGCTCGTAGGCGGTGTACGAGGAGTGCGCGTCGTTGTTCCACTTCTCGAAGATCACGACATGCCGGGTGTTGTTGTCGCCGGCCGCGTCGATGAGCAGGTCACCGGGCTTGAGCTCGCCCAGCGAGAGGGGCCGGGTGATGTTGCGGTTGGTGGCCAGGCCCACGGTGTTGGTGCCGGGCGTCGGCAGCCCGAGCGCCATCGAGGCGTAGCCCGAGCAGTCCTGGCGGTAGCCGTCCTTCCAGGTCTTGGCCTGGCTGTACGGCACCTGGGCACCGTTGTTGGCGGTCAGCCAGGTGGCGGCGCGGTTGAGCATGTCCTGACGGGAGCCGCCGGGCTGCGGCTGCCCGCCGCCGCCCTGGACCGGCACGCCCGGCAGCCGGTCCTGTGGGATGTCCACCGCGACCACGCTGAGGAAGCCGCTGACCGGCCCGGTGAGGTGCGCCATGAACGTCGAGCAGGTGCTGCCCTCGCAGACCTTGTGGCCGGTGTCGACCTGGTAGTCGGCAGTGATCCGGTCCTGTCCCGGAGCCGTCTTGTTGATCATTCCGACGGCGGGGGAGTTGCTGTCCGCGGTGGCGTGCACCACCCAACGGGTGCCCCAGGTGGGGAAGTCGGCGGCCGCGGCCTGCCGTGCGGAACCGGCGCTCGCGGTGTGAGCGGTGAGGGTGGAGCCGGTGGTGGAGGTGTCGCGGGAGAGCTGGGCGACAGCCGCTGAGTGCCCGTCGGCGGCCGTCGCAGGGGCCGCCTGACTGCCATGGGCGAGCCCCGCGAACCCGGCGACGCCGATACCGGCCGCGGCAACCGTGGGCAGCACCGTGCGCAGGAGGGTCCTGCGGAACGGCGACCGCTTGTGGCCCGTGGGCGCTTGGTGGGTCGCGGGTGTTGTGCTGTCTGCCGGGTGCGTGGTGCTGTGCTCGGACATGCCGATTCCCCTCCGTAGGCGGCCGGTTGGCCGCTCGGTGAGCCGCCGGATGGTCTGCTCGCGGCGACGGAATCCATCGTCGAGCGGGGCCCGGGGGCCGGCCGGAGGTTCCTCGTCCCATGAGATGTCCCGACCGTGCACACGGCTGTGACCTGCGGAGAGGGGGGAAGCCCGGGACAGGGCGGGCCGCTGCATGAGACATGACGGGACGCCGGGCACGCGAAAGGGCGCCCGCTGGGGGATTGCGGGCGCCCTGGTTCAGGAGGTCTTCGCGTCGGTGGCGTCGGTGGCCTCGGCCCGGGCCGTGGTCGACGGCCTGTCAGGAGGCCGATCGCCGGCCTTGAGTCGGCCGGACTCCGGAGCACCGGACGCGGCTCACCAGGCCGCTGCCGCGCTCGCGTCCGACTGCCAGTACGTCACCCACGCGCTGTCATCGAGGTACGTCTTGCCTCCGGGGAGAGCCACCGCCGCCGAGCCGCCGATGCTGCCCTTGCCGTCGCGGCCGGGGAGGCTGACCGACAGCGAGGTCACGGTGTGGCCGTTGCGGCCGGAGCCGTCGGCGGACGAGGTCAGCACGCCGGCGTAGCCGGACTCGCCGGGGGCGAGGGTGACCACGGCCTGCGGCCTGCTGTCCGGCAGTTCGGCGAGCGGGGACTGCGCCTCGCCGAACCGCAGAGAGGGGGCGTAGTAGAGGTCGCAGGTGGCGCCGGAGGTGTTGGTGGCCGCCAGCAGAAGGTGGTTGACCGGCCGCTTCAGCGGCTTGGCGACGATGCGGATCTTCGCGGCGTCGCAGGCGGTGTGCCGGACGCCGGGGGCGCCGCCGGACTTGTCCGCGCGGTGCGTGCCCGCCCCGGTCGTCGTCCCCGCACCCGTTCCGGTGCCGTTGCCGCCATGCCCCGCGGACGCCTGCTCCGTCCGGCCGCCGTCGGTCCGCTTGCCGCCCTGCGCGGCATCCTCACCCTGCGCCGCCGGGGTCTTGGAGTCCTGGGGCGCCGGGTTGAACGGCTTCGCGGCGCTGGTCTTGAGCGGGTTGTCCTGGCCGCCGCAGGCGGTGAGGGTGAGCGCGGCGGCGGCGGTCAGCCCGGCCGCGGCGATCCGGAGCGTACGGCGGCGGACGGTACGGGACCCACGAGGGGCGCCGATGGCGGTCCTGGCGCCGGTCTCGATGACTGCTTCGGAGTGGGCGTGGCTGGACGGCATTTCCGGTCTCCCCCGGTCGGTGGTCCGCACCGCGCCTGCGGTACGTCCTGCGGTCCGGCCTGTGCTCTGTCCTGCGGCCGACCACCAGATTGCCGCTCGCCGCTGCCGTGCCACTAACGTGCGCCTAACGCTCCCGCGCCCGGGGCGGGGCGCCCGGCGACGGCTCAGCCGCTGCCGTCACTCCCCTTGCTCCCGTCACCCGTTCCGCTGGTGCCCTCCTCGCCGCTCTCACCGCGCTCATCTCGCGCGAACAACTGCGTCAGCGTGCTGATCGTGTAGACATCGGTGGCCTCTTCGTCCACCAGATGCATCTCCGTGAGCCGGTCCAGACCGTCCTGGGTGCGCTCCGGGTCGTACCCGGCGAGCGCGGCCGCCAACGATGCGTTGAGGTGCCCGTCCGCGCTGGTCGCCAGCGCGCTGAGCAGCCGGGCATCGTCCGCCGACAACCGGGCGACGGACATCCGCAGCGCCGCCGCGATGCCGGTGTCCTCCGCCGACAGCAGCGCCAGTCGCCGCCGTTCGTCGCGCAGCGCCGCCGCCAGCCGGGCCAGCCGCCAGCGCGGCCGGGCGGTCAGCTGGGCGGCCGCGGCCCGCAGCGCCAGCGGCAGACCGTCGCACAGGTCGACCAGTTCCCGCGCGGCGGCCGGGTCCTCGGCGACCCGCTCCGGGCCCAGCATGGCGCCGAGCAGCGCCGCGCCCTCCTCGTGGCCGAGCGTCTGGAGACCGACCGGCCGGGCGCAGTCGGTGGCGACCAGCCCGTCGAGACGGCTGCGGCTCGTGACGACCGTGGCGCAGTGCGGGCCACCGGGCAGCAGCGGCCGTACCTGCGCCGAGCTGCGGGCGTTGTCGAGGACGACCAGCAGCCGGCGCTCCGCGACCAGCGACCTGAACAGTGCCGAGGCGGCCTGCGCCGAGCCGGGCACCCGCTCCGGCGGAGTGCCGAGCGCCAGCAGGAAGTCGCGCAGAATCTCGGCCGGCGGTGCCTCGTCGCCCTCGCCGAAGCCCCGCAGATCGGCGAAGAGCTGCCCGTCGGGGAAGGCCCCGGCGTGCAGATGCGCCCACTGCACGGCGCAGGCGGTCTTGCCGACGCCGGCCGGTCCCGCCACCACCACGAGCGGGCTCTCGCCCGTCGTACGATCCGTCAGCACCGCGGTGAGTGCGGAGAGTTGATCTTCCCGGCCCAGGAAGCGGGCCGGTGGACGGGGCAGCAGCCGCGGTGCCGCACCGGCCCGCCCGGAGCCGGACCCGTCATGAACGCCGTCCGTCGCGCCTGTCCCCGACCCGTCGGCACCTGGCGCACCAGGGCCACCGCGCGCCTCATCGCTGCCGTCCGCCCCCGGGACGGGTGCCCGCCCTTCACCATCAACGGGCCGTGACCCACCGCCCGTTGCGGAACGGTCCGCTCCGGCAGCCCCGGGGCGCCCGCCTCCGGAAACCGTCCCGGAACGAGCCGCTCCGGACGGCGCCCCACCCGGAGCGGAGCCCGCTGCACGCGCCCCGCCCGCAGGTTTCGCCGCGCCCGTCCGTCCCCCGCCGGCCGCCTCCGCCCGCAGAATCTCCTCGTACGCGCCGCGCAGCCGCTCGCCGGGATCGACACCCAGCTCCTCGTTGAGCAGCCGGCGGGTGCGATGGAACCACTCCAGCGCATCGGACTGCCGCCCCGTATGGAACAGCGCCCGCATCAGCCCGGCGATCAGGCCTTCCCGCAAGGGGTGGTTGACGGCCGCGGAGTAGAGGATGGCGGCGGCCTGTTCATGCTCGCCGAGCGCGCCGTGCGCCCGCCCCAGCGCCTCCACGGCCGTCAGCCGGCGCTCCTCCAGCGCATGCGCGGCGGCCGCGAACGGCGGGCTGGTGACCGTGCCGGTCAGCGCGGGCCCGCGCCACAGCCCCAGCGCCTCGCGCAGCAGCGGTACGGCATCGGCCGGCGCCGCCTCGGGGCGCGCCAGTGCCACCAGCTCACCGAAGCGGTGGGCGTCGATCAGCTCCTCCGGCAGCCGCAGCAGATAGGCGGAGCCATGGGTGGTGAGCTCGATGCCGTACGCCTCCGCACCGCCCTCGGCGAGGGTGGCGCGCAGCCGCGAGACATGTCCCTGGACGACGGTACGGGCGTGTTCGGGTGGCTCGTCCTCCCACAGGGAGTCGATCAACTGCTCCAGTGGGACGGTGGTGTTGGGCTGCAGCAACAGCAGCGCCAGCACACTGCGCCGTTTGGCGGGCCCGAGCGACAGCTCCGCGGAGCCGGTCGTCACGGCGATCGGACCGAGCAGTGAGAATTCCAACTCAGCCCTCCAAGAAGGCTGTCAGGGCGTTCGCCAGCAGATAAGGGTCCTCGGCGCCGCACAGCTCGCGTGCCGAGTGCATGGACAGGATCGCCACGCCGATGTCGACCGTGGCGATGCCGTGCCGGGCCGCGGTGATCGGCCCGATGGTGGTCCCGCACGGCATCGAGTTGTTGGACACAAAACTCTGCCACGGGACCGCGGCCCGCTCGCAGGCCGCCGCGAAGACGGCCCGTCCGCTGCCGTCCGTCGCATAGCGCTGATTGACATTGACCTTGAGAATCGGCCCGCCGTTGGGCATCGGGTGGTGCCCCGGCTCATGCCGTTCGCTGTAGTTGGGGTGCACGGCGTGTCCGGTGTCGGACGACAGGCAGATGGTGCCGGCGAAGGCCCGCGCCCGGTCCTCGTAGGAGCCGCCGCGGGCGAAGACCGAGCGCTCCAGGACCGTGCCGAGCAGCGGCCCGTCCGCGCCGGTGTCGGACTGGCTGCCGTTCTCCTCGTGGTCGAAGGCGGCCAGCACCGGAATGCCGGTCAGTTTGCTGCCGGCGGCCGCCGCGGCGGTGAGCGCGGCCGTCCCGGCGTGTACGGAGAGCAGGTTGTCCATCCGTGGACCGGCCACCAGCTCGCGGTTGCGGCCCAGATAGGCGGGCGCCTCGATGCTGTGCACCATCAGGTCCCAGCCCTTGATGTCGCCGGCCTGGATGCCGGTCTCCTCGGCGACGAAGGCGATCAGATCGCCCTCGGCCACCTCGCCCAGGCCCCAGATCGGTGTCATGTGCCGCTGCTTGTCCAGCTTCAGGCCGTCGGCGTTCACCGAGCGGTCGAGGTGCACGGCCAGCTGAGGCACTCTCAGCAACGCCCGGTCGACATGGACGAGGCGGTGGCTGCCGTCCGCGAGCGTCACCCGCCCGCTCAGCCCCAGGTCCCGGTCGAGCCAGGTGTTGAGCAGCGTGCCGCCGTAGATCTCGACGGCGATCTGCTGCCAGCCGCGGGATCCGGTGTCCGGAATCGGCTTGACGCGCAAATTGGGAGAGTCGGTGTGAGCTCCGACAATTCGGTACGGAGTCGAGGCGCTCGCACCCTCGGGCACGTACCAGGCGATGAGCGCGCCGCCGCGCAGCACATACTTCCCGCCGGTCCCGCCGTCCCATTCATCGACCTCGGCGACCTGCCGGAACCCGGCCTTCTCCAGCCGCTCCGCCGCATTCGCCACCGCGTGGTAGGGCGACGGACTGGCGGCGAGGAAGGACATCAGGTCGTCGGTGTGGCCGCGATCGAAGCGGGCGGAGTTGGTCATGGATTCAGCATAAGGAGCCGGACCCCGCATTCCCCGTGCGCCTGCATCGTGACTCCGCTCCCTTCCGGCCAGGATTTCAGTATTCGGGACCGAAAAGCCCCCTGGAGCGGGGGATTCCGGTCGGTGCCGCGATGTGCGGGCCGCGCACCGGCCCGTACGGCCCTGTTGCCTGCCGGACATGACGAAGCCCGCCTCTCCGGGGGAAGAGAGGCGGGCGCCATCAGTCTGGACGGTCAATCTGAGAGAACTCTGAGACCGGCCGCCGCGGCGGGTTGCGGAAACCCGCTCCTAGAACGCGGCCTCGTCGAGCTCCATCAGCGACTGGTCGACGGACTCGGCCAGACCACGCTGGACGCTGACATTCGGCAGGACGTTGTGCGCGAAGAACTTCGCCGCGGCGATCTTGCCGGTGTAGAAGGCCTTGTCCTTCGCCGAGGCGCCGGCCAGCTTCTCGGCGGCCACGGCCGCGCCCTTGAGCAGGAGGTAGCCGATGACGACATCGCCGGAGGCCAGCAGCACGCGGGTGGTGTTCAGACCGACCTTGTAGATGGACTTGACGTCCTTCTCGGTCGCCGCGAGGTCGGTCAGCATGGCGCCGACGATCGCCTCCAGGTCGGCGGCCGCCTTGGCCAGCTCGCCGCGGGCCTGCTCCAGCTCCTCGCCGCCGAGGTTGTCGGCGAGGAACTTCTTGATCTCGTCGGAGAGGGCGGTGAGCGCCTGGCCCTGGTCGCGGACGATCTTCCGGAAGAAGAAGTCCTGGCCCTGGATCGCGGTGGTGCCCTCGTAGAGGGTGTCGATCTTGGCGTCCCGGATGTACTGCTCGATCGGGTACTCCTGGAGGTACCCGGAGCCACCGAAGGTCTGCAGCGACTGCGCCAGCTGCTCGTAGGACTTCTCCGAGCCGTAGCCCTTGACGATCGGCAGCAGCAGGTCGTTGAGGCGGATCGCGGCGCTCGCGTCCTCGCCCGCGGCCTCCTGGACGAGGATGTCGTCCTGAACCGTCGCGGTGTAGAGCACCAGGGCGCGCATGCCCTCGACGTACGCCTTCTGCGTCATCAGCGAGCGGCGCACGTCGGGGTGGTGGGTGATGGCGACGCGCGGGGCGGTCTTGTCGGTGAAGGCCGCCAGGTCCGGACCCTGCACCCGCTCCTTGGCGTACTCCAGCGCGTTGAGGTAGCCGGTGGAGAGGGTGGCGATGGCCTTCGTGCCGACCATCATCCGGGCGAACTCGATGATCTTGAACATCTGGCGGATGCCGTCGTGCTTCTCGCCGAGCAGCCAGCCCTTGGCCGGGTGGTTGGCGCCGAAGGTCATCTCGCAGGTGTTGGAGGCCTTCAGGCCCATCTTGTGCTCGACGTTGGTGGCGTAGGCGCCGTTGCGCTCGCCCAGCTCGCCGGTCTCCCAGTCGAAGTCGTACTTCGGCACGATGAAGAGCGACAGGCCCTTGGTGCCCGGACCGGCACCCTCGGGGCGGGCGAGGACGAAGTGCACGATGTTCTCGGACATGTCGTGCTCACCGGAGGTGATGAAGCGCTTGACGCCCTCGATGTGCCAGGAGCCGTCCTCCTGCTGCACGGCCTTGGTGCGGCCGGCGCCGACGTCCGAACCGGCGTCCGGCTCGGTGAGCACCATCGTGGAGCCCCACTGCTTGTCCACCATCAGCTGGGCTATGCGGTGCTGCTCCTCGGTGCCCTCCTCGTGGAGGACGCCGGCGAAGGCGGGGCCGGAGGCGTACATCCACACGGCCGGGTTGGCGCCCAGGATCGTCTCGGCGAAGCCCCAGAGCAGGGAGCGGGGCGCGGTGGTGCCGCCGAGCTCCTCCGGGATGCCCAGACGCCACCACTCGGCGTCCATGAAGGCCTGGTAGCTCTTCTTGAACGTGTCCGGAACCGGAGCGGTGTTGGTGTCCGGGTCGAAGACCGGCGGGTTGCGGTCGGCGTCGGCGAACGACTCGGCCAGTTCGTTCTCGGACAGCCGGGCGATCTCGGACAGCACGCTCTTGGCGGTGTCGACATCCATCTCCGCGAACGGTCCGGTGCCGTACACGCTGTCACGGCCGAGCACCTCGAAGAGGTTGAACTCGATGTCGCGGAGATTCGACTTGTAGTGCCCCATGGATACGGCTCCGTAAGGGTTCGGGAGGGAGGACCTCAAACGCAATACCAGCAAGTAGCAAGTGCCTACGATGATGCTACCCACCGGTAATAAGAATCAACCCCTACCGCCCATCTGTGACGAGCGTCCCCCGACGGATCGCCGACTCAGTACGCTGTGGCGCATGTACGGCTACGACCAGAACGCGGGTGCCGGGCAGCAGCAATACGGAGCGCCGCCCCCGCCGCAGCAACCGGCCCCCGGGAGCTACGGCGAACAGCCGCTGTATCCCGAGCCGTCCCCGCCCTCCCTCGCCGATGCGGTGCGCGCCTTCACCACCGGCTCGACGTCGGCAGAGGACTTCCAGGGCATCTTCTCCACGTCCAAGATCTACTGCCCGCGTGGTGACAACCCCGGCTTCCTGGCGCTGCACAACACCCAGCAGCCGGTGATCCCGATGTTCACCTCCCTCAAGGAGCTGCGGCGGTATGCGGGCAAGGAGTCCAAGTACTTCGTGATCACCGGTGCCGAGGTGCTCGACCTGCTGCCGACCGGCTACGGGTTCGTCCTCGACATGGAGGGTGATCACCGGATGGTCTTCGATGCGAAGGCCGTGGAGGAGATGGTCGACTTCGCGATGCGGCGCATGTATGGCTGACCGCCACTGCTGTGCAGATGGCTGATGGCCGCCGCTGCGGCTGAGTCGAGGGCCGGTCCCGGGAGTGGGGCCGGCCCGATGTGTGTCTCGGTCCGGGGGCTGAGCCGGGCCGGATCAACCCCCTTCGACCTGCGGAAATACGCGCGGGAATGCCGCACGCCTTGCAGATTGTTCACCATTCAACTAAGTTGAGCGAACGACCGAGGAGGCCGTCATGCCCGCTGTGACCGTTGAGAACCCGCTGACCCTGCCGCGTGTGGCGGCGCCCGTCGCGGCGCACGCCCGCCCCGTGCTGGCCGTTGCCACCGCTCCGAGCGGTTTCGAGGGCGAGGGCTTCCCGGTGCGCCGGGCGTTCGCCGGCATCGACTACAAGCACCTCGACCCGTTCATCATGATGGACCAGATGGGCGAGGTGGAGTACGCGCCAGGAGAGCCCAAGGGCACGCCCTGGCACCCGCACCGCGGCTTCGAGACGGTGACGTATCTGATCGACGGCACCTTCGTGCACCGTGACTCGCACGGCGGCGGCGGCGTCATCAATGACGGCGACACCCAGTGGATGACGGCCGGCTCGGGCCTGCTGCACATCGAGGCGCCGCCGGAGTCGCTCGTCATGTCCGGCGGTCTCTTCCACGGCCTCCAGCTGTGGGTGAACCTGCCGAAGAGCGACAAGATGATGGCCCCCCGCTACCAGGACATCGGTGGCGGCCAGGTCAAGCTGCTGACCTCGGGTGACGGCGGCGCGCTGCTGCGGCTGATCGCCGGTGACATCGATGGCCACAACGGGCCGGGCATCACGCATACGCCGATCACGATGATGCATGTGTCGGTGAACCCGGGCGCCGAGCTGACCCTCCCCTGGCGCAAGGACTTCAACGCCCTCGCCTACGGCCTGGCCGGACGCGGCTCGGCCGGTGTGGAGGGACGCCCGTTCCGTATGGGCCAGGCGGTCGTGTTCGGTTCCGGTGACTCGATCACGATCCGGGCGGACGAGTCCCAGGAGTCGCGCAGTCCGAACTTCGAGGTGGTGCTGCTGGGCGGGCTGCCGATCCGCGAGCCGATGATGCATTACGGCCCGTTCGTGATGAACACCCACGCCGAACTGGCGCAGGCCTTCGAGGACTTCCAGGCCGGCCGGCTCGGGACGGTCCCCGCCGACGAGCGCTGACGTCATGTCGGCAGCAGGGGCGGTGTTTCACGTGAAACGCCGCCCCTGACCCGTTTCGGGGGCCGCACCCGGGCCTCCGGCCATGGTGGACTGTCGGGGTGCAAAACGATTCGGATGGAACAGGGCGCGGCGCCGAGCCCGAACGGCCACTGCCCTCACAGCCGTTGCTGCCGGTCCAGGCCCGCCGTGCCGCGGCCTGGTGTCTGATGGGGCTGCTGATCGCGGCCGTGGTGGCCCTCGTCGTGTGGCTGTGCGTCGAACTGAGCGCGGCGGTCACGCCTGTACTGCTGGCACTGCTCGGCAGCGGGCTGCTCGGACCGCTCTACCGGCGGCTGGTGGCGATGAAGCTCAACCGTTCACTGGCGGCCGGACTGACCTGTGCCGTCCTCGTGGTGGTGGTCGGCGGTGCCGGGTTCATCGTCGTCAACGCGCTGGTCGACTCCGGTGACCAGATCATCTCCTCGCTCAGGCAAGCCGCCAAGGACCTCTCCCAGCACTTCGGTGCGGCCGGTACATCGCTCGACGATCTCGCCTCCAAATCCAAGGGACTGGTCACCAATTTCGGCGGCACCGCGGCCTCGGGGCTGCTGACCGGGGTCAGCGCGGTCGGTCAGTTCCTCGCCGCCTCGGTCCTGGCCCTGCTGCTGACCTTTTTCTTCCTGCGCGACTCCCACAGGGCCGTACGCACGTTGAACGACTGGGCGCCCGGCAGCTCCGCACCGCAGCTGGAGCGGATGGCCCGCCGCGGCTTCGAGTCCATCGAGGGCTTTATGCGGGGCACCACCTTCATCGCCCTGATCGACGCCATCTGCATCACCGTCGGACTGCTGATCCTTCGGGTGCCGGGCGCCGTCGGGCTGGGCGCGCTGGTCTTCGTCGGCGCCTATATCCCCTACCTCGGCGCCTTCATCTCCGGCACCGTGGCGATCCTCGTGGCGCTGGCCGACCGTGGCTTTGTGATCGCACTCTGGGCGCTCGGCGTCGTCCTGGCCGTGCAGGTGCTGGAGGGGCATGTACTGCAGCCGATGATCCAGAGCCGTACGGTCCATATGCATCCGGCGACGGTGCTGCTGGCGATCACCGCGGGCGCCAGCGTCGCCGGAATCCTCGGCATGCTGCTGTCCGTACCACTGACCGCCGCCGTCACCGGAGTGCTCCACGAGCTGCGGGTGTACTACACCGAGGGCCCGGACTGCGGTGACACCGGACCCGCCGCGTCCCCCGCGTCCTCGTAGAGCTCGAACCATGTCGACTTGCCGTCCCCGCGCGGATCCACGCCCCACGCCCCGGCCAGCAGTTCCAGCAGCAGCAGACCGCGTCCCGACGACGCCAGTTCGCCGGGGCAGCGGCGGTGCGGCAGCTCGTCGCTGCTGTCCGCGACATCGACGCGGATGCGCCGGGCGCCTCGCTCGCCGGTGATCTCGGCGACCAACAGCGCGTCCCCGTCGGTGTGCAGCAGGACGTTGGTGACCATCTCGGAGACCATCAGCACCGCCGAGTCGACCTGGTCCGGGTCGGCCCAGTCGTGCAGCACGTCACGGACCTGACGGCGCGCCTCGGCTATCCGCTCCGGCTCGGCCTGCGCGACGGAGAGCACGGTGCGCCGTACGGGCTGTGGCGCGAGCAGGCCGCCGGTCCCGATCCCGCAGCCGGCGCCCTCGCGGCTCAGCAGCAGCACGGCGATGTCGTCCTCGCGGCGGTCCACCAGCGGTCCGGTGGTGTGGTGCGAGGAGGGCCCGTGCACCGCCTGGACCAGGGCGTCGGCGAGCCGCTCCAGGCTCTCGCCGTCCTCGCCGTTCTCATGCGTCTCGATGATGTCGCGCAGGCGTGCCCAGCCGGTCTCCAGATCGTGGCCGCCGGTCTCGATCAGTCCGTCGGTGCACACCATCATGGTCTCGCCGGGCTCCAGGACGAGCCGGGTGGTGGGGTAGTCGGTGTCCGGGACGATGCCCAGCGGCAGTCCGCCCGCGGTGGGCCGGACCAGCATCGTGCCGTCGCTCATCCGGATCGCCGGGTCGGGGTGGCCGGCCCGTGCGATGTCCAGCAGCCCCGTCGCCGGATCCACCTCGATGTAGAGGCAGGTCGCAAAGCGCTGATCCTCGCCGTGGCCGCGGAGCTCGGTCTCGTTGATCCCGGCCAGAAACCGGGAGGCACGGGAGAGCACCGCATCGGGGTGATGGCCTTCGGAGGCGTAGGCCCGCAGCGCGATCCGCAGCTGCCCCATCAGGCCCGCGGCCCGTACGTCGTGCCCCTGGACATCCCCGATGACCAGCGCGATCCGCCCGGACGGCAGCGGGATCATGTCGTACCAGTCGCCGCCGACCTCCAGCCCGCCGCCGGTCGGGACATAGCGGGCCGCAACCGTCATCCCCGGGATGTCCGGCTGCACCGTCGGCATCATGCTGCGCTGCAGCCCCAGCGCCAGCTCTTGCTGCTCCTCCTGCACACCGGCCCTGGCCAGCGCCTGCGCCAGCATCCGGGCGACGGTGGTCAGCACCGAGCGTTCGTCGGGCGTGAACGCCACCGGCTGGGCGAACGCCGCCATCCAGGCGCCGATCGTCCGGCCCGCGTTGACCAGCGGCAGGAACGCCCAGGACGTACGGCGGAAGCGGGCGGCCAGCGGCCAAGTGCCGGGGTAGCGGCGGCTGTAGTCCCCGGGGGTGGGCAGATAGATGGCCCGGCCGGTACGGATGACCTCGGCGGCCGGATAGTCGGTCTCCAGCGTCATGGCGACGAACGGCCGCTCGTCGTCGCCGTGGTGGCCGTGGTGGCCGATGACCGACAGCCGGTCGCCCTCGGTGCCGAAGACCGCCAGTCCGTCCGGCATGAACCCGGGCATGGACAGCCCGGCCGCGACCCGCAGCACCTCGGCGGTGGACCGTGCCTCGGCCAGCCCCCGGCCCGCGTCCAGCAGGAACGCCTCGCGCGAACGCCGCCAGTCGCCGGTTATCGGGGTGTGCGCGGCGGAGGTCCCGGGCTGCGGCTCGGGCACCTCCTGAAGGGTTCCGACCAGCTCGAAGCCGCCGTCGACGACCCGGGGGCGGGAGCGGGAGCGGACGATGCGTTGCACCCGCCCGCGCTCGTCCACGATGCGCAGCCGGGCCTCGGCGAGCGTCTTCTCGGCGACCGCGAGCTGCACGATCCCGTTGATCTCGGCGAAGTCGACGGGATGAAAACGGGAGCGCACCGCGGCCTCGGTCAGCTCCACCGGGTCGGCGGGCAGGCCGAGCAGCCGGGCCGCTTCGGCGTCGAGGGTCACCCGTCCCGATGCGTTGTCCCAGCGCCACAGGCCGGTCGCGATGGCGGCCAGGAGATCCTCGGTGCGCATTGCATCACTTTATGTGCGTTTGGCGGGACCCGACCAGCGAGCCGGACGTGACCATCGTCCCAGTCGGGACGCCGCGCTCCGCTCCCGGCGACGCTGATGCGTATATGTCAACGAAGACGTGCGGGCCGGGACGGTAACCTGGAGCGGTTATGTCAATCCTGGGGTGGCCTTTCGGGTGATCCGCGGGGAGAGCGACCGGGCGTCCGAGCCCGTACACCTTTTCCTCTCCCTCTCCCGACAACTCCTCACCTCGACCTCGCGACGACTTGGATGAGCGATGCACCGGTACCGGTCCCATAACTGCGGCGAGCTCCGAGCCGTGGACGTCGACACGGACGTCCGCCTCAGCGGCTGGCTGCACAATCGACGTGACCTGGGCGGCATCCTCTTCATCGATCTGCGCGACCACTACGGTCTCGTTCAGCTCGTCGCCCGCCCCGGCACCCCTGCCAACGAGGCCCTCGGCTCCCTGACCAAGGAGTCCGTCGTCCGGATCGACGGCAAGGTCAGCGCGCGCGGCGCCGACAACGTCAACCCCGACCTGCCGACGGGCGAGATCGAGATCGAGGTCTCCGACGTCGAGGTGCTCGGCGCCGCCGACCAGATCCCCTTCACGATCAACGCGGACGACGGCGTCAACGAAGAGAAGCGCCTTGAGTACCGCTTCCTCGACCTGCGCCGCGAGCGGATGCACCGCAACATCATGCTGCGCACCGCCGTTATCTCCGCCATCCGCCACAAGATGGTGTCCCTCGGCTTCAACGAGATGGCGACCCCGATCCTGTCCGCGACCTCCCCCGAGGGCGCCCGCGACTTCCTGGTCCCCTCGCGTCTGCACGCCGGCAAGTTCTATGCGCTGCCGCAGGCCCCGCAGCAGTTCAAGCAGCTGCTGATGATCGCCGGCTTCGACCGCTACTTCCAGATCGCGCCCTGCTTCCGCGACGAGGACGCCCGCGCGGACCGCTCGCCGGGCGAGTTCTACCAGCTCGACATCGAGATGAGCTTCGTCGAGCAGGAGGATGTCTTCCGCCCCGTCGAGAAGCTGATGACCGAGCTCTTCACCGAGTTCGGCAACGGCCGCACGGTCACCTCTCCCTTCCCGCGCATCCCGTTCCGCGAGGCGATGCTCAAGTACGGCTCCGACAAGCCGGACCTGCGCGCCGAGCTGGAGCTGGTCGATGTCTCCGACGTCTTCGCCGGCTCCGGCTTCAAGGCCTTCGCCGACAAGCACGTCCGCGCCCTGGCCGTGCCGGACACCGCCGACCAGTCGCGCAAGTTCTTCGACCAGCTGGGTGACTTCGCCGTCCAGCAGGGCGCAAAGGGCCTGGCCTGGGTCCGGGTCGGCGGCGACGCGGAGAAGACGGAGCTGACCGGCCCGATCGCCAAGTTCCTCACCGAGGACGACGTCAAGTCGCTGGTCGCCGCGCTGGACCTCAAGCCCGGCCACGCCGTGTTCTTCGGCGCCGGCGAGTTCGACGAGGTCTCCAAGATCATGGGCGCGGTCCGCGTCGAGGCCGCCAAGCGCGTCGGCCGCTTCGTCGAGGACGAGTTCCGCTTCTGCTGGATCGTCGACTTCCCGATGTTCGAGAAGGACGAGGACACCGGCAAGATCGAGTTCTCGCACAACCCCTTCTCCATGCCGCAGGGCGGCCTGGAGGCGCTGCAGACCAAGGACCCGCTGGACATCCTGGCCTGGCAGTACGACATCGTCTGCAACGGCACCGAGCTGTCCTCGGGCGCCATCCGTAACCACGAGCCCGAGGTCATGTACAAGGCCTTCGCGATCGCCGGCTACGACAAGGACACGGTGGAGGCGGAGTTCGGCGGCATGCTCCGCGCCTTCAAGTTCGGCGCCCCGCCGCACGGCGGCATCGCCCCCGGTGTCGACCGCATCGTCATGCTGCTGGCCGATGAGCCCAACATCCGCGAGACCATCGCCTTCCCGCTCAACGGCAACGCCCAGGACCTGCTGATGGGCGCCCCGAGCGAGGTCGAGGAGGCGCGTCTCAAGGAGCTGCACCTCTCCATCCGCAAGCCGCAGGCGAAGTAGGCATCACCCAGGGGCGAAACGCCTCGAACGGGCTGAGGGGCGGCGTTTCACGTGAAACGCCGCCCCGGCCCGTTTGCGGCCCGGTGTGCCGTTGGGCGGACGGCCGCGGTGTGCGCTCGGAGGCGGGCTCCGGCCCGGCCCGAATGCCCCGACCGCCCCATTCATGTGGCCGTGCCCCGGTACGGCACGCACTGTGGTGCTCATGCAGCAAGCCAGTCTCCTCTCCGCCAGGTCCGCCCTGGGGCCGCCGGCCCGTACGACGCGCCCCGTCCCGGCCGGCGACCTGTGGTGGCTCACCGCCGTGTCCGTCGTCTTCACCGCCTGCCTCCTCGCCTTCGCCCTCGCCACCCCCGGCCTGGGTTGGGACGAGACGGTGTACGTCAGCCAGGTCGACCCCCATACGCCGGCCGCGTTCTTCAGCGCACCGCGCGCCCGCGGTATCCCGCTCCTCCTAGCACCGATGGCCGCCCTGACGACCTCGGCCGTCGTGCTGCACTGCTACCTGGCGGTGCTCTCCGGAGCCGCGCTCCTGATCACCCTGTGCATCTGGCGGCGCCTGCTGCCCGCCCCCGTACCGGCATTGGGGGGTGCGCTGTTCGCCGGTCTGTGGATCACGCTCTTCTACGGTCCGCAGGCGATGCCCAACCTGTGGGTCGGCTACGCCGCGCTCGCCGCCACCGGCTGCTTCCTGCGGGCCGTACGGCAGCCGTCCCGCCAACTGGCCCCGCGCGCCGACCGCGGTGCCGCCGCCGGACTCGCCGTCGCGGTGGCCGTGGCCGCGCTGATGCGTCCCGCCGACGCCGTGTGGCTGGCCGTGCCGCTCTTCGCCGCGGCGCTGTGCGTCCCGTCCTGGCGGCGCCCCACCGTGCTGCTGGCGGTGCCGGCCGGCCTGGCCCTGGGCTGCGCCGAGTGGGCCGTGGAGGCGTATCTGTCCTACGGCGGGCTCCTGACACGGCTGCAGCGGGCCGGGCAGATCCAGGGCGGTCTCGGCTGGCATCTGTCCTTCGACGATCACGCACGGGCACTCCAGGGCAAGACGCTGTGCCGCCCCTGCCATCTGACCTGGGAACACCCGGTGACGGCGGTGTGGTGGCTGGTGCTGCCCTTGGCGGTCGCCGGAGCGGTGTGGGCGGCGCTGCGCGCCCGCGAGCCCCGCGGCGGGCTGTACGGGTACGAGCCGGCGGCGCGCAGCGGTGCCCGGCACCCCCTCGGGCTGGCGCCCATCCGGCCCGGCAGCTTCGGACCGGACCCGGCGGCCGACCCCGCGCCCGGCGGTGGGCGGCACGGCCACGGTCCCGCCTGGCCGCTGGTGCGCCTGCGCGACCCCCGCGGCCCGCTGCACCGGTACGGACCGGCCCCCGTCGTCCTCCCGGCCCTGGTCGGCCTGTGCCTCGCCGCCCCTTACCTCCTGACGGTGGACTACGCCGCCCCCCGCTTCCTGCTGCCCGCCTACGCGCTGCTGATGATGCCCGCCGCCTGGTTCCTGTACTGGCTGACCCTCCTGCCGCGCCGGAACGCCTGGGCGGTGGCCCTCCTCGTCCTCGCGCTGATGAGCCACCAGGTCATCCAACTGGTGGTCTGGCACACGATGGTGCGCAGCACTGCACACGCCCAGGCCGGTATCGACCGGATCACCACGTCGCTGCGTCGGGCGGGGGTACGTCCCCCCTGCGTGGTGAGCGGCGAGGAAGCGGTACGGGTGGCGTATCAGGCGGGCTGTGCGTCCCGGCAGTCCGGCGGTCACGACGCGAGCATCACCCCCGCGGGCCTGACCCGGCTGAGTGCGGGCCGCCCGGTCGCCGTCGTCCTGGCCAACGGTGACAAGCCGCCGGCCTACGCCCGGCACTGGCGGCGGGTACCCCTGCCGAAGGTGCCGGACTTCGGACGGCTGAGCGTCTATGTGTCCCCGCCGGCCCGGCACCGAGCCCGGCCCTGAGCCGGGGCCTGTCCGGGGACCGGCCCGACGCCCGAACGCGCTCGCGCCCGTCCGGCCGCAAGGGCTGGACGGGCGCGTGGCGGTTCTCAGGTGTCCGTGCCGCGAACACGCTCGTGCTCGGGCGGACTTACCGCTCCGGTGCTCCGGCCGGCAGCGACGCCCGCGGGCGGGCCGGGCCTACTGCTCCGCGCCGCCGAAGCGCTCGCGGTAGGACTCCAGGTCCTCCTCGGTGATCTTCGCGAAGAGCACCGGCGGCACCGTGAACGGCGTCCCGGAAGGCACCGAGGCCAGCGCCTTCGCCTCCTCCGGGGTCACCCACACCGCGGTGTCGTTCTCCAGGGCGAAGGCACCCCGCATCGCCTTGGCCGAGGCCGGGATGAACGGCTCGGAGACGACCGCGTACAGATGGATCAGGTTCATGGCCGTACGCAGGGTCAGCGCTGCCGCGTCCTTGTCGGTCTTGATCTCCAGCCACGGGGCCTTCTCCTCCAGGTAGGAGTTGCCCGCGCTCCACAGGGCGCGCAGCGAGGCCGCGGCCTTACGGAACTGCAGGGCCTCCATGTGGCCCTCGTACTCCGTCAGCAGCCCGGCGATCTCCGCACCCAGCTTCTGCTCCGCGGCACCGGCCTCGGCGCCCGCGGGCACCTCGTCACCGAACCGCTTCCGGGAGAACGACAGCACCCGGTTGACGAAGTTTCCGAGGGTGTCCGCCAGGTCCTTGTTGACCGACGACGAGAACAGCTCCCAGGTGAAGGAGGTGTCGTCCGACTCCGGGGCGTTGGCGATCAGGAAGTAGCGCCAGTAGTCGGCGGGCAGCAGCTCCAGCGCCGCGTCCGTGAAGATGCCGCGCCGCTGGGAGGTGGAGAACTTCCCGCCGTAGTAGTTGAGCCAGTTGAAGGCCTTGAGGAAGTCGACCTTCTTCCACGGCTCGCGGGTGCCGAGCTGCGTCGCCGGGAACATCACGGAGTGGAAGGGCACATTGTCCTTGGCCATGAACTCCGTGTACCGGACGTCATCGGCCTCGTACCACCACGACTTCCAGTCGCGGCTCCCGTCGGAGACGGCGTCCGCCCACTCCTTCGTCGACCCGATGTACTCGATCGGCGCGTCGAACCATACGTAGAAGACCTTGCCCTCGGCCGCCAGCTCCGGCCACACATCGGCCGGCACCGGAACGCCCCAGTCCAGGTCACGGGTGATCGCCCGGTCCTGAAGGCCTTCGGTCAGCCACTTGTGGGCGATGGACGAGGCCAGCGTCGGCCACTCCTTGCTGCCGTTGCCGTCCAGCCAGCCCTCGACCTCGTGCTGCAGCTTCGACTGGAGCAGGAAGAGGTGCTTGGTCTCCCGCACCTCCAGCTCACCGCTCCCGCTGATCGCCGACCGGGCGTCGATGAGATCGGTCGGGTCGAGCACCCGGGTGCAGTTCTCGCACTGGTCGCCGCGCGCCTTGTCGTAGCCGCAGTGCGGACACGTACCGACGATGTAGCGGTCCGGCAGAAAGCGGTCGTCGGCGACGGAGAAGACCTGGCGGATCGCCCGCTCCTCGATGAAGCCGTTCTCGTGCAGCTTGCGCGCGAAGTGCTGCGTCAGCTCCAGGTTCTCCCGCGACGAGCTCCGCCCGAAGTAGTCGAATTCCAGGCCGAAGCCCTCGTAGATCGCCTTCTGCTTGTCGTGCTGCTCCGCACAGAAGGTGTCGACCGACTGCCCCGCGTCCTTCGCCGCCAGCTCGGCCGGGGTCCCGTGCTCGTCCGTCGCACAGATGTAGAGCACATCGTGCCCGCGCTGCCGCATATACCGTGCATACACGTCGGCCGGGAGCATGGACCCCACCATGTTGCCCAGGTGCTTGATCCCGTTGATATACGGAAGGGCGCTGGTGATGAGGTGTCGAGCCATTGCCGGCTGCTCCCAAGTCGCTACGGTGAGTGAGGATTTGCTTTACGGAACGTCAATATCGTACTGGACGGGGTGGGGGTGCCCGTGCGGGTTTTTCGGCGGCGACCGCCCGCCCCCGCACGCCGCGGATGCCCCGCCCCGCACCTTACGGACCTCGCCGCTGCCTTGCCCCTGCGGGCGTGACCCCGCGCTGCCCTCACACCGCCGCGTCCGCCGACTCCGCACTGTCCGTCGTGGGGATCTGGCCCTGCTTCGGGGCCCGGCCGGTGACCATCAGCCCGGCGACGAGAGCGGCCAGCAGCATCACCGCCGACCCCACCCCGATGGCGACGGTGAACCCGTGCACCACCCCGGCCTTCACGATCTGCTCCCGCAGCGCCGGGGTGAGGCCGGGGCCCGCGCTCCGGCGGGCCGCGTCCGCCAGCCGGTCCGCGATATACGCCGCACTCGTCGAGGTCGCGATCGTGTTCAGCAGCGCGGTACCGATCGAACCGCCCACCTGCTGTGCCGTGTTGACCGTCGCGGACGTGACGCCGGAGTCGCGCGGCGGCACCTCGGACGTGGCGGTCGCCAGCACCGGCATGAAGGTCAGCCCCATGCCGAGACCGACGAGAAGCATGGCCGGCAGCACATGCGAGACATATGCGGGCTCGGCCGTCAGGAACGTCAGCGTGAAGAGCCCCACGGAGGCGAGGACGGCGCCCGGGACCATCAGGAACCGGGGCGGGATCCGATGCAGCAGCCGCGCCGATATCTGCGTCGAGCCGACGACGATCGCCGCCACCATCGGCAGGAAGGCCACCCCGGTCCTGACCGGTGAATACCCGAGCACGGTCTGCAGGTAATAGGTCATGAACAGGAACATCCCGAACAGCGCGATGACCGCCAGCGCCATGGTCAGGAAGGCGCCCCCGCGATTCCGGTTGCGGACGATGCGCAAGGGCAGCAGGGGATGCCGCGCCCTCGTCTGCCACCACGCGAAGACACCCAGCAGCGCCACGCCCCCGACCAGCAACCCGATGACCAGCCCGTCCCCCCATCCCCGCGGCTCGGCTTCACTGCACCCGTAGACGATCGCGACCAGGCCGCCGCAGCCCAGCACCACCCCCGGAATGTCCAGGTGCACGCGCCCCCGCTCGGGCTTGTCGTGCAGAAATACGGCGGCACCGACGAAGGCGATCACGGCAATCGGGATATTCACATACAGGCACCAGCGCCAGTCCAGGTATTCGGTCAGCAGTCCGCCGGCGATCAATCCGATGGCCGCGCCCCCACCGGCAATGGCCCCGTAGATCCCGAAGGCCTTGCTCCGTTCCTTTCCGATGGTGAACGTCGTGGTCAGCAACGACAGCGCGGACGGCGCCAGCAGCGCCGCAAAGGCGCCCTGCAGCGCCCGCGCCCCGAACAGCAGCCCGGACCCTGTGGCAGCACCGCCCAGCCCCGACGCCACCGCGAACCCGACCAGCCCGATCATGAAGGTCTTCTTCCGCCCCACCAGGTCGGCGATCCGCCCGCCGAGCAGCAGCAGCCCGCCGAACGCGAGCGTGTACGCGGTGATCACCCACTGCCGGTTCGCATCCGACATCCCCAGATCCCGCTGAGCTGACGGCAGCGCGATATTCACGATGGTCGCGTCCAGCACCACCATCAACTGTGCAATCGCAATCACCACAAGCCCCCACCAGCGGCGCGGATCGGGCTCCGTCCGCGCGGCCCAACTGGGAGTACTGGCACGGGGAGGGGGAGCGGGGCCTCCCTCATGGCTCGCGTCACTCATCACGACCCGCCTTGCCTGGCTGGTACGGCCACCCCGGCCACCCCGCCGCCCACACGGGAGCAACCGGATCAAACGGAGCATTGCACCCATTCAGCCTAGGTAGCGGGGCGAGGGCTCGCCTCTTGTGGTGGGGGCGCGGGCGGGGCACGCCGCTCGTGGGGGCCGCTGTCGCGTGAAGGGGGTGAGGGGTGGTTCCTGCGGGCTCCTGCGGATTCCCGCGGTTTCCCGGCCGAGGGGATTCGAGGGCTTCCCGGGGTGTGCACACGACAGCGGCCGCGGTCGGGCCGGACGGGCCCGGCCGCGGCCGGTGAGGTGTCGTAAGGGGAGGAGCGGTCAGTTGTCCTTGATGACGCCCGCGGTGCGGGCCTCGGCGAGCCACTCGGGGAACTCGACCATCAGCTGCTGGTAGAGCTCGTCGTGGGAGAGGCTGCGCGGGTCGTGGCCGGCGGGGAAGAAGCCGGCGTTGTCGACGGCACGCTTCTCCGGGACGGCCAGGTCGTCGAGCTTGCGGAGGAAGTCGAAGCCCTTGGCGTCCGGGTCTCCGAAGCCGATGAACTGCCAGAAGATGGGGAGCCCGGCCGCCTCGCAGAGCGCCTTCTCGGCGGCCGGCTTGGAGGTCGGGGCGCCGTCGGTCTGGAAGATGACGAAGGCCGGGGCGGTGGAGCCGGACTTCTTGTAGTGCTCGACGACGGCGTTGATGGCCCAGTGGTAGTTCGTACGGCCCATGTGGCCGAGGCCGGCGTGCAGTTCCGCGATGCGGCCCTCGTAGTTGGTGAGGTCGATGTCGGCGGTGCCGTCGATGTCGGTGGAGAAGAAGATGATGGGGACGGTGGCGTCGTCGTCGAAGTGGGCGGAGAGGCCGAGGGCCTGCTCGGCGAGGTTCTGGACCGTGCCGTCCTTGTAGTAGTTACGCATCGAGCCGGAGCGGTCGAGGACCAGGTAGACGGCGGCGCGCTGGGTGGCGAGGCCGTGCTTGTCCAGGGTGGCGGCCGCGGACTTGTAGAGGCTGAGGAGCGCGGGGGGCGCGGTGGGGAGGGAGCCCGCGGACCCGGGCCGGTCCACTGCCTGCGGCTTCGCTTCGGCTTCGGCCTCCGGCTCGGCTGCGGGTTCCGGCTTCGCTTCCGGCTCGGGTGCGGCCTCCGGCTCTGCCGCCGTCTTGGCCTCGGCCTCGGCAACTGCCTGGTCCGCAGGCTCTGCGGCGACCTCTGCCACCGTCTCGGCCGTCGCCTCGGCCTCGGCAGGTGCCTTCGCCTCGGCCACCGGCTCCGGCTCGGCCACCGACTCCGCGGAATCAACGGCCGGCTCGGCGTCGGCCGCCGGTGCCTGGCTCGGGTTGTCGAAGGCCTGGCTCACGAGGTCGGAGACGGCGTCGGAGGAGGCCGGGGCGGCGGCCGTGGAGGCCTCTTCCGCGGGCTCGTCCTTGTCGTTGCCGCTGTCCGCGCGGGCCTTGTCCTCGGCGGCGTCCGCCTCGGGCTTCCCGGCCGTCACGGTCGCCTCGGCGGCCGACGGCTCAGTGGTGGCTTCCTCTGCGGTGGACGGCTCGGCCGTCGCGGCGGCATCGGCCGCAGCCTTGTCCTCCCGCGCCGCGGAGGTCTCCGCCGCCCGGTCTCCCCGGTCCGCCCGGCCGCCCTGTGCAGGCAGCGTCGCGGTCGTCGGAGCCGGGTCCGTGTCGGGAGTCTCCGTGGGGGCCGTCCGTGCGGCCGGGACCTCGGCCTCCGGAGCGGGCGTGGTGGCGGCCGGGGTGGACTCTTCGCGAGCCTCCGGGATGGTTGCGGACTCCGGCTTGTCGGCGCCGCTCGGGGCCGCGCCGGTTTCTTCACGGGTCGCCTTGGAGCGACCGAAAGCGTTGCGCAGCAGACTCCGAATGCCCATCGGCGAACCTCTCTTGCGGGTGGTGGGTGCGGCGTATGTCCGTGAAGCACAGACATGTCCCTGACCAGGACGGATACGTAAGGGTAGCGGCCGACACCGGCCTCATCGTGGGACCCCGCGCCTTGTGTGGTGGGCCATCCGGGGGTGTTGCGGAGGCAGCTGGTTTCAGCCGGTGCGGCCTGGGCGCGTTCGCCCTGCGTACGAGGTTGTTCGGCCGTCCGCACCGGCTCCCCGGCCGTCCACAAAACCTCCTCGCAGTCCGTACGAGCCTCCCCGACGGGACCTGCCAACTGCCCCGACGGTACGCATCGCCTGCCCCGACGGTACGCACCCCCCGCCCCGGACCTGCGCACCGGCTCCCCGGCCTGCGCTTCAAGCGCTGGGCAGCCATGACGGGCTGTCGGGGTGGCGACCGCCGGGGCCCGGCGCGGTGAGGTCAAGCAGTTCCTGACGGTGCCCACCAGGGCCGAGACCTGCGGGCCGATCGTGCAGGAGCGGAGGGTGAGGGTCGCCGTGCAGCATCCGGGTGAGGTGGACGGGGCGCGTGTGGAGAAGTCCGCGTCGCAATGGCCGGACGGGGAAGGTGAGTTGGTACGGCCTTCCGTGGTGAGTGTGTGGCGGGAGGACGGACGGGACATCGGGATGTGACCGACGCCGGGGGCTCGTGGGGCGGGGACCGCCTCCTCCGTCCCACGAGCCCTGTCCCGGCCGGGTGCCCCGGGCCCCGTCCCACATCACGCCGCGGAAACGATGTGGCAAGAGCTGGGTAAGAAGTAAGTCGTTCAGGTATCCGATGCGCAGGTGTGCCCGTCTTCTCCGGTGACCATTGTCCAGAGCCGCCCGTTGAGCCTTAGGCGGCCGGTAAGAAGGCAAGAACCCTTTCGAGGGTGACGGGAGATGTGGGCGCATGGGGCTGACCAGTCAGTCGCTCGAATACACGGTGATCGTGCTGGCGGTGCTCTGTGTCGCTGCCACGGTCCGGTTCTGGCCCCGGCTGTCGCGGCGCGGGGTGGGCGCCGTCCTGGGCAGACTGGGCGCCATCCTGGTCACCCAGGTGTCGATCGTGTGTGCACTCGCCCTCGCCGTGAACACGAACTTCGAGTTCTACGGCAACTGGGACGAGCTGCTGGGCAACAACGACAAGGCCCCGGTGTCCGTGAGCCAGGGCGGCGGTCAGTACGCCTCGGTCGGCAACATGAAGGCCGGCCTGGTCCAACCGGCCGGTCCGCAGGGCCTCGATCGGGTGAGCGGACTGCCCAAGGGGCCCGCGAACAGGGTGGGCAAGGTCGAGTCGGTACGGATCGTCGGCCGCCGTACGCGGGCCATCAACCCCGGCTTCGTCTATCTGCCGCCGCAGTACTTCCAGCAGCAGTTCCGCCGTCAGCGGTTCCCCGTCATGGTCGTCATCAGCGGCTACCCCGGCGGGATCATGAACCTGGCGCAGCACCTCCAGGTGCCGCAGAACGCGGGCCGGCTGATCGCGCAGGGCAGGATGCAGCCGACGGTGATCGTGATGGTCCGGCCGACGATCGCGCCGCCGCGCGACACCGAGTGTGTGGATGTGCCGGGCGGGCCGCAGGCCGAGACGTTCTTCACCAAGGATCTGCCGGACGCCATGAAGTCGGCCTATCGGGTGGGCCATGACCCCAGTGCCTGGGGCGCGTTCGGGTACTCGTCCGGTGGCACCTGCTCGCTGCAGCTGGCGATGCGGAACCCGAAGGCCTACACCTCGGCGGTCTCGCTCTCCGGTGACTACGCGATCAAGGACGATCTGACCACCGGCAGCCTCTTCGGGCCCGGCCCGACGGGCGCCCAGCGGGAGCGCGAGCACGATCTGCTGTGGCGGCTGAAGAACCTTCCCACGCCGCAGATCTCCGCGCTGGTCGCCAGCAGCCGTAAGGGCGAGGCGGATTACGGCGAGACCATGAAGTTCATCCATGCAGCGAAGTCGCCGATGACCGTCGACTCGATCATCCTGCCGCAGGGCAGCCACCAGTTCGCGACCTGGCGGCGCGAGGTCGGGCCGGCCCTGGAGTGGCAGAGCCAGCAGCTGACGTTCCCGCAGGACACGCAGGCGGTCGCTCCGCAGCGCAAGCCGGGCGCGGGAGCGGCGGGGAAGGGCGGCGCCCCGGGCCCGGGGCGGCAGACCGGACCGTCCAAGGCGCCGACGGCGTCCGACGACAAGGGACGCCGACGGGTGGAGGCGGAGCGCCCCCGGGGGTGAGCCGCACATGAGCCGAGCAGGGGCGCCGGAGCTGTCCGGCGCCCCTGTTGCCTGTGGTGAGGCGGTGGCGTGGGTGCCGTGAGGGCAGCCGTCGCCCCCGGCTACATGATTCGTCGGACCCCGGGTAACCGAACTTCCCATCGGCGCACTGCGCATCTCGCATACCGGGGAGTGACCTCATGGCGCATACGCAACAGGGCGATGAGGCGGCATGGTCACCCATGGCCGCGCGGGCCCCGCTGGCCGTCCGGATCCTTCTGCTGGTGCTGGCGTTCGCCGCGATGGTGGCCTTTGCGGTGGCGCTGGCGCGGGTCACGCTGACCCCGTCGGCGGCCTCGGTGCCGCTGACCCACCCCAACCTCCGCCCCGGTGACTCGATCCGGAGCTATCTGGCGCAGCCGCACTTGGCCGATACGGTCAAGCAGCTCGGCGGCAACGTCCTGCTGGGGCTGCCGTTCGGGGTGCTGCTGCCGGTGCTGGTGCCGCGGGCGCGCGGGCTGCTCCGGGTCGGGGTGGCGACGGCGTTGGTGATGCTGCTGGTGGAGCTGGTGCAGGGGGCGCTGATCACCGGCCGGGCGTTCGACATCGACGATGTGATCCTCAACTGTGCCGGCGCGCTGATCGGCTATCTGCTGCTGGGGTACCGGCTGGGCCGCGCGGTGCATCCGCGGCGCCGGCACTGGTGGCACCGGCTCAGCGGGAAGGGGGCGGCGGTGGGGCAGCCGAGGGCCTCCAAGGCGCCCGCCCCGTAGGAACCCCGTAGGGTGCCCGCCCCGTATACCCGTGCCGTGGCGTCCGCTGCGTGGCGCCCGTCCCGTGGCGTCCGCTCCGCGCCGGGCGCTACGGGCGGTAGACCATCCCCGGCTCCGGCTTCGCCGGGGAGAGCAGCTGGGAGACCGTGACGACCGTGTAGCCGCGCTTCTTCAGCTCCTTGAGGATCCCGGGGACGGCCGGCACGGTCCCCTTGTAGATGTCGTGCAGCAGGATGATGCCGTCGCGCTCGGTCTGGTCGAGCACCCGCTTGGTGATCAGGGCCGAGTCGTTGGTCTGGTAGTCCTTGGCGGTCACGCTCCACAGGACCTGCGCCAGGCCGAGCTCCTTGCTGATCTTGGACACCTCTTCGTCGGTCCGGCCCTGCGGCGGGCGCATCAGCCGGGGCTTCTTGCCGGTGATCTTGCGGACCGCCTCCTGCACGCGGGACAGCTCGCGCTTGGCCTCCCGCGGCTGGATGTCGGTCAGGATCTGGTGCGACCAGGTGTGGTTGGCCAGCTCATGGCCCTCGGCGTCGATCCGCTTCACCTCGGCGGGGCGCTTGTCGACGTGGTTCTCGCCGAGCATGAAGAAGGTCGCGTGCACCTTCTCCTTCTTGAGGATGTCCAGCAGCCGGTTGGTGTGCTCGCTGGGGCCCGCGTCGAAGGTGAGCGCGACGCACTTCGCCGTGCGGCAGTCGACGTCACCGCCCGCGCCGTTCCCGGCCGTGGTCTGCCCGCCGTCCTTCGCGTCCCCGTTCCTGCCGTCCCCGTTCTTCGCGTCCTCGGACGCGGCGAGCCGGGCGTCCTTCGCCTGGACGTCGGCCGCCGGGGCGTCGGCGCGGGCGTCGGCCGGGGCGGTGACGTCGTAGCTGGCGCAGCCGCTGAGGGTCAGGGCCAGGGTGGTGGCCGCCAGCAGCCCGGTTATGGACGTGTTGCGGGCCGCGGAATTCTGCTTCGGCATGCGGGTCTCTCTTCGGGCGTGGGCGGTGGGCAGTGAGCCCATGACCTGCGCTTTTTGCGCATGGCAAAGCCGACGCGTGGATGGCATCGCCGCGTCGCGCCGACCTTCGGTCACCCGGGTCGAACAGGCTCAGCTGGACTATACATAGGCAGTACACGCTGTGTGTATACGTGGGGTGTGTACGCGAGGTGGGGAGAGGAAGGGGGCGGGCGGAGCGGCCGTCGGCGGAGGCCGTCCGCGCCCACCCCGATCGGACGCGTCCGCCGCGACACCCCGCCCCCGCCGGGGTGGACTCGTACCGTGACCGCACCGCCGCCGGACGACTGCCTGGCCCGTAACGACTGGATCTGCGGCGACTACCTGAGCACCCGTCGGCAGATCCTGCTCGACGCGGTCGGCCAGCACATCCAGCTGACGGTGATCTCGGTGGCGCTCGGGCTGGTGATCGCGGTCCCGCTGGCGCTGCTGGCCCGCCGCAGGCGCTGGACGGTCGGACCGGTGCTCGGCATCACCACGGTCATCTACACCATCCCGTCGCTGGCGATGTTCTCGCTGCTGCTGCCGGTCTACGGGCTGTCCGCCACCCTCGTCGTGGTCGGCCTCGCCCTGTACTCCCTCACCCTGCTCGTACGGAACATCCTGGCGGGGCTGGACGGGGTCCCCGCCGAGGCCAAGGAGGCCGCCCGCGGCCTGGGGTACGGGCCGATGCGCCAACTGCTGGCCATCGAACTGCCGCTGGCCGTGCCGGCCGCGATGGCCGGGCTGCGGATCGCCACCGTCTCGGCCGTCGCGCTCACCACCGTCGGGGCGATCGTCGGGTACGGCGGGCTGGGCAACCTCATCTACGCCGGAATGAACTCCTTCTTCAAGGCGCAGGTGCTCACCGCGTCCGTGCTGTGCGTGCTCATCGCGATCGTCTTCGACCTGCTGCTGCTCGGCGCGGAACGGCTGCTCACCCCCTGGCGCCGGGCCGGACGCAAGGCGCGGGTGCGGACCCGGGCCGGCGGGGGAGCGAAGCGGCCGGCCACAGCCGCCGGGCGGCGGACATGAACACCCTCTCCGCGGTGTGGACCTGGCTGACCACGGCCGCCAACTGGTCCGGTGAGAACGGGGTCTGGCACCGTCTCGAACAGCACCTCGTGCTCACCTTCGCCTGCCTGGTCATCAGTGCCCTGATCGCACTGCCGGTCGCGCTGACCCTCGGCCATCTCGGCCGCGGTGGCGCGCTGGCCGTCAATCTCGCCAATATCGGCCGGGCGGTGCCGACCTTCGCCGTACTGGTCCTGCTTCTGCTGACGCCCATCGGACGGTACGGGCAGTGGCCGACGATCATCGCGCTGGTGCTGTTCGCCATTCCGCCGCTGCTGACCAATGCGTACGTCGGGATGCGCGAGGTGGACCAGAGCGTGGTGCGGGCCGCGCGGGGCATGGGGATGACCGGGACACAGCTGGTGTGGCGGGTCGAGGTGCCGCTCGCCTTTCCGCTCGTCGTGACCGGCATCCGGATCGCCGCGGTCCAGCTGGTGGCCACCGCCACGCTGGCCGCGCTGGTGGGCGGCGGCGGCCTCGGCCGGATCATCACCGCGGGATTCAACCTGGCCAGCACGCCTCAGGTGGTCGCCGGCGCGGTGCTGGTCGCGGTGTTCGCGCTGCTGATGGAGGCCGCCTTCGAGCTGGCGCAGCGGTTCGTGCCGGACTGGGCGCGGGGGCGGATCCGGTGAGAGCGGCTGCCGCGGCGCTTGCGGTCCTCACTGCCCTCGGGCTCTCGGCCTGCGCCGGCGGCCCCTCCCTGGAGACCCGCTCCGCGATCACCGCCTCCCCCGGCGACAGCCGCGATCTGGCCATCGGCTCGGCGGGCTTCACGGAGAGCGAGCTGCTCGCCCAGATGTATGCGGCGCTGCTCAGCCACGCCGGATACCGCACCCATGTCCTGACGGTCGGCAACCGTGAGCTGTACGAACCGGCCCTGGAGGCCGGGCAGATCGATGTGGTCCCCGAGTACGCCGCGACCTCCGCCGACTGGCTCAACGCCAAGGACAAGGGAGCCAAGGCGGCCCCGGTCGCCTCGCCGGACCGCGGTGCGACCATGGCCGCGCTGCGCCGGCTCGCCGGCCCCCGCGGTCTGACCGTGCTCCCGGCCGGCCGGGCCGTCGACCAGAACGCCTTCGCGGTGAGCGCCGCATTCGCCCGCAAGCACCATCTCAAGACCCTCAGCGACCTGGGCCGCGCCAAGCTGCCGGTGCGTCTGGCGGCGGGCGATGAGTGTGTGCAGCGGCCGTTCTGCGCGCCGGGGCTCAGGAAGCGGTACGGGATCAACATCACGGCCATCGATCCGAAGGGCGTCGGCACCACGCCGGCCAAACAGGCCGTACAGAACGGGCAGGACCAGATGGTGCTGACCACCAGCACCGATGCCACCCTCGACCAGTTCGGTCTGGTGCTGCTTGCCGACGACAAAAAACTCCAGAACGCCGACTACGTCGTCCCCGTCGTCAACCGCGCCCGCGCGGGCAGCGAACGGGTGGCCGCCGCCCTCAACCGCCTCAACAAGGTCCTGACCACCGCCGACCTGGCGCACCTCAACGAGCAGGTGGACAGCTGGCGGCGACTGCCGGCGGATGTGGCCCGCAACTACCTCCAGTCCAAAGGGCTGTTACCCAAGGGCTGACATCGGCCGGTGAGGGCGGGGCTGTTTCACGTGAAACGCCAGGCAGGCAGGGCGAGGCGTTTCACGTGGAACAGCCCCGGCCCACCCTGCGAGCTCACTCCGTAGGAACGGAATCCACCTCGGCCCGCTCCCGGGGTACTCCCCGTTCATCGGAGTCGATGGTGCGGCGCAGTGCCTCATGGAGCTTTGTCGGGGTGAGGACGCCCAGGAACCGGTGGCCGTCCAGGACCGCGGTCCAGCCGGCATCGTGTTTGAGCATCTCGCTGAAGGCCGCCTTGAGGGTGCCCGTCACCGGCACCCAGGCCTCCATCCGGCGGGCATGACCGGCAACCGTGCCCGCCACTCCCGCCAGCTCCTCCGTGCCCGCCCAGCCATGCAGTGCGCCGTCCTCGTCCAGCACCACCGCCCAGCGGGCGCCCTCGGCCCGCAGCCGTCTCGCGGCGTCCGCGGCGGGTTCGCCGAGCCCGACGAGTGGAGGGTGTTCGAGGTCGCCGATGTCGATACCGGTGACCGACAGTTGCTTCAACGCGCGGTCGGTACCGACGAATTCGGCGACGTAGGGGGTGGCGGGGGCGCCGAGGACGCTCGCGGGGGTGTCGTACTGCTCGATCCGTCCCTCCCCGTAGACCGCGATCCGGTCGCCGAGCCGGATGGCCTCCTCGATGTCATGGGTGACCAGCAGCACCGTCTTGTGCATGGTGGCTTGGAGCCGCAGAAACTCCTTCTGCAGCCGGTCGCGGACGACCGGGTCGACCGCACCGAACGGCTCGTCCATCAACAGCACCGGTGGATCGGCGGCGAGCGCACGGGCCACCCCGACCCGCTGCCGCTGGCCGCCGGAGAGCTGTTCGGGGTAGCGCGAGCCGTAGACCGCCGGGTCCAGGCCGACCAGCTCCAGGAATTCGGCGGCCCGCTCGCGTGCCGTGGCCTTCTTCCAGCCCGTCAGAAAGGGCACGGTGGCGGTGTTGTCGAGGACGGTGCGGTGGGGGAAGAGGCCGGTCTGCTGGATGACATAGCCGATCCGGCGGCGCAGTTCGACCGGGTCGACACCGGCGACGTCCGAGCCGTCGACATAGATCTGCCCGTGGGTGGGGTCGATGAGCCGGTTGACCATCATCATCGTCGTCGTCTTGCCGCAGCCGGACGGTCCGACCAGCGTCACCAGCTCACCCTCGCCGACCTCGAAGGAGAGGTCGTCGACGGCGGTGGTCCCGTCGGGGTAGCGCTTGGTGACGGACTCGAACCGGATCATTGAGCCATTGAATCCCGCGGCCCGCGAGCGGACCCGTCAGGCGGGCAATCGGGTGCGGACGGGGTTACGGGCCGTCAGACCGCTCCCGGCACCGCTCCCGCCTCCGGCTCCCCGACGGGCACCGGCAGGTCGGCCGCGCCCACCCCGTCGCCCACGCGGTAACCGGCGCCCGGCACGGTCTGGATCACCGGCGGGTCGCCGAGCTGGGCGCGCAGCCTGCCGAGCGTGACGCGGACGGCGTTGGTGCGGTAGCTGGTGTGCTCCTCCCGGACCTCCTCGATCAGCTCGTCGCCGCCGACCACCGCGCCACGGGCGCGCAGCAGCACCTCCAGCACCCCGCATTCCGTGCGGGACCGCGCCGGCGCCCGGCCGTCGCGTACGGCCGGCCGGCGCACGGTGTCGACGGGCACGGCGCAGCCCCGCGGCCATCATGTCCGCGGCCAACTCCTCGGCCGCCGCGACCAGTACGCGCATGGCGTCATATGTACCCGAGGCGGACCGTGCGGGGCCGGAACCACCCTGCGCCGCGACCCGCGGACCGGGGAATTCACCACGCTGGAGCCGGGAGCCGCCCGGAGCCGGAGGCGCGCCCGGAGCCGGGAGGCGCCCCGGCCCGGAGGAAACGCGGCGGGGAGCGCCGTCGGCGTGGACCGCACGGCCGGCCCGGGGGCCCCAACGGCCGCGCCCCGCCGAACGGAGGGCCGGACAGCCCCGGCGTGAGGGGCCGTACGAGTTGCTTCGGCCGCACCGCCTCTCCTCCTGCCGCGTCCGGCCCCACCGGCGTGCTTACGATCCACTTCGGCCACCGGTCGGAAGGGTGGAAGGGAACGCCACGATGAGAGCCGTAGCAGTCAGCGCATTCGGTGAAAAGCCGCAGCTCATGGATCTGCCACAGCCCGAACCAGGGCCCGGTGAGGTCCTGGTGAGGTTGTCCGCCGCCGGACTCAACCCCATCGACTGGAAGATCGCCGATGGCATGTTCGGGGATGCCGTACCGGCCGTCTTCCCCCTCGTCCTGGGGGCGGACGGCGCGGGCGAGGTACTCGCGATCGGGGACGGCGTACGGCGGTTCACCGTCGGCGACGCGGTGTTCGGCCAGTTCCAGCGGCCGGATCAGGGCGGCGGTTCGTACGGCGAACTCGCCGTTGCCGACGAGGGCCGCCTCGCGCACGCCGCCCGCAGCGTCACCTACGCCACGTCCGCGGCGCTGCCGACGGCCGGCATGACCGCATACAACCTGGTCGAGGAGACCCGGGTCACCGAGGGCATCCGGGTGCTGATCGTCGGCGCGACCGGCGGCGTCGGCACCTTCGCCACCCAGCTGGCGTCCGGCCGCGGCGCCGAGGTGATCGCCACCGCGCGCCCGGCCAAGGCGGAGCTGATGCGGACGCTGGGTGCCGCGGAGACCGTCGACCACACCGTGGGACCGGTCGCCGACCAGGTCCTCGCGGCCCATCCGGACGGCGTCGATGTGCTGATCGATATGACCAGCGGGCCCCGTGAGTTCGGCGAGCTGACCCGGACCGTACGCGACGGGGGCACGGCCGTCTCGCTCATCGGCTCGGCCGACGCCGACGAGCTGACCGACAACAACCTGCGCGGCTTCAACTTCGTCAACCGCCCCTCCCAGCAGCTGCTGGAGATCCTCGCCGGCCAGGTCGACGCGGGCCGTCTGACGGTCCTCGTAGGACGCGAGGTCGCCTTGGAAGAGGCGCCGGAGGCCTTGGAGGCCAGCCGTACCGGCCGGGCACAGGGCAAGACGGTCCTGGCGATCTGAGCGGAGGTCAGCGGCCGTCGGCGGCGCGGGCGAGCCGGCGCGCGAGCAGCGTCCGGGTCGTCGGCGGTCCCGCCGCGGCCAGCGCCGCGGTCAGGATGCCCGCGCCGACCACTCCCCAGACCCCGGTGAGCAACGGGCCGGCGAGCGCATCGGCGTAGGCGTGCGCGGCGGGCCGGGAGATCATGGCGGGCAGCGCGTCCAGGGCACGGCTGCGGGCCAGCGCGAGCGCGGCGGCCAGGAGGGCGGCGGCCGCGGCGCAGCCCAGCCCCGTACAGATCAGCGCGCGCCGCCGGCGCCGCGTCAGCAGCAGCCCGCCGGCCAGGCACAGCGCCGCGGCGGGCGGCAACAGCAGCGCCCCGGTCTGCACGACCTTGTAGACGGCCGCGATCCGCGGCACGTCCGGTGCCTTCAGCAGCACGATCTCCACCCCGGCCCTCGGCACCCGGCGGAGGATGTCGAGCCCCATGCCGTTGTGGGACAGCTGATGCTTGACCCGCTCCACGACGGGGGTGAGATCAAGGGTGACCGCGGAGCGGCCGGGGGCGGTCAGACTGCCGTCCAAGGTCCGGTGGGCGGTGCGGTGCACTCCGTTCCACATCGCGGGGAAGCCGCGACCGGTGACGACCTGCCGTACCTGCTTGTCCACGAACTCGCGGAGGCCGCGGGTGAAGTGCTTCCGCAGCGCGGGACGTTCGGCGCGCGGGACGGCGTGCAGCAGCCCGTCGAGCCGGACATGCGCCATCACCCCGTCCGTCACATCGTCGACGACCGCGTCCTGGACGGCGGCGTTCCCGGCCAGCGGGGCGACCGCCGCCACATAGCTGTCGGTCTCGGTCAGCTCGGCCCGCGCCCAGGTCGCGGCCAGACTCAGCGGCACCAGCAACGCCCCCAACAGCAGCAGCACCCCGCCGGCCGCCGCCCGCCCGCGCCGCCACAGCGGCCGCGACGACCGCTCCCCCTCCGTCACCCGCCCGCCGGGGCGTACGGGTGCGCTCGCTGACATCGCGTCTGGTCCTTCCTGCCCGGCGGCGGAACGGGGCGCGTCCGATGGATCGGCCGGGTCCGGGAAGACCCCCCACGACGTGCCCCACGGGCCCTCTCCCAGGCAAGTGCGAACGCCCGCCGTCCGCGAGCGGGGCCGGTGCCAACGGGTGACCCGGCGCGCGGCCCCGGCCTTCCGGACGGGCCCCGGGGCGCGCCCTCCCGGGGCTCAGCGTGGCTGCGCGGCGCGCCGCCGCCGTACCGCCCGTACCACCCCCGGCCCGAACAGCGCGGCGGCCGCGGCGGCCGCCGCCCACCACACCCAGCCGTCGCCGTCCTCGGCCTCCGCATGCGTCTCCGGCAAGTCGTCCAGATCGCCCGAGCAGGCCGTGGGGGCGAAGGACTCGCCCACGTAGACACAGACCGTGGCGGCGGCGCGCAGGGTGCCGGGGGCCGCGCTGCCGGTGAGGTCGGCGCGGTCGCCGAGCACGGCCGAGGCGGTGAACACCTGGATGTCGTGCGCGGGCAGATCGGAGCGCCAGACGGCCTTCTGCCGGCCCACGCCGCGCCCTTCGACGGTGGCGCCGGGCGCGGCGGCGGAGGTCGTGGTGGCCGGCATCTCCTGCTCGATGCGGGCCCGGTGGACATCGGTGGGGCCCAGGTTGTGCACGGTGATCCGGTAGTCGAGCCGTTTGCCGGCCTCGGCGTCGTCCCGGCCGTCGGTCACCGCCACCGTGACCGAGACGGCGGGCGGTGCCTGCGGGGCGTGCCCGGCGGTGCGTGGAGCCCGCGGGGCGTACCCCGCGGTGAGCGGTGCCTGCGGGGCGTACGCGGCGGCGGACGGTCCGGGGAGCGTGGCGGCGCACAGCAGTGCGCAGACAGCGGCGGTTCTCATGCCGTCATCCGAGCACCGCGGCCCCCGTCACCGGCGGCAGGCGGCCTCCTCCCGGGCCGGGTTCACCCGAGTGAGGGGCGGCGGCCCCGTCCCTCACTGTCGGTTCGGCCCCGACCGGTGCACCGGACCATGGGCGTCCTCGCAGTGGCCGGCCTGCTGCTCCGGATCGGGTCCGGGCCGTGGGCCCAGCGTCAGGACGTCATCGGGCGTGCCCTGTTCACCGACGTGGTCGACCTGGAGGGTGGCGTGGCCGATGCCGTACTCGCCGCTGAGCAGCTCCTGCAGACTGCGGCGGACCTTGTGGCAGTCGCCGCCCGGCGCCACCAGGATGTGCGCCGACAGCGCCGGATGCCCGGAGGTGATCTGCCAGATGTGCAGATCGTGCACCTCGACGACCTCGTCCGTGGCGACCAGATGCTCGCCCAGCGCGTCCGGGTCGACGCCGGCCGGTGCAGCCTCCATGAAGATCCGTCCGGACTCGCGCACCAGCCCCGTACCGGCCCGCAGCATCAGCGCGACGACCACCAGCGAGGCGATCGCATCCGCCCGCTCGAAGCCCGTCGTCAGCACGATCAGACCGGCGAGGGCGGTGGCGACGAACCCGAACAGGTCGGTGAGGATGTGCTGGTAGGCGCCCTCGACGTTGAGGCTGGAGCGGTTCGCCCGGGACAGCAGCCAGGTGCAGATCAGATTCACCACGATCCCGGACAGCGCGGTGACCAGCACCAGCCCGCCGGTCACCGCGGGCGGCGAGATCAGCCGCTGGACCGCCTCGTACGCCAGCCAGACCGACAGCAGCAGCAGGGTGGTGCCGTTGGCCTGGGCGGAGAGGATCTCGGCGCGCTTGAGCCCGTAGGTGTAGCCACCGCGCGCGGGCCGCGCGGCCAGCCGCATCGCGACCAGGGCCAGCACGATCGAGACCGCGTCGGTGAGCATGTGGGCGGCGTCCGAGATCAGTGCCAGGGACTGCGCCACGACACCGATGACGACCTCGACCGCCATGTACGCGGTGAGCAGGATGAGCGCGGAACGCAGCCAGCGCCGGTCGGCGTCCGGCGCGACCCCGTGGGCGTGGCTGTGGCTGTGCCCGTGGCTGTGGGCGTCCTGGGTCATGGGCGCGCTCCTTCCTGGCTCCTCGTTCCGAAGCAAACCGCACTTCGGCAAAAGATCCAAAGGCTGCATCGGTGACCGTTGTCATTACCGTCGAACGGCCTATCGTGCCTGGTCAGAGCGGTGCGGATGAGGAGGGGAGCGGGTGCCGAAAGCGGAGTGCGGATGTCCGCTCCCGGCTGGCGTGGGAAGCCGCCGAGGTCCCCGTGCCCGGGTAGCATCCGGCGCTATGAGCGCTACGGGCGAGATCGCGCGGCCCGCACCCGGCAAGGGCCAGATCCTGGCGGTGCTCGGCCTGCTGGCCGCCGTCGCCATCCTGTCCACGCACCACGACGGCCTCCCCTTCTGGCTGGGCGCCCTGACCGGCGTGGTCGCCGTCCTCGGCTACCTGGTCTGCTTCGACTCCCCGCGCGGCATCTGGCAGTGGCTGCCGGCGGGCCTGGGCTTCTGCGCGGCGTTTCTGTTCTCCGGGCAGTTCCTGACCGCACTGCTGGCGTGAGGGCGTGGGGCGGATGAGTACGGCCGCCCGGCACGGCGGCCGCCGCTGCTGTAGGCGTGTACGGGGTGCGGCTCCAGCGCGCCGCGGCCGGTGAGGCGTGCCGCGGCCTTGCGGGGATTCGTGGGGGGCAGCGGGACCGCGTGACCCGACCGGTCAGTAAAGTTCGGCTCCCGTCCCCCGGACCGGCACCCCTCCCGGGGCCGGCCCCTCCCGACCTCTGAGGTACTCGGCAGTGAGCCCCGCACCACCCGCCCCGGCCGCTCCTGAACCCGTCACCGTCGTCGGCATCGGGGCCGACGGCTGGGACGGGCTGCCCGACGCCTCCCGGCAGGCCCTGCGCAGCGCCGAGGTGCTGATCGGCGGCCCCCGCCAGCTCGCGCTGCTGCCCGGGGAGTGCGCCGGTGAGCGCGTCCCGTGGCCGTCGCCCCTGCGCCCTGCCGTCCCCGGACTGCTGGCCGCGCACGCCGGGCGCCGGGTGTGCGTGCTGGCCAGCGGCGACCCGATGTTCTACGGGATCGGGCGGACGCTGACCGAGGTGTTGGCGGACGGGGCGGCGGAAGCGGCCCGGGGCGGGCCACGGCTCCGCATCCTCCCCCACCCCTCCTCCGTCTCCTACGCCTGCGCCCGCCTCGGCTGGCCGCTGGAGGACACCGAGGTCATCACGCTCGTCGGGCGGCCCACCGAGAACCTGGCCCGCGCGCTGTACGACGGCCACCGCCTGCTGGTGCTGTCCGCCGGTGCCGGCACCCCCGCCGAGGTCGCCGCCCTGCTGCGCGCACACGGCTTCGGCCCGACCCGTATGCGGGTACTGGAGCAACTCGGCGGCCACCGCGAGCGGACGGCCGAGGGCACCGCCGCCGACTGGGACGCACCGCCCGCCGACCCCCTGAACGTCATCGCCCTCGACTGCCGCCGCGAGCCCGGCACCCCGCCGCTGGCCACCGTCCCCGGCCTCCCCGACGCCGCCTACGAACACGACGGCCAGCTCACCAAGCGCCATGTCCGCGCCGCCACCCTCGCCGCGCTGGCACCCGCTCCCGGCGAACTCCTGTGGGACATCGGCGGCGGCTCCGGCTCCATCGCCGTCGAATGGCTGCGGGCACACCGCAGCTGCCGCGCCCTCAGCGTCGAGCGCGACGCCGTACGGGCCGAGCGGATCGGCCGCAACGCGCGCTCGCTCGGCGTACCGGCACTGCGCGTCGTTCACGGCTCCGCGCCCGCCGCGCTGGACGGACTGCCCACGCCGGACGCGGTGTTCATCGGCGGCGGGCTGACCGCCCCCGGCCTGCTGGCCGCGTGCTGGGAGGCGCTGCCGGCGGGCGGCCGGATCGTCGCGAACACCGTGACGCTGGAGTCCGAGGCGCTGCTCGCCGACCGCTACCGGCAGCACGGCGGTGAACTGGTCCGGCTCGCGGTCGCCCATGCGGTGCCGGTCGGCGGCTTCACGGGCTGGCGGCAGGCGATGCCGGTCACCCAGTGGTCGGCCGTGAAGCCACCGGCCGCCTCCCCGTCCCCGTCCTCCCTCCCCCAGGAGACCGAGCAACCATGACCGTCCACTTCATCGGCGCGGGTCCCGGCGCCGCCGACCTGATCACCGTGCGCGGCGCCCGTACGCTCGCCTCCTGCGGGGTCTGCCTCTACGCGGGCAGCCTGGTGCCGCGCGAGCTGCTCGCCGAGTGCCCGCCCGGCGCCCGGCTCGTCGACACCGCGCAGCTGGACCTCGACACGATCACCGCCGAGATGGTCCGCGCCCACGAGGAGGGCCACGACGTCGCCCGGCTGCACTCCGGCGACCCGTCCGTCTTCAGCGCGGTCGCCGAGCAGATGCGCAGGCTGGATGCGGCCGGGGTGCCGTACGAGGTGGTGCCGGGCGTCCCCGCGTTCGCCGCGGCGGCCGCCGCCCTCAAGCGCGAGCTGACCGTCCCCACCGTCGGCCAGACCGTCATCCTCACCCGCGTCGCCCAGCGCGCCACCCCCATGCCCGAGGGCGAGGACCTCGCCACCCTCGGCCGCAGCGGTGCGTTGCTGGTCCTCCACCTGGCCGCGATGTACGTCGACCGGGTCGTCGCCGAACTTCTGCCGCACTACGGCGCCGACTGCCCGGCCGCCGTCGTCGCGATGGCCTCCCGCCCCGACGAACTGGTCCTGCGCGGCACCCTCGCCGATATCGCCGACCAGGTGAAGGCCGCGGGCGTGGTCCGTACGGCCGTCATCATGGTCGGCCGCACCCTGGGCGCCGAGCAGTTCCGCGACAGCCACCTCTACTCGGCGGACCGCGAGCGGCCCCATGCGCCGTGCGAGGCGCCGGAGACCCCGTAGCCGACGCGCCGGGTCCGTGGCCGGCGCCTGCGGGTTCCCCTCCGTCCGGAACTGCCGGAACCCCGGGACCGGCGGCCCCGGGGTTCCGCCCGGCGCCACCGGCACGCGCAGGTACCGGTGGGCCGGTTCATGCTCCTGGCCGTCACGCCTTCCTCGCCGCCGACCTCGGTGCCGGCGGCGAGGGCCGGCACTCAGCCGCTGGTGGTGTGCATGGTGGCCAGACCGGCGAGCTGCCCGACGGGCGTGGAGGACACGAGGGACTCGGCGGTCCCGACGACATCGCCGACGTTCGCGGCGGCGCCGTGCCCGGCGACCTCGGCACCGGCGCCGGCGAGGCCACCGGAAATGTTGTCCAGCTCGCCGTCGGAAATCTCGCAGGTGTCGATCTCAGGGGTGAAGCCGTTACGCATGGCGCGCTCTTCCCTTCACTGCTGTGGGTTCTGAACTCACCCGGGCGGAATTGCCGGTAAAGCAAATCCGGCCGTTCCAGGGTCTCCTGACGCGGAAATGATGCGTCCATGGTGACGACCCGTGTGCTGGCAGGATGCAACCACGCCAATGGGCCGCCCGGCAACTTATCGGCCGGGTTTTTATCCGGTGGGCAATTCGGCGCAATAATCTCCTGACGTGCGGCTTTGGCTGCTTCTGACCGGCGAATCGTCGTACGGCAGCCGCGGGCCGGCTGCCTGGGGGAATCCCTTTCATAAGCCCGTTTCGGGTATATCTGCGGGTACGGTTCGCCGAACGCCCGGTGAGCGAGATGGTGTGAGATGTAGACATTTCCTGCGCATCGGCGGCATGGGAATCGGCCGGTCCTGGCGTGGTCACGCTTTCGGTAATTTTCGATGCGAAAGGCGCCCTGGCGTACCGCAAAAAGGTAAATGTACGCACAGGGGGCTGCGCGCGCCCCGCCGACCGCCTGCCGGCAGCCCCTCCGGGACCGTCCGGCTGACCATATGACCGCATCGGGGTGAATGTCCGTTACTCGGCTCCCCGGGGCCGGTAAGGAAGCTGCGACACCCAAGGGGGGCCGAAGCAAAGGAGTACGCCACGATGCGTACCAGACTGGCCGCCGGTGTGGTCGCCGCCGCAGCCCTGCTGACACTTTTCGGCGGCAACGTCGCCGGAGCCGACGGCACGGACCACGTCGCGCAGGCCAAGGACACCCCGGGACAGACGCACGACAGCTCGCCATGGATGCACGACACCCCGCCCCGGATGAACGACCAGCCCGCCCTGATGAACGGCCGCCCGGTAGGCCGCTACGACCGCCGGGAAGGGCGCTTCAACCGCCCGGGGAGGTTCCGCGACAACCCGCTGCAGCTGACCACCTGTGCCCTCGGGACGGCGCTGGGAAGGATCACCGGCCGCGGCAACGACTGCGCGGCCAACCGGCTCGGTCGCGGGTTCCGCAACTGACAGGTGCGGAGGCGGCGGAGCCGTTCACCGGAGCGCGCCTCCCTGACGGGCGTCCCCCGGACCCCGCGGCTCCGCCCGCCCCACCACCATCCCCGCACGGTCGATACAGATGACATCGACCGCGACGGGCGCGCCCCGCAGTACGGCCAGCGACTCGTCACGCGCCGTCGCCGCCACCAGATCCCCCAGCGGGACGCCCGCCGCGGCACACAACTGCAGCGCCGCCAGGCCCGTGTTGGCCTGTGCCACCGCCTCCGCCAGCGCCTCGTCCGCCCCGCCCCGACGGGCCAGCTCGGCCAGGAACCCCTTGTCGACCTGGGACCGCGCGGAGTGCAGATCCAGATGCCCGGCCGCCAGCTTGGACAGCTTGGCGAATCCGCCGCAGATGGTCAGCCGCTCCACCGGATGGCGCCGGATGTACTTCAGCACCGCCCCCGCGAAATCCCCCATGTCCAGCAGTGCATCCTCGGGCAGGTGGTGCAGCGCGACGGCGGCCTTCTCCGACGTCGATCCCGTACACCCGGCCACATGCCGCCGCCCCGCCGCCCGCGCCACGTCCACACCCCGCCGGATGGAGTCGATCCAGGCCGAGCAGGAGTACGGCACCACGATCCCGGTGGTCCCCAGGATCGACAGCCCGCCCAGAATTCCCAGCCGCGGATTCCAGGTACTCCGGGCGATCTCCTCCCCGTGATCGACGGAGATCTCGACCTCGACGTCGGCCGCCGCCCCGGTACCACCGCCATATCGCCGGGCGACCTCGGCCAGGTGCTCCCGCATCATCTGCCGCGGTACGGGATTGACCGCCGGCTCACCGACGTCCAGCGGCAGGCCGGGCCGGGTCACGGTCCCGACCCCAGGACCGGCCTTGAAGACGACCCCCGACCCGGCGGGCAGCGCCCGCACGGTGGCCCGGACGAGCGCCCCGTGCGTCACATCCGGATCGTCGCCCGCGTCCTTCACCACTCCCGCCGTGGCGGCCGTCCGCCCCGGTGCCAGCTCCTCCACCGCCAGGGCGAAGGACGGCGTCTGCCCCTTCGGCAGCGTGATCGTCACCGGGTCGGGGAACGCGCCGCTCAGCAGCGCCGTGTACGCGGCCGTGCTCGCCGCCGTCGCACAGGCGCCGGTCGTCCAGCCGGGCCGCAGCCCGGTGTGCGCGAGCTGCGCGCTACGCCCGCCCGTGGCCTTGCCCGTACCCTGCGGTTGCGCTTCAGCCACGGAGGAACCCACATCCCATGCCCGACGCAGCTCGCCCGCCACGCCATGTACTGATCCTCGGCGGTACGACGGAGGCCCGCCGCCTGGCCGCCGCGCTGGCACCGGAGCCGTCCCTGCGCGTGACGACCTCGCTCGCCGGCCGGGTCGCCGCGCCCCGGCTGCCCGCCGGGGAGGTACGCATCGGCGGGTTCGGCGGCCCCGAGGGCCAAGCCCGCTGGCTGCGCGAGCACGCGGTGGAAGCACTCATCGACGCCACCCATCCTTTCGCCGACACGATCAGTCACCACGCGGCCCTGGCCGCCGCCACCGCCCATGTTCCCCTGCTCGCCCTCCGCAGGCCCGGCTGGGTACCGGGACCCGGCGACACCTGGCACCAGGTCACCTCCCTGGACGAGGCCGCCGCCGCGCTCCCCGCCCTCGGCACCCGCATCTTCCTCACCACGGGCCGCATGGGCCTGGCCCACTTCGCCCACCTCACCGACCTCTGGTTCCTCGTCCGCTCGGTGGACGCGCCCGAGCCCCCGTACCCGCCGCGGATGACCACTCTTCTCGACCGGGGCCCGTTCACCCTGGACGGCGAGCGGGAGCTGCTCCGGGAACACCGCATCGACGTCCTGGTGACCAAGGACAGCGGTGCCGCCGCCACCGCCGCCAAGCTGACGGCGGCGCGGGAGGCGGGGGTGCCGGTGGTGGTCGTACGGCGGCCGCCTCTGCCGGAGGGAGTTCCGGTCGCGGCAGGCCCGGACGAAGCCGCGAACTGGGTCCGCAGCCTTTTCAGCGAGGCCGATTCACACTGAGGTGATTGGCCTCGCGGACCCTTTGCGCTAATTCTTCGCGGCGCTTTACGGATTCCTCTGGTTCGTCGTCACCGCTCGGGTCACGGACGGTCGCGGAATCACCCTTCGCCTCACTCACGGGGCGCACGCCCGCACCGCATCCGCGAGCCGCCGCGCGACCTCCGGGGTACATCGCCCCAGCTCCACGAGCGGCCGCGGAAAGTGATCCGCCAGCGAGACCGGGTCCACGGCCAGCGACGGCAGGGTGATGCCCGCGCCCTTCAGCGCCGCCCGCAGTTCGCCGCACGCCTGCTCCGCGTCCCTGAGCTTCCCGGCCGCCGGGCTGCGCTCCGCCATTCCCATTTTTCCTCTTCTCCGTTCGGATCCTGACTGGGCTGCAAAAGCCCGTTCACGGCCCTAGAGTCGTCACAACGGGACGCTGCCGAAAGGGAGTTGGCGTTGCCGTCAGAACGGGACAACAGGGGGATTGGGGAATGGTCGAAAAGAATTCCGAGGAGTACGAGGGTTCGGCTCGCTGGGTCCTCGCCGGCGAGCTCAAGCGGTTACGGGAGGCGTCCGGCAAGTCGCTGGCCCAGCTCGCCGACGAAACCAACTACGACCGCACCTACCTGCACCGCCTGGAGACCGGCGAACGTCTCTCCAAGCTGCCGGTCATGGAGGCGCTGGACCGGGTCTACGGCACGGGTGAGCTGCTGGTGCACTTGTGGGGCTTGGCGCGACTGGATGCCTTCAAGGACAAGTACCGGCTGTTCATGCAGCTGGAGGCGAAGGCGACGATCCTGCATTCGTATGCGATCGCGGTTCCTGGCCTGCTGCAGACCGAGGACTTCGCCACGTTCTCGCTGTCGTCTTCGCCGACGCCCATAGACCCCGACGAGCTCGAAGAGTCCGTCGCCGCACGACTGGGCCGACAGGAGTTGCTGCAGCGTGACCGACCGCCGCATGTCCGAGTCATCCTTGACGAGTCGGCATTGCGCCGACCGGTGCCCGATCCCAAGATCTGGCATGACCAGTTGGTGCGCATCTCAGAGGCTGCCGAGGCTCAGCATGTGACCATCCAGGTGCTTCCCTTCGCCGCCGGAGTGCATAGCCTGATGGGTGGTTCACTCTGGCTCTTGTGGTTGGCGGACGGTGGTGCTGTTGCCTACCTGGAAGGCAACAAGTCAGGCGAACTGCTCGAAGAGCCAGCGGATGTTGAGCGATACCGCCTGTCTTACGATCAGCTTCGCGACGCGGCACTCTCGCCGCCTGATTCAGCAGTATTCATCCGGCAGTTGGTGGAGGGCAGCAGACCATGAACAGCAACCCCGACCTGGTCGAGGCCGTGTGGCGCAAGAGCAGCTACAGCGATGGGGGAGCCGACAACTGCGTCGAGATATCCGACGGCGTCCCCGGCGCCGTCCCCGTCCGTGACAGCAAGAACCCCACCGGCGGTGTGCTCCTCTTCCCGGCCGGCGCATGGTCGTCGTTCATAGCCACCGTGAAGGCTGAGCAACTGAGCTGAGGGCTAGGGGAGGACAGCAGACATGATGACGATCCCGAACCCGGCCGCCCTCGCGTGGCGCAAGAGCAGCTACAGCGACGGCGGAGACAACAACTGCGTCGAGATATCCGACGGCTTCCCCGGCGCCGTCCCTGTCCGTGACAGCAAGAACCCGGCTGGCGGTGTGCTGGTCTTCCCGGCCGAGGCGTGGTCGGCGTTCATAGCCACCGTCAAGGTGAACCAACTGAGCTGAGGACAACGGGCGGCCGGCAAGCCGTGGAAGCGATCGGTTTGCTGACGACACGTAATGCGATTGCGCCACTGCGTGCTCCCCCGTAACCTGCCGGTGCGCGGACGGCATTGATCTTGCCGGCCGCCCACGGGGGAACGGGGATCACGGGGATGCTCTATCGGAGCTGACGTCATGTCACACGCCTGCGCTTGACCGGCGCGGGTATGGCATGTCCGATATGACATGAATACGTCAGATCCGTCCACCGTCGGCACATCCCGCGCACACGGAATCATGACCAACGGAGGACACCACACCATGCGCATGCGCACCCTCATAACGTCGGCGGCTCTGGCCGCCGCACTGCTCGGCGGCTCCGTCGCCCCCGCGATGGCTGCGCCGGCCGCGCCGGCCCCCGCGCCGGCCCCCGTGATGGCCGCGCCGGCAACCGCGAACGGCCCCGGCGTCTTCATCACCAACGGCGACCGCGTGCACATTTCGAGCACCCCGCCGCGCACGGCGTCCGCCCACGCCTGGTGGACCCACGTCAGCGGCCCCGGTACCAAGGCCAAGGTCACCATCTGGCTGCAGATGAAGTCCGGCAGGACGTGGCACTCGGTCGCCAAGAACGCGAAGAACCTCAAGTCCGGCAACGGCGGCAGCGCCCGTCGGGTCGTCGCGCGCAAGAAGTGCGCGAACAGCAGCAAGCACCAGTGGCGCACCATGATCGACGTCGACCTCATCGGCGTGGCCGACTCGCCGGAGAAGGCCTACACGAAGCCGGTCACGGTCAAGTGCGGCGTCTGATTGTCTAGTTCTGCCATTCCATCCGCTTGATCCAGGAGTACGACCATGAGTGATACCGGTCCGGGCGCCACCCTCATCGTGGGACTGCACGGCGTACTGGACCGGTATCCCTGGATCGACCGGGTGAGCGCCGAGTTCGACCTCGACGAGGACGTCTTCAGCCTCGCCGTGAAGCGGGCGTCCGCCTATGCCTGGAGTTCCACCGCCCTTACGGACAAGCCCGCCGACAACCTCTGGGACCACAACGACGCGGACGGCGACTGGACGCAGGACGGCCAGGTCCATCAGTTGGCCTGGCTGCAGTCGTCGCTTCCCCGGCCCGTGAACACTCCGGGCAAGAAGCAGCGCGCCCGCCGCCTCCCGATCCTGCCCGTCATCACGGTCCTCTCGGACGCGCTGCGCCGCGTCGGCACCATCCGCCTCACCGGCACACACGCCCTCGTGCCGCTGCACCGCGCCGGGGACGCCCGCATCGAACTCGCCGAAGTGGCCGACTGGTTCGCCCTCGCCGACCCGTCCGGCGCGGCCTCGCTGACGGTCACCGTGTCCGCCCTGCCGTCGGCCAACCTCGCCGCACGGGCCGCCGAGATCCGCGAAGCGGCACTTGAACGCACGTATCAGCACATGACGGTGGAGGTCTTCAAGCCCGCCGGCACGACGACTCCGGGGCTCGCCGGTCCTCTCGCCGGGGAGGTGCAGGCCGAGGGCTTGCGCCGGGCGCTCGCCTTCCGCTGCGGCGTGCGGGAGTGGTCCACGGATGTGGCCGCGTGGACGACCGAGGTGTTCGCGGACTCGATCCGGGCGGTGACGGGACTCTCGGGCCTGATCCTCATCACGGTCTCTTCGGAGGTCTGAGATCCGTGGGCAGGGGGATGCATCCCCCACTCGCTGAGGCCGGCAGGGCTCGGAAAGCCCCGGCTCACCCCTCCGGATACCTCCGCGGCGTCCACACCACCTCGGTCCCGTCGTCGCGCCGTACCGCCTGGGTCTGGGACGAGCCGACGATCAGGAGCGTGCGCATGTCGACCTGGAGCGGGTCCAGGTCGGCCAGGTGGACGGTGCGGACGGATTCCCCGGGGCCGCCGATGTCGCGGGCGAGGATGACCGGGGTGTCGGGCGCGCGGTGTTCCAGGAGGAGTTCGCGGGCCTTGCCGACCTGCCACGTACGGCTGCGGGAGCCGGGGTTGTACAGGGCCAGGGCCAGATCGGCGCCCGCGGCCGCGTGGAGGCGTTCGGCGATGACTTCCCAGGGCTTGAGGCGGTCGGAGAGGGAGATGACCGCGTAGTCGTGGCCGAGGGGGGCGCCGGCGCGGGCGGCGGCGGCGTTGGCGGCGGTGACGCCCGGGAGGACGCGTACGGGGATGGCGCGGTACGGGTCCTGGGAGGCGACCTCCAGGACGGCGGTGGCCATGGCGAAGATGCCCGGGTCGCCGCCGGAGACCACGGCCACCCGACGGCCGCGCCGGGCCAGGTCGAGGGCGAGTTCGGCGCGTTCGGACTCGACCTTGTTGTCAGAGGCGTGGCGGCGCTGGCCGGGACGTACCGGGACGCGGTCCAGGTAGGTGGTGTAGCCGACGAGGTCTTCGGCGGCGGCCAGGGCGCCACGGGATTCGGGGGTCAGCCAGAGCGGGCCGGCCGGGCCGGTGCCGACGACGACCACCTCGCCGGGCTCGTCGAGTGACGCGGCCAACTCGTCGGTGCTGTCCGGCGATGCGGCTACCTCGCCGGGACCGTCGGCCGACGTGGACTCGCCGGTGCTGCTGCCGGGCTGCGCGGCCACCTCACCCTCGGCGCGTGTGGCCATCGCCGGCGGCGGAACGTCCGCGATACGGCTCGGCACGACGCTGACCGAGAAGTACGGGACCGTCTCCGCGTCGATGTCCGCCAGCTTCCGCGTGCGCTCGCCGGGCATGGTGGCGCGCTCGACGTAGTGGGCCTCCGGCAGGCGGCCGGCGCGTTCCATGGCGCGGCGGACGGTGGGGAAGGTGCGGCCGAGCTTCATGACGACGGCGGTGTCGGTCGAGGCCAGACGGGCGGTCAGTTCCTCCTCCGGGAGCGTGCCGGGGAGGATCGTCAGGACCTCGTCGGCCTCGGCGAGCGGCTTGCCCAGGCGGGCCGCGGCGGCGCTGATGGAGGTGACGCCGGGGATGACCTCGGTCGGGTAGCGGTGGGCCAGCCGCTTGTGCATGTGCTGGTAGGAGCCGTAGAAGAGCGGGTCGCCCTCGGAGATGACGGCGACGGTGCGGCCGGCGTCGAGGTGGACGGTGAGGCGGGCGGCCGCGGACTCGTAGAACTCGTCCAGGGCGCCCCGGTAGCCGCCGGGATGGTCGGTCGACTCGGTGGTGACCGGGTAGACCAGCGCCTCCTCGATGTGGTCGGCGCGCAGATGCTCGGCGGCGATGGAGCGCGCGATCGAGCGTCCGTGCCGGGCGCTGTGGTACGCGATGACGTCGGCGCCGGCGATGACGTCGACCGCCCGGACCGTCATGAGGGACGGGTCGCCGGGGCCGAGACCGACCCCGTAAAGGCGGCCGGGGCCGGCCGTCGTCGCGACGCTGCCGTCACCGGTTGCCTGCTGCTCGCTCACGCTTACTCTTCCTCGCTTGCCATGGCGTTGATCGCGGCCGCGGCCATGGCGCTGCCGCCCCGGCGTCCGCGCACCACGATGTGGTCCAGCTTCGACGGATGGGCGATCAGCGCGTCCTTGGACTCGGCGGCGCCGATGAAGCCCACGGGTATGCCGATGACGGCGGCCGGGCGGGGCGCGCCTTCCTCGATCATTTCGAGGAACCGGAAGAGGGCGGTGGGGGCGTTGCCGAACGCGACCACGGCGCCTTCCAGCCGGTCCCGCCACAGCTCCAGGGCCGCGGCGCTGCGGGTGGTCCCCCTCCGGGCGGCCAGGTCCGCGACCGACGGGTCGGCGAGGGTGCACAGCACCTCGTTGCCGGCCGGCAGCCGCTTACGGGTGACGCCGCTGGCGACCATGTTGGCGTCGCAGAGGATCGGCGCACCGGCGTGCAGCGCCTTGCGGGCGGCTGCCACCACGTCGGGGGTGAAGGCCAGATCGCGTACCAGGTCGACCATGCCGCAGGCGTGGATCATCCGGACCGCGACCTGGCTGACGTCGGCGGGCAGCCCGGCGAGGTCCGCCTCGGCGCGGATGGTGGCGAAGGACTGGCGGTAGATCGCCGCACCGTCCTTCTCGTAGTCGAACGCGGTCACTGTGGCCTCGGGGTTGTCGGGTGCGGGAGGGCTCGGGGGGATCGGGGGACTCGGGTGATTCATGGGGTGGGGCATGGGGCTTCGGGGCGGTTCATGGGGCCGGGGGCGGGGCCGCCGCGGTGTGTGCGGTGTCCGGTGCGGTGTCCGGACGTACCAGTGCTACCCGGTAGCCCTCCGCCGTGGCCAGCACGTCGACCCAGGTGCCGTGCGGGTGACCGCAGCGGCGTGCGCAGCCCGACCAGTACACGGGGACACCCTCGGGAGGCGGGCCGGTGGGTGCTTCGTCCGGGACGGCTGTGCCGGCGGCGACGGCGGCCGTGGCGTCGGCGCGTACGTCGGTGAGGGACTTGGCACAGCCGGGGCGGCCCGTACAGGCGCCCAGGCGGTGCCAGGGGGAGGCCGGGTCGGTGATCAGTCCGGCGGTGGTGAGCTCCGCCAGCCGGCCGGGTGCCGCGGCGGCCGGCAGTCCGGGCAGGACGATGCCGCGCCACGGGGTGAGGCGCAGTGCGCCGGCGCCGTCGTCGGCGGCGATCGCGGTCAGCAGCCGCCATTGGGCCACCGACAGCCGGCCCAGCGGCGCCAGGACCGAGAGCGCCCGGTCGCCGTCGGGGCCCTCGACGATGCCGGGGGCGGAGGAGTCCGCATACGGCGGGGAGGTGCGGGTTCCGGGTGCGGGAGCCTCGGGCACGTACGCGGCCCCGATGCCCGCCGACCGCAGCGCGTCGGCCACGTCCAGGGCGCTCAGCCCGTGCCCGTCCGGGAGTTCGCGGACCCGCCAGGCGCCGCTGCCGCTCGCCCCGGCGGCGGTCAGGAAGGCCTCGGCGGCGGTGAGCGCGGCGCGCGGTACGTCCGGGCCGGCGATCCGCAGCGCCGCCGGATCGTCGCCGACCCGCAGCAGGGCGCTGCCCGCCGGTCCGGTCCGGTCCCCGTCCGGTTCTGCGAGCAAGCTCACATCTCCGCCGAGCGCCGCCACATCGCCCCGTCCGTCGTCCACAACGAACAGGAAACGGCCGGAGAGGGCGGTCGCTGACTCGCTCGCACAGAGCAGTGCGTCCAGCTCACGGGCCCACCGTCGCACGTCAGAAGGGGTGTGCCGGTCCAGTCCGGCCAGCGGGGAGGCGAGGATGTTGCGGATGCGTTCGTGGCGCTCGGAGGGCAGCAGACCGGCGTCGCGCAGCAGACCGGCGAGCCGGGCGCCGCAGTCCTCCGCAAGGCCGCGGAGCTCGGCGTTGCCGCGGGAGGTGAGGGAGAGGTGGCCGTCGCCGAGCAGTTCCGCGGCGTTGGCCAGGACAGTGGCCTGACGGGCCGTCAAATCTCCGGCGGGTACCCGGATACGGGCGAGATTGCCGTCGGCGGCCGTATGCAGCCGCAGCGCTCCCGGGCAGGCGTCACCGCGGTCGCGCAGAGGCGGTGCGGCGGCCTGCGGCCGTGTCGAGGGGGAGGGCGGCATGGCCGCGAGCATACCCACGGGGGTGGGCGCCGATCCGGGCCGGATCCGGCCATGCACCCGGCCCGCCGCGTGCACGCCCCCGTCCCGCCGCGGCCTGCCAGGAGGCCCGCTTACCTCGCCCGGCCACAGCCCTTACTATGCAGGTCGGTGGGTCGGCTGGCCCGCCGACGCCAGCGACGGCGCAGGGTCCTACGGCCCTAGGGAGGAAGCCCGGTGAGAATCCGGCGCGGTCCCGCCACTGTGAACCCGGCCTGCCGGGCGAGCCAGGAACTCCCGCCGTCCTTACGACCACCCGGGGCGCGGACACCCCGAGGAAGGCCTGCGCTCGCATGCTTCTGCTGCTGTCGACCTCCGACACCGACCTGCTCAGTGCCCGCGCGGCCACGGGTCCCGTGCCGTACCGGCTCGCCAACCCCGCCCGTCTCGACGTCGCCGAGCTGCCCGCACTGCTGGAGGGCTGCGACCTCGTCGTCGTGCGTCTCCTCGGCGGGATCCGGGCCTGGGAGGAGGGCCTGGAGGTGCTGCTCGCCGAGGACCAGCACCGGCCGGTCGTCGTGCTCACCGGTGAACAGGCCCCCGACGCCCAGCTCATGGAGCAGTCCACGGTCCCGGTCGGCATCGCGGCCGAGGCGCACGCCTACCTCGCGCACGGCGGGCCCGCCAATCTCGACCAGCTCGCCCGCTTCCTCTCCGACACGGTGCTGCTGACCGGTCATGGCTTCGAGCCGCCCGCGCCCGCCCCCAGCTGGGGCCCGCTGGAGTGGGAAGCCCGCAACGAGACCGGCCCGCTGATCGCCGTGCTCTACTACCGCGCCCACCACATGAGCGGCAACACCGGCTTCGTACGGACCCTGTGCGAGCAGATCGAGGCGGCGGGCGGCCGTGCCCGCCCGCTCTTCGTCGCTTCCCTCCGTGCCCCCGAGCCGGAGCTGATCGAGGAGCTGCGGGCCGCCGACACCCTGGTCACCACGGTCCTCGCCGCGGGCGGCAGCAAGCCCGCCGAGGCCTCCGCCGGCGGCGATGACGAGTCCTGGGACGCGGGCGCGCTGGCCGCCCTCGACGTTCCGATCCTGCAGGCCCTGTGCCTGACCGGGCCGCGCAGTGCCTGGGAGGAGAGCGACGAGGGGCTGTCGCCGCTGGACGCCGCCTCGCAGATCGCCGTCCCCGAGTTCGACGGCCGGCTGATCACCGTTCCGTTCTCCTTCAAGGAGGTCGACGAGGACGGTCTGCCGGTGTACGTCGCCGACGCCGAGCGCGCCGCCCGGGTCGCCGGCATCGCCGTCCGGCATGCCCGGCTGCGCCACATCCCGGCCGCCGAGAAGCGCCTCGCCCTGGTGCTGTCCGCGTACCCGACCAAGCACTCCCGGATCGGCAACGCGGTCGGCCTGGACACCCCCGCCAGCGCCGTCGCGCTGCTGCGCCGTCTGCAGGCCGACGGCTATGACTTCGGCACCGAAGAGGTTCCCGGCCTCGTGTCCGGCGACGGCGACGAGCTGATCTACGCCCTCATCGAGGCCGGCGGCCACGACCAGGAGTGGCTGACCGAGGAGCAGCTCGCCCGCAACCCGGTCCGTATCCCGGCCGCCGACTACAAGCGCTGGTACGCCACGCTCCCGCAGGAACTGCGGGACTCCGTCGAGCAGCACTGGGGGCCGCCGCCCGGCGAGATGTTCGTCGACCGCAGCCGCAACCCCGACGGCGACATCGTGCTGGCCGCCCTGCGCCGCGGCAATCTCCTCATCCTCATCCAGCCGCCGCGCGGCTTCGGCGAGAACCCGATCGCGATCTACCACGACCCCGATCTGCCGCCCTCGCACCACTACTTGGCGGCGTACCGCTGGATCGCGGCCTCGGCCGACGACGGCGGATTCGGCGCGGACGCCATGGTCCACCTGGGCAAGCACGGCAACCTGGAGTGGCTGCCCGGCAAGAACGCCGGGCTGTCCGCGGCCTGCGGCCCGGACGCCGCCCTCGGCGATCTCCCGCTCGTCTACCCCTTCCTGGTCAACGACCCGGGCGAGGGCACCCAGGCCAAGCGCCGGGTCCACGCCACCCTCGTCGACCACCTCGTCCCGCCGATGGCCCGCGCCGAGTCCTACGGCGATATCGCGCGCCTGGAGCAGCTGCTCGACGAGTACGCGGCCATCTCCGCCATGGACCCGGCCAAGCTGCCCGCGATCCGCGCCCAGATCTGGACGCTGATCCAGGCCGCCAGGCTCGACCACGACCTGGGCCTGGAGGCCCGCCCGGACGACGAGGGCTTCGACGACTTCCTGCTGCACGTCGACGGCTGGCTGTGCGAGGTCAAGGACGCCCAGATCCGCGACGGTCTGCATGTCCTGGGCGGCGCACCGGCCGGCGAGGCCCGCGTCAACCTCGTCCTGTCCATCCTCCGCGCCCGCCAGATCTGGGGCGGTACGTCCGCCCTGCCCGGTCTGCGCGAGGCGCTCGGTCTCGACGAGTCCGCCGCGACCCGGACGACCGCCGACGAGGCCGAGGCCACGGCCCGCGCGCTGGTCCAGGCGATGGAGGACGCGGACTGGGACCCGGCGGCGGTGGCCGGGACCGCCGAGGGGCACCCGGCCGCGGTCGCCGACATCCTCGACTTCGCCGCCCGCCAGGTCGTCCCGCGCCTCGCCGCCACCACCGACGAGATCGACCACGCGGTGCACGCGCTGAACGGCGGTTTCGTTCCGGCCGGTCCCTCCGGCTCCCCGCTGCGCGGCCTGGTCAACGTCCTGCCGACGGGCCGTAACTTCTACTCCGTCGACCCCAAGGCCGTCCCCTCCCGCCTCGCCTGGGAGACCGGCCAGGCCCTCGCTGACTCCCTGCTGGAGCGCTACCGCACCGACAACGGCGACTGGCCGCAGTCGGTCGGTCTGTCCCTGTGGGGCACCAGCGCGATGCGGACCAGCGGCGACGATATCGCCGAGGCCCTCGCCCTGCTGGGGGTCCGCCCCGTATGGGACGACGCCTCGCGCCGGGTCAACGGCCTGGAGCCCATCGCGCTGGCCGAGCTCGGCCGCCCCCGTATCGATGTCACCCTGCGCATCTCCGGCTTCTTCCGTGACGCCTTCCCGCACGTCATCGGCCTGCTCGACGACGCAGTACGGCTCGCCGCCGGCCTGGACGAGCCCGCGGAGTCCAACTTCGTACGCGCCCACGCCCAGGCCGACCTGGCCGAGCACGGCGACGAGCGGCGCGCCACCACCCGCATCTTCGGCTCCCGTCCGGGGACGTACGGCGCGGGACTGCTCCAGCTGATCGATTCCCGCGACTGGCGCACCGACGCCGACCTCGCCGAGGTCTACACCGTCTGGGGCGGTTACGCCTACGGCCGCGGTCTCGAAGGCCGGCCGGCCCGGGACGAGATGGAGACCGCCTACAAGCGCATCGCGGTCGCCGCCAAGAACACCGATACCCGCGAGCACGACATCGCGGACTCCGACGACTACTTCCAGTACCACGGCGGCATGGTCGCCACCGTCAAGGCGCTCAAGGGCAAGGCCCCGGAGGCGTACATCGGTGACTCCACCCGTCCGGAGACGGTCCGCACCCGCACCCTCGTCGAGGAGACCTCCCGGGTCTTCCGCGCCCGGGTGGTCAACCCCCGCTGGATCGAGGCGATGCGCCGCCACGGTTACAAGGGCGCCTTCGAACTCGCCGCGACCGTGGACTACTTGTTCGGCTACGACGCCACCACGGGCGTGATCGCCGACTGGATGTACGACAAGCTCGCCCAGACCTACGTGCTCGACCCCGAGAACCGCGACTTCCTGCAGGAGGCCAACCCCTGGGCCCTGCACGGCATCGCCGAACGCCTCCTGGAGGCCGAATCCCGCGGTATGTGGGAGAAGCCGGACGCCGAGACGCTGGCGGCCCTGCGGCAGGCGTTCCTGGAGACCGAAGGGGAGCTGGAGGGGGAGGACTGACGCCGGGGGCGGGGTCCGTCCCGTCCCGGTCGGCAGGCGGCCGGGGCCCGGAGACCGGGCCCGCTCGGCCGTCCCGGCCCCGCCCGATGCCACGGCATCAGGCGGGGCGTGCGGTGATGTCCCCGTTGCTGGTGGTCAGGTCCAGGTGGAAGCGTCCCGCCGGGTCCTGGGCGACACCTATGTGCTTGTCCCCGTTGCTGGTCTCCGCGGCTACCCGGTACGGACCCTTCGGCAGCCGCAGGGTGATGCCGCCGTTGGACGTCTTCGCCCGGACGCTCTGGGCGCGGGCCGGGGTGAGATCGATCGCCCCGTTGGAGGTCTCTGCCGCGATGCGCTTGCCGGACAGGCCGCGTCCGGTGATCCGGCCGTTGGAGGTCCGTGCGTCGACCGTGCCGGCCACGCCGTCCAGGTCGATGGTGCCGGAGCTGGTCGTCACCTTCACCGGGCCCACCTGGGTCAGATCCACCGAGCCGGACGAGGTCTCGCCGCTGACCGGGATGCCCGCGGGCAGCTCGACGGTGTAGTCCACCGAGCAGTTCTTGCCGCAGCCGGTGAGCACCAGCACACCGTCCTCGACCCGGTGGGTGGCCCCCTTGGGCCGGTCGCCGTGGTACGTCACCGAGCGGTGGACCGAGACCTTGCCGCCGCCCTTGCCGCCGTGCACCGTGAGGCCGCCCGAGGTGCTGTCCAGCCGGACGGCCGTGATCTTCTTCGACACCACGGCGTCGTCTCTGAAGGTCTTCCCGGGCAGCAGTCCGCATGCGCTGATGCCCACTGACCCGATGGCGGCCATCGCGACGATCCCGATGAAGCGGACGCGCTTGCGCATGAAGTCCCCCGGAAAGCTCGGTAGTTGGTGAGGCGAGGGGGCGCCCGCCGCCCGGTTCCCCGCTACGACGAGGCTAGGGCGGCGTGCGGCGGCTCCACCATGAGGAAAACCCCCGGATCGAGGTGTGGCGGGCCCCAGGTGCGGCCCGCGGACGCCGGTGCGAGGATTTTCGTGGGGGCGGTTCATGTGCTGTTTATGGGGCGGACGAGGAGGCTTCCGGTGACTGGCACGAAGACATGGAACGCCGAGATCAGCATCACCGAGACCGACAGCGAGGTCCGGGCCGAGGCCAGGCTGCGTGGCAAGGACGGCGGGCAGATGGTCGGCCAGGGAGCGGCTCGCTGTAACCCCGCCGACGAGAACGTCCCGGCCATCGGGGACGAGCTGGCGGTGGCCCGTGCGATGTCGGACCTCAGCCATCAGCTGCTGCAGCGCGCCGCGCACGACATCGAGGTGCACACGGCCCGGCCGGTGGAACGCCTGCACGCCTGAGGGACCCGGGCCGTCGGGGCCCGTCCGGCGGATCGTGGACGGGCCCCTGTCGGCATGACGGAGGGCACGCGGTCGGCACGGAGCACGGCGCAGGCCGCAGCAGTAAGCAGAGTGGTGCGCACACGTCGGCAGGACGCAGTGCGCCGGGCCGACGCGGTTCCTCAGGGCATGTCCGCCGGGAAGTCCGGCCCGATCGTCAGCGTCACGGCGCCCGGCGCCGCCCCGGCCGACTCCGTGGCCTTGGTGCCGGGGAGGCGGGAGGCGAGCACCTCGCTCTGCGTCTTGAGCGCGGCCGGGTAGGTGACCGTGGTCTTGTCCGTCGCCGGGGCGTTGCCGGTGCCGGTGACCGTGAAGCCGAGCTTGCGCAGCTGGTCGCCGGCGGAGGCGGCCCGGCCGGGGGCGCCGGTGCCGTTGAGGACGCGGACCTGCACGGAGCGCGCGGTCACCGGGTTCTTGGCGGCCTCGGCGAGCTTCTTCTTGCCGGCGGCGCCGATCTCGCGGTCGTGCGCGAGGTCGCTGAAGAGCCGGCCGGCCTGCGGATACTGCCAGACCACATTGGCCTTGTCGGTGGGGACGTCGGCCTCGCGGTAGTAGTTGGGGATGGTCAGGAAGGTGAGGCGGTCGGTGGGGATGTCCTTGACGGTCGCGGCCAGGTCGTAGAGCGGCTTGAGGCCGGCCAGGTCCTTGTCGGTGGTGATGGACTTGGTGGCCGAGTCCAGGAAGTCGTAGAGCTCGCCGGGGCTGGTGAGCTTGGACTGGGCCTTGGCCGCCAGTGCCTTCATGAACTCCTGCTGGCGGCCGATGCGGCCGAGGTCGGAGCCGTCTCCGACGCTGTAGCGGGTGCGGACATAGCCGAGCGCCTTCTCGTCCTGGACGTTCTGGCAGCCCGCGTCCATGTCCAGGTGGGCCTTCTTGTCGTGGATGGCGTGCTTGGGGCAGACCTCTATGCCGCCCAGCGCGTTGACCATGCCCTTGAAGCCCTGGAAGTCGACCGAGGTGAAGTGGTCGATGCGCAGCCCGGTGTTCTTCTCGACGGTCTTGATGGTGCAGGCCGCGGCCTTGCCGATCTCGCCGGAGTCACCGCCGATCGAGAACGCCTCGTTGATCTTGAAGTGGTGCGGGGACGACTTCGAGCCGTTGCCGCGGGTGCAGGCGGGGATCTGCACCCAGGAGTCCCGGGGGAAGGACAGCGCGGTCGCCCACTTACGGTTGGCGGCGATGTGCAGCACCATCAGTGTGTCCGACTGCATGGTGGTCAGGCCCTTGCCGTACTTGGCGTTGGCGCCGGCGCGGCTGTCGGAGCCGACGACCAGGATGTTCTTGGAGCCGGGGCTGAGATTGACCGGCCGGGCGCCGTCGACCCCGATGTCCGCGCCGTGGATATTGCCGTCCAGGTGCTGGTAGACCCACGCCCCGACGCCGGCCGTGCCGAGCAGCAGCACGCCGAGCGCGCCGCCGGTCCAGGCGAGGATGCGGCCGCGGCGGGTCATCCGCAGCGTGCCCGTACCGCCCGCCTGGCGGGAGCCGCCGCCGGACCTGCGGGCACCGGACGGCCTACGGCGCGAGCCGGCGCCGGAAGCGCGGGAGCCGCCGGGGTCACGGGAGGCATCGCCGGTGGTACGGGACGCTGCGGGTGTGCCGCCGCTGCCCCGCCGGGCCGTCTGCTGGTGCGTCTGCCTGTCATGCACGCCGATGGCCCTTCTGGTCCTTCTGATGCTGGTGGGGCGGTACGGGGGAGGGGGCGGCAGCGGCGGCCGGCGGTGCCGGCGGGAGGTGGCGGGTCAGATGCCGGTGCTGGGCAGCAGCAGGATGGACTCGGGGTCGTAACGCAGCCACTGCGGACACGCGCTGCCGGGCAGGGTGCGCAGCCGGCACCACAACTCGCCCGCCCCGTCCGTCCACCAGGCGTTGATGCGGCCCAACGTCCACCGGCCGTCCGGGTATTGGACCTCCACCGGCTGATAGACCCATCGCACCTCCGCCTCTGGAGGCGGGCAGTCCCAGGTCAGGAGTCCGCACCTCGTTGCCATCTCCCCCTCCGGCCACGCCTGTTGCGCATGTGCGCGCCACTCTACCGGGAAGATCTACAGTGTTGTAGAAGTTGCCTGGTATGGGGCGGTCACAGCGCGGTGCGCGGTGCGTGCCCGGTGAGGGTCAAGGGTCAGTGTGCCCCTAGAGCGGCGTTGCTGCCTTCAGAACAACGAACAGCGCTACCGCCGCGTTGAGCGCGGAGACCGCGGAGGCGGCCGTGCCCGCCGCGGCGACCAGGGCCGCCAGACCGGCCGGGGTCAGCGCCGGCGGCCAGTGGCGGGCCGGCGGCACGGGCCCGAGCAGTGCCGCCACCCGGCGCGGCACCGGCCCGGGTTCGGGCGCCGCGAAGTGCGCCGGCCCCGCTGCCGGCGCGGGCCGTGTGACCAGCGCCGCCTTGCCCACCGCACGCGCCGTCAGCCGCCGGTCGCCGACCACCTGCGCCGCCTCCTCGTCCGCCCAGCGCTCGGTGGCGAAGGCGACCGCGGAACGCAGCGGCAGCAGCAGCGGGTTGACACAGCCGGCCAGGCGTATGGCGAGCAGATAGCGATGGTGGCGGCAGCGCAGATGCGCGCGCTCATGGGCGAACAGGGCGCGCCGCTCGTCGCCGTCCAGGCTGCGCAGCATGCCGCGGGAGACCGCGATCCGGCCGGGCCTGGCGGGCCGTCCGGGGCGGGCCGGGGTGCCGGGCACGGCGTAGGCGTAGGGCTCGTCGTCCGGCAGCACGACGGGGCCGGTGCCGGCCGGCAGCACGTCCAGCGCACGGTGGGTACGGGCCCGGATGCGGCGGTGCCGGCGCAGCGCGGCGCCGCACACGATGAGCGCGGCGGCCAGCAGGGGAATCGCGGCGACGCCGGCGACCTCGGCGGACGGGACGGCGGCCCGCACCTCGGGGTCCGACCAGCCGTCGGGCAGCGGATTGCCGCGCAGTTGGGCGGTGCCGACGACCACCAGCAGACCCAGGCAGAGCGTGTTGCACAGGCCGAGGACCGCGGCGAGCAGGGTCAGCAGACGGGTGGTGGCGCGCGGGTGGAGGTGCTGCTCCGCGAGCCGGGCGATCGGCAGCGCGGTGAGCGGCAGGACGAGCGGCAGGAACACGAAGACACCCACCGGTCAGCCTCCGCGTGCTTCGTCCGAGGGATGGTGCCGTCCGGGGGCCGGGTCCTCGGCGGTCGCGGGGGCGCCGGCCGTCCCGGCGCCGGCGGCCGCGTCGCGGTCGAGGAGGGTACGCAGCAACTGCTCGTCATGCGCGGAGAGCGCGGAGACGAAGCTGGTCAGCACGGCGTCCCGGTCCGGTTCGCCGTCCAGGACGCGGCGCATCCGCAGTGCGGCGAGCCCGGCCTCGTCGGCGGCCGGGGTCCAGACGTAGGCGCGGCCGGACCGCTCGCGGGTGACGGCCTGCTTGGCGTGCAGCCGGGACAGGATCGTCATCACGGTCGTGTACGCGAGGTCGCCGCCGAGCCGTTCCTGTACCCAGGCGGCGGTGGCCGGTCCCGGCGAGCGGTGCAGCGCGGCCAGCACCTGGGCCTCCAGCTGGCCCTGCCCCCGCCTGCGGGCACGCTCCCGCCCGGAGCCGCCGAAGTTCCCGAAGGACTTCCCGCCCATGCCGTCGCCTCCTGCCGCGCCGGGCGTCCCGGTGGCCGGGACGTCGGGGCATCCTACTGAGCGGCCGGATCCGGGCGGTGGTCCGCGCGCGGCAGCCGGACGCCGCAGACTCCCGACTCCTCACTTCTACACTTCTGTAGATTTTGAGGCTCGCCCGGAGTGCAGGCAACGCCTGGAGGGAGGTCATGGGGGCCCCGGCAGCGGCCGCCCGCACCGCCCGCCCGCCGTCTCGCCTCCCGGGTGCGCCTCCTGCCCATAACCGCCCACAACGGGATGTACAGGCCCACCGCGGGGTACCTTGGAAACACCGGAACCGAAGGATGCCGAGGGACGCCCGGCATTCGGTGAGGTGAGCACCATGCAGACTCTGTGGACCGTGGTCGTGCTGCTGGCGCTGGTCGCGCTGGGGGCGCTGTTCATCGCCCGGGTCAATGCCCAGGGAGCCGGACGGATGGCCGGCCACCGGTACGCGGACTGGAAGCAGTCGATGCGGCAGCGGAAGCACAAGCGGCCGCACGACGATGCCCACCCCGGAACGCCGGTGCCCGGCCCACCGCCGCCCCCGGGGAAGGCGGGTGACGACCCGTGACGTCCACCGCCCGCGATTTCCCGCCGGCACCGGACTATGACGGCACCTCGCCGTTCCCCGAGAGCACCGCCGAGCCCCCGCCGACCAGCGGCCGCCGTATGTACGTCACGGTGACCGGCATCATCGTCGTCGCCCCGTTCGTCGGCCTGGCCGTCGCGATCCCCCTCCTGTGGGGCAGCGTCGTACACCTCACCGACCTCGTTCTGCTGGCCGTCTTCTATGTCATCAGCGGCCTGGGCGTCACCGTCGGCTTCCACCGCGGCCTCACCCACGGCAGCTATACCGCCACCCCCGCACTGCGCGTCGCGCTCGCCCTCGCCGGTTCGCTCAGTTTCCAGGGCGATGTCATCGACTGGGTCGCCACCCACCGTCGCCACCACGCCTACACCGACCGGCCCGGCGATCCGCACTCCCCCTATCGCTACGGCACCAGCCTGCGCGGTCAGCTGCGCGGACTGCTGTACTCGCACATCGGCTGGCTGTTCGGCAACGACCCCACCTCGCACCGCCGCTTTGCGCCCGATCTGCTCGCCGACCCCGGGATCCGCGCGGTCGACCGGGCGTTCCCCGTGCTGTGTCTGCTCACGCTCGGGCTGCCGTTCGGGCTGGGCTGGGCGCTCGGCGGCTCCTGGGTCACCGCGCTGACCGCCCTGCTGTGGGCGGGGTTCATCCGGATCGCGCTGCTGCACCACGTCACCTGGAGCGTCAATTCGCTCTGCCATGTCATCGGTGAGCGGCCGTTCCGCACCCGGCGCCACGACCGGGCGACCAACCTGTGGCCGCTGGCCCTGCTCTCGTTCGGCGAGAGCTGGCACAACCTGCACCACGCCGACCCGACCTGCGCCCGGCACGGCGTCGATCGCGGTCAGCTCGATGTGTCCGCCGCCGTGATCCGGCTCTTCGAACGCCTCGGCTGGGTCCGGGACGTGCGCTGGCCCGACCCCGCACGGGTGGCGGCCCGCCGCACCAGGAGCACCGCATGACCACCACCGGCGGCCCTCCCCCGCATCACGCGCCACCCCCCGTCGCCCGTCTGACCATCGCCCCGCACACCGATACGGTGCGGTGCATCGACGGTGTCTGGTGGCCCCACTCGGCCGACCTGCTGGCCGAACTCCCCGAGCTGCTGGCCGCCCTGCCCTTCGACTGGCCCCGGATCTCGCACGCCACGGTGAACGGCGCGCCCTGGCCCGCCCTGCCCGCCCGGATCCTCGTCGAGGGCCATGTCGTCCGCCTCCGCAGAACCACCGGCCGCCCCGGCCCGGACACCGTCTGCCTGGTCTCCCCCGGCCACGGCCGCTGGGACCTGCTGATCATCCCGCCCGACACCCCCGAGCCCGAGGCCGTCCGCATGATGGCGGAGATGGCGCGCACGGGGGAGCTGGCACCGGCCTGAGCGGGACAAAGCCTCACCGGCCGAGTCTCCGTCCGGACCTGGGTGACCTGGTCGAGGCCCGCGACGCACTCGACGATGGTCGTCTTGCCGGCGCCGTTCGGACTCCCGTGGACCTTGCGCAGCCCGGTGACTTCGACGACTGCCCTCACCCGAGAATCCGCCCCACGCACCCGGTGGCGCCTCGCCCGTCGCGTTCGGAACGGCATCAACCGATCGCTTGACCGCGGTCTGCGACCCGCCGCCGGCCTGCCGTCCGACGGCTGTGGCTACTGCGTACGGGTGGTGTTCATCGGAAGAACGCCGATCCCGGGGCGTCGGTCCGTGAATCTTCCCATTGCGTACTCATCATAAGAAAACGCAACAGAAGCGACGCCATCTAAGCGGTGCACCGGAAGCGGCGCAACTGAAGCGAAGCAACAGAGGAAACACAACCGAAGTGGACGCAACGGATCTCTCGGGGAGATCCTCGATCGAAAGTGAGGGGCCATGGCTGCGACCAAGGTCATGAAGTTCTGGGCGGTGTGCCTTGCCATGCTGGGCAAGCTGCTGGCATCACTGGGTGTCTCCGCGGCGGCATCGGCCGCACGCCGGGATGCCGCACTGTACGAGCGGACCCTGGGCAACGGGAACGCGGGCACCGACGCCCCGGGTGCCGAGGCCCCGGAGGCGGCGCGCTGCGCCGCACCGGACCCTGGGCCAGGGACAGGGACCCCTGCCGTGCCCGCGCCGCGTGCCGTACCGCTGTTCGGCCAAGCCGAGCCCGCCCGGCGGATGTTCGCCCGGCCCGAGCTGCCGCCGACGATCAAGCAGCGCATCAGCGCCGAGGCACATGGAACCTCGCCCGGTCTGCGCAGCCGCAGCCGCACCCGCACCGCTCCGCTGATGGCCGACGAGTTCGACGACTCGGCCGGGACCGCGCTGGACAGCAGTGCCGAGGCCACGCCGGACCGAGGTGCCGAGGCGGATGCACGCTCAGCGGCCGTCCCGGCGGCCCGTCGTCATGCGCACACCGCTCGCGTCGTCTGAACCGGTCGGCAGCCGCTGTGCAGCCGGCCCCACCGGCCCTGAAAAGGGGCGAAACGGCGCGTGACAGCTCCGCGCCCAGGAGACCGGACGCCGACGGATTCCACCAGGAGCACGCAGAGGTGCTCCGCAGGAAGCGCGCACTTGTGATCCACCGGCAGCGTGCAGACGGGATCCACCGGATGCATGGGGATCCGGTCCACCGAGGTATCCGGATCTGATCCACCCGATACGGACCCGGACGCCAACGCCGAGGCTTGAGCCAGGCTTCGATGCAGAGGCCCGAGCCAGACGTCAACACAGAGGGCGACGCAGTGGTCGGCGACGAAGCGCAAGCCGATCACGAAGCGCAAGAGGACGACGAAGCGCAAGACGACATGTTCCACGTGAAACATCCGCAGACGTGAACCACCCGGAGATGCCCGAACACCCACAGACTTGAACCACCCGCGATACGCCCGGAGTTCTACCGCTCAGCCCCCGACCGGGGCGCCGGTCCCCGGACCCCCTCCCAGCTCCAGCCCGAGCTCCGCACGCAGCGCACGCGTGTCGGGCTTTCCGTTGGCAGTGAGCGGGAAGTGGTCGACGACATGGACCGCATTGGGCTGTTCATACTCCGCCAGGTGCTCGGCGAGCCGCCGGCGCCAGGTGAGCGGGGCCGCACCCTCGGGGTCGGCGACCACGAAGTGCAGTGCACTGCCACGGCGTTGGTCCTCGACCGCCAGTACCTTCACCGGCCGGCCACCGGCCTCGGCACGGCGTTCCAGGCTCTCGGGGTAGAGCGTGAAGCCCAGCCGGTGCACGGCCTGATTGCGGCCCACCACCCGCACGGTGCCGTCGGCGTCGACGCTGCCCAGGTCGGCCGTCGGATACCAGCCGTCCGGGTCGACCGGTGTGAGCGAGCCGTCCTCCTGGAGGTAGCCGGCCATCAGTCCGGGGGAGCGCACCTCGATGCCGCCGAGCTCGCCGGGGCGGGCAGCCGTGCCGTCGGGGCGCATGACGCGCAGCCGTACGCCGGGCAGCGGACGCCCGCAGCCGTGCGGTGCGTCGGGGGTCGCCAGCGCGACATTGCCGAGTTCCGTCAGACCGTAGCCGTCCAGGAGCGGGCGGCCCATTGTCGTGTGGAAGGTCTCGGCCAGCGGGGCGGGCAGCGGTGCACCGCCCACACCCCAGAGCCGTACGCCCGCGAGCCCGGCGCGTACCTCCGGGCGGCGGCGCACCACGCCGAGGAGCGAGTGATACGTGGACGGGGCGGCGTCCACGGCGGTGGCGCCGTGCGCCGCGGCCTGGCCGACGGCCGCGTCGAGCCGCTGGTAGGGGGTGACCAGCAGGGTGCAACGGGCCAGCCACCACAGCAGGATGACGGAGAGCCCGTACTGGTGTGAGAAGGGCAGCAGGGGCGCGAGGACGTCGTCCTCCCGGTAGCCCATGGCCTGGATGGTGCGCAGTGAGTTGTCGAGGACGGCCCTGCCGGGCTTGATGATGCCCTTGGGCCGCCCGGTGGTGCCGGAGGACCACAGGACGAGGGCGTCGGGGCGGCGGAACCAGGGCGCCAGATCGACGGCGGCGGGCGGCGGCGGGGCATCGGTGGCCAGCCGCGGGTAGTGGATGACGCGCCGGTCGGGGATGCCGGGGAAGCCGGCGGCGCGGTCGGCGGCGGTGACCAGCCAGCGGGCCTGGGCCTGACGGCCGGCCGCGGCGGCGTCGGCCGCGGAGACCCGGTGGTCGAGCGGGATGAGGGAGGTGTCGAGCTGCATCAGGGCCAGCAGTGTGACGACATAGTCGACGCTGTTGTCACCCTGCACCAGGACCCGGTCGCCGGTGCGGAGGCCGAGCTGCCGTAAGGCGTGTGCGGTGGTCCGTATCCGGTGGCCGAGCGTCGGGCCGTCGAGGCGGCCGGTGCCGCCGAGCGGGGCAGCGGTGCCGTCGACGAGCCGGGCGGCGGCGACCGGAGGGGCGATGGTGTCGGTCATGGGTGCTCCGATCCCGTGGTGTCGAGCGGGCGCCGGGCGGGCCACGGTGTGGCGGCCGGGCACAGCAGCGTGGACGTGGTGGTGGCCACCCAGGCGCCGCCCTCGTCGCGGAACTCGCAGTCGAGGGTGAGGAGTGGGCGGCCGGCGAGGGTGGTGGCGGCGGCAAGGCGCACGGTCGCGTGCAGGGTGTCGCCGGCGTGGGCGGGGCGGGCGTGGCGCAGCGTCTGCGCGCGGTGCACGGCGCCCTCGGTGGTCGGGAAATCCGGTTGGGCGGCGAGGAGTTGGTCCTCGGCGTCGGTGGCGAGGGTGGCCAGGTAGGTGGGCGGGGCGATGATGTCCGGGTGGCCGAGGGCGCGGGCGGCGGCCGGATCCGTGTACGCGGGGTGGGGGTCGCCGAGCGCGGCGGCGAAGGCGGCGATCCGCTTCCGCTCGATGGCGTACGGGCCGCAGCAAAGGGTGGTGGGCGCCGCCGCTCTCTCCGTCATCGCCGCTCAGTCGCCGATCATGTGGTGCCCGCCGTCCGCGTGCACGATCTCGCCGGTGGTGGCGGGCAGCCAGTCCGACAGCAGCGCCACACAGGTACGGGCGACCGGCCCGGCGTCCTGCGGATCCCAGCCGAGCGGGGCGCGGGTCGCCCAGCTCTTCTCGAAGGACGGCCCGTCACCGCCGATACCGCGCGCGGCCAGAGTGCGCAGCGGGCCGGCCGCGACGAGGTTGGCCCGTATGCCCTGGCCGCCCAGGTCGCGCGCCAGATAGCGGGAGCAGGCCTCAAGTCCCGCCTTGGCGACGCCCATCCAGTCGTAGCCGGGCCAGGCGCGGGAGGCGTCGAAGTCGACGCCGACGACGGAGGAGCCGGGGCGGAGCAGCGGCCGGCAGGCCATGGTCAGCGCGACCAAGGAGTACGTCGAGGTGTGCAGGGCGGCGGACACATCGCGCCACGGTGCGGTCAGGAAGCCGCCGTCCAGGCAGTTGGCGGGGGCGTTGGCGACGGAGTGCAGTACGCCGTCGAGGCCGTCGAGGTGCTCGCCGACCCGGTCGGCGAGGGTGCTGAGCTGCTCTTCGTCCGTGACGTCCAGCTCCACGACGGGGGGCACTTCCGGCAGCCGCCGGGCGAGCCGGGCCACCAGACTCGGCCGCCCGTAGGCGGTGAGGACGATCTTGGCGCCCTCTTCCTGGGCGAGCCGTGCCACCGCGTAGGCGATCGAGCTTTCGGTGATCACACCGGTGATGACCAGCTGCTTTCCGTCGAGCAGACCGCTCATGCGGTTCCTCCGTCTGACTCATTCTCGACTTCAGAGTCACTGAACATAACTCAGAAGCATTGTCCTGGCTTGGTCTTGATAGACAGTCGTTGACAACTTATCGGACCTCCCGTTGACTAGAGTAGTCAAGCATAGTCAAAACAATGACTCGCGTGTCACGGGGGACTCGGATGCCGCGCCGGAGCACGTTGCTCCTCGATGTCGCCGCCCCCCGCCGAGGTGCCGCAGCCCGCCGCGGGCCGCCGCGTGCGCCGCACCCGCACCGCACGGCCCCGGGGCCGCACCCTCCATCAGCACCACCCCGAACTCCTCAGAGAGGTGACCGTCATGACCGTCCCGACCCGCGAAGAGATCGTTGCTCAACTCGCCGAGATCCTGCACGAGGTGGCCGGCGTGGTGCCGGCCGAGGTGACCGAGGAGAAGTCCTTGGTCGAGGAGCTGGATGTGGACTCGCTCGCGATGGCCGAGGTCATCGTCGTGGCGGAGGAGCGCTTCGGGGTCGAGCTGCCCGAAGAGGAGATGAAGGACATGCGCACGGTTTTGGACATCGTGATCCGGGTGGAGAAGCAGTCGGCGTCCTGAGTGCGGCCCCCGGCCGGTGCGCTTCCGCCGACCGCGCCACACCGGCAGAAGCGCACCCGTGCAAGGGATGTGAATAAGAGGCGGATTGCCGTCAACTGACGATCGACCAGTCCTCGACTTGCGGCCGCCCCGGGTTCACCGCGTCCCGCCGGTCCGTACGTTGGCGAAATCTGGTAATGCCGCCGGGTAAAACGAGGTTGATTTTCGGTCGTCGCTTGTTGACGCAGGCATAGACCAGGGTTACCTTGAAGATCTCCGGAGGGTGAATCAAATCGACTCGGTGCACTGCTTTCTCGGATGTGACCATTCCGGAAAGGAGACATGGTGCGAGGGGATCTATGCGGGGGGACCAGCTTTCCTGTGGCGCACATTCGCTCAACCACGACATCCCGGCCAACGCGCCCCGAGGGGACGCCAGTTGGGATCCGTCCCGCTCATCCGAATTAGCCGACGGCTGTTTACATATATTCTCGAACGTCCCCGGTGACATTCGACAACCCGACTCTTTAACGGAATTTCTCGGCCGACTGCTGCATTGTTCCCCGAGCGATATTCCGGTGACCAGGGACGGCTTCGGGCGACCGGTGTTCGCCGAACCGCCCGCCACGACCGGCTGGCCGGTGGGCTCCCGCCTTTGTCTCGACGCCGGTGCGGACACGGGCCGGCAGTTCCTGGTCCTGACCCGGGACCTCCCGGTGGCCCTGTCCGTGCACACCGTGCCGCGCGGACCGGTCAGCGAACTGCTGCTTCCCTTCACGCCGTTGGAGCGCGGCTACGTCCAGGAGGCCCCGGTGGGCCGGCGGGCACAGCGACTGGCCCAGCTGTGGACCCGCAAGGAAGCGGCGCTGCGGCTGACCGGCCGGGGCGAGCTGGCCGCCGCCGACGCGATCGACGCGCTGAGCGGCGCCCGGGAGGGCAAGATCGTGATCCCCGGTTCCCCCGCACGCCCCGGCGGCACCGCCTACGTCCGCGATCTGCCCGCCGGCCCGCGGGCCGTGGCCTGCGCGGCGACCTCCGCTCTGGCCCCCGAGGTCCGGCTCTGGCGGGCGAACTCCCCTGACGGGCACGCCCATACGCACGGCGGCCCGGCGGCCGAGGCGGGTACCGCCGCCCAGGCCACGGATACCGCTACGGCATGAGTACCGCGTGCGGATCCGGTCCCTCGCCCGCCCGGCCCCCCGCGCTCAGCTCACGCCAGCTCTCCAGCGCCAGCCGGAAGGCGCCGGCCTTCTCATAGCCCTCGGCGGCCTCCTTGAAGTCGGCCTCCGCGGCCTCCTGGCCACCGTCCGCGCGATGGGCGCGGGCCAGGTGGAGCAGACAGCGGGCACGGTCGAGGGGCGTCAGCCCGCTGACATCGGGGTCGATCGCGGCGGCGTGCCCGGAAGCCGCCGCCGGCGCATGGCGCCGCAGTGCCGCGGCCGTCTCCAGGACGGCCAGCCAGGTCCTGGCGGGCGGGGTGTCGACGAGCGCGGCGGCCTGCCGGGCCCGCTCCAGCAGGGCGTCGGCCTCCTCCGCCGGGCCCGCCGCGAGCGCCAGCAGCGTACGGGCGCGGGCCAGTCGCAGCCGCAGCCGCATACCGTCCGTCGCGGCGAGCAGTTGCTCCGCCTCGGCCAGCAGCTCCAGCGCCCGGTCCGGGTGCCCGCCGAGATACTGCGCACCGGCCACCGCCCACAGCGCGCTCGCCCGCAGTTCACCGGCCGGCAGGGGGGCGACCTCCGCCTGCAGCTCCGCCCCGAGCTGCTCGGCGCGGCTCCACTCCCCGCTGTCGACGGACACGGACAGCAGCGCCACCCGGGCCTGTGCCCGCTCCGGGCGGCCGGGCTCCAGCTCGCCGGTGACCCGGACCGCTTCCTCGGCGAAGCGGACCCCGTCCGAGAGACGGCCCGCGGCGCGCAGCAGCTGGGCGAGTTCGATGGCGACGCGGGCGTGCAGCACGGGCGCGGAGCGGGTGAGCGGATCGTCGAGCAGCTGCCGCAGCGCCGCTTCATGGCGGGCCGGGTCGTCGAGCCGCCCGAGGACGGTGGTCAGTTCCCAGTGCGCCTCCCAGCGCACCTCGTCCTGACCGGTGCCGGCCTGCTCCACCACGGACTCCAGCTGCCGCCTGGCCGCCGGCCAGTCACCGGCCAGCTGGCTGGCGCGGGCGGCCACCAACTGGCCGACCAGGCCGAGGCGTCGGGTCAGTCGGTCGCCGGGCTCGTCGGTGGCGCACAGCGCCTCGACCGTCGTGCCGAGGCGCTCCGCGATGGACCGGGCGATCTTGGCGCCGGGGATTCTGCGGCCGTTCTCGACCAGCGAGACATAGCTGGGGGAGAGATCGTCCGCGGCGAGGTCCCCCTGGGACAGACCCTGAGCGCGCCGGACCTCCCGCACTCGCTTACCGAAAGCAGGCTGCTCAATCGTCAAGAAAATCGCTCGCAGTTGAGTGGGGCGGACGGACGGTGACGGGGGCGCGACGGCTGCGGACAGAGGGAACGTGATGGCCGCGAGTCTACTCATCGCGGGCCCGCTCAGGGGTGCCTGTGGACGACCTGCCTCCCGGCCGGGAGTCATTTTTTGTCACTTGCGGAGCTTGGCATTCCCGTTGGCCGTATATGGGCATTGCGACAGCTGGGAGGCCAGCTCGTGGGCGCTGTGCCGGGCAGGGCGGGGGGCTGGGGCACCTCGCGGACCTCCCGGAAGCGGCGCCGCTTGTCATATGAGGCGGTCGAGTGCAATGACTTTGCTTGACAATAAATGACAATTGGCTGACGCTGACCCTCCATGGACTACGCCCCGAGGAGGGACATATGAGCTCCGCTCCCGCATGGCCGACCGTGGCCGCCGAGCCGGAGGCCAGCACCGACAGCCGGCGCGCGGCGGCCTTGCACCGGGTCCGGGACTTCCTGGTCAACGACGCCGGTACCGTGCACGAGCTGCTGTGCGAGATCTCCACCCACAGCGCCGCGCGCTACGAGATCGAGTCGACCATTGCCACCCTCGACGGGGCCCTGGACGAGGTGGCCGCCCACCGGCCCGGCCGGGTCCCCCGGCTGGCCGCCTTCATGCCGTCGAACGTCATCCTCTACTCCTACGCCCTCTACCTCCTGGTCCCGGCGCTCTACACCGACCGGCTGGTCTTCCGTCCCTCCAGCCGGGTCAAGGACCAGATGCTCCGGCTGCACACCCTGCTCGCCGAGCGGCACGGTCTGCCGATCACCCTCACCGGCGCCAGCCAGCGGGAGTTTGTGCAGGACCACGTACGCCCCGCCGATGTCGTCGTCTTCACCGGCGCCTACGCCAACGCCGAACAGATCCGCGCCCAGCTCTCCCCCGGGCAGCTCTTCCTCTTCCTCGGCTCCGGCGTGAACCCGTTCGTCGTCGCCCCCGGCGCCGATGTCGAGCAGGCGGCCCGCGACGCGATCGCCGTCCGGGTCCTCAACACCGGCCAGGACTGCCTGGGCCCCGACCTGTTCAGCGTCCATGACTCGCTGCTCGACCCGTTCGTGGACGCCCTGGTCAGCGAGCTGAAGGGGCTGCGGTACGGCCCGTACTCCGACCCGGAGGCGGACTTCGGGCCGATCTTCTACGAGAGCGCGCTGGAGGACGGGGCACAGTTCCTCGCCCGCAACCGCGCCGGCATCGTGCACGGCGGGCATGTCGACTTCCGCGCCCGGCGGCTCGATCCCACCGTCGTCGTCGGTGCGGAGGTCACCCCGCGCACCCACGTGCCGGAGTTCTTCGCCCCGATCTTCAATATCGCCGGCTACCGCGACGAGGGTGCGCTGGCCGCGACCCTCACCACCGGCATGTTCACCGAACGCGCCCTGGGCTCCAGCGTCTACGGCCACGCCCCCGGCCTCGTGGCGGCGCTGCGCCGACGCACCACCGTCACCCTCGACACCACCTTGCTCTCCATCGACAACGGCAACGCCCCGTTCGGCGGCTACGGCCGGATGGCCAACTACATCGCCGACGGCGAGGACGTGCGGGCCGAGCCCGTCCTGATCTCCAAGGCCGTCGCCGCCTACCGTCCGGGAGCCGGCCGATGACCCCTGCCACCCACCCCACCGCCTGGGCCGCCATCGCCGACCACCTCCACCACCTGGGCACCGACGTGGTGTTCGGGCTGCCCGGCGACGATATGGCGCTGCTCGGCGAGCTGGAGCGGTCCGACACCACGGTGGTGCTCTGCCGCGACCAGCGCAACGCCCTGTTCATGGCGACCGGTTACGCGCTCGCCGCGGGCCGCCCCGGCGTCTGTGTGATCGGCAAGGGCCCGGCGCTGACCAATGCGCTGACCGGTGTCCTGGAGGCGCGCTCCGCCGCCGCGCCGCTGATCCTGATCGCCGACGGCACCCGGCTCGACCGGCTCGGCACCGGCGCCTTCCAGGAGCTGGACCAGCTGACCGCGATCCGCCCGTATGTGAAGTGGGCGACCCGGGTCGACCATCCCGAGCGGCTGCCCGGGGCCCTGGAGAAGGGCGCCGCGCTCGCCGTCAACGGCGCCCCGGGGCCCGTCTACCTGGAGCTCGCCGAACAGATCGCCGCCGAACCGGTCCCCCGCAGCGGGCCGTGGCGCCCGGCCACGCCCCAGCGGCCGGCCCCGGACCCGGACGCGCTGGCCGCCACCGCCGCGCGGATCGCCGCGGCCGAGCGGCCGTTGCTGCTGGTCGGCGGCGGGGCCCGGCACCGCAACACCGGCCGCCGGATCGAGCAGCTCGCCGAGCGGCTCGGCGCCGGCCTCTTCAGCACCGCCTCCGGGCGCGGCACGGTCGCCGAGGACCACCCGCTCTACTGCGGCGTCAGCGGCCTCTACACGGTCGCCCCGATGGACGCGCTGTGGCGCGAGGCGGACCTCGTCATCGCGCTGGGCAGCCGCCTGGAGGAGACCGCCACCTTCGGCTGGCCCGAGGAAGCAGCTCAACTTCCGGTCATCCAGGTGGTGTTGGGTGAAGAGAACCTGGTCATGGAGCGGCCCGGCGGCTATGTGCTCGGCGACGCCGGACGGATCGTCGACGGCTGGGCGGGACTGCTGGCCGGTCACCGGGCCGCCGACGCCTGGCCGGCGCGGGTCCATGCGGCGCGGGCCGCGCTGGTGCAGCGCGCCGCTGACCGTGCCGAGGAGGCCGCCAAGACGGTGACCGAGGGGGCCGTGCCGGTCGCCCAGGTACTGGCCGCGCTCGACCGCGCCGTCCCCGCCGACCGGGTCCTGGTCCAGGAGAACGGCCTGCAGGACATGTGGTCGTACTTCTTCCCGCACTGGTCGCTGGGGTCCGGCGGCGGCTCCGTGGTGCCCAGCGAGCAGACCCCGCTCGGCTTCGGCGCGGCCGCCGCGGTGGGCGTACGGCTGGCCGAGCCGGCCGGGCGGCCGGTGGTCGCGGTGGTCGGCGACGGCGCCTTCAACCTCTTCCGCGGCGAGCTGCCCACCGTCGCCGACGCGGGCGTCGCCGTCCTCTACGTCGTCCTCGACAACGGCGGCTACGGCTGGCTGCAGTCCAACCTCGACCGGGTCTCCGGCACCGGCTCGCGGTTCGCCTTCACCCGCTCCCGCCCGACCGGTACCGAGGGCCTGACCGGCGCCTATGGCCTGGGCTACCGGCGGGTGACGGACGCCGACGAGCTGCCCGGGGCGCTGGCGGACGCCTGGCGGCGGGTCGCGGCCGGGACCACCACCGTGGTGGAGGTGGCGACCGCGCTCGCCGACACCCCGCCCGGGATGACGGCCTCCGCGGGGGACTTCCCGGAGCGGGAAGGCCACTAGGGCCGGCCGCCTGTCTGCGGAGTCCCGTCTGCCTCGCGGCGTCCGGCACGCACTCCCCCACGCCTGAAAGGCGCGGGGGAGCCCTCGTCCGCGTTGTCGGGATCGTCCCAGTACTCGGTACCCGGTACCCGGTATCGGGGCCCCTCCGCCTTGCGATCGCACGCACCGACGCCGTGAGGCCCGTCCTACGGGCGAACCACGGGACGTTGACGACAGGCCCTGGGCCGTGGGTGAGGCGACAACGCGGCGACGAGCCGTACCCGGGGCACCTCCCAGCGTGAGCCGGGGGAGTGTCGCGGGCCCGCGCTGATCCGAAAGGCCGGCCCGTCGCCGGCTGCCGCCTTCCCTGTCCCCGGACCCGCACCACTGCGGCCGGTCGCCGTCGCGGCGGAAGAACGCTCCTCCGCGACGGCGCGACGCCCGTGGCGGTGCGGGCCCGGCGGCAGTTGGGACGGCAGGCAGGACGGCAGGCGTATCGCGTACGCCCGGTTCCCGGCGGGGGTGGTCGCGTGCCCGGTCCCCCTCCGCCCCGGGGGTGGCCGGAGGGGGCCGGGCACGTCTTCTTCGTACGGAGGGAGCCACGCCGAGGGCGTGCCGGGGAGGCACTCCGTTCCGTACGGATCGGTGTCAGGTCTTGGTGCGGAACTTGACGACGGCCGCCGGGGCGGTGAGCGCGGTGAGGCCTGCCGACCACACCAGCGTCCAGAGCGCCGGGCCGGCCACCGGGCCCTCGCCCAGGGCGAGTCCACGGGCGGCGTCGGCCATGTGGGTCAGGGGGTTGAAGCGGGTGAAGGTGTACAGCCAGTCCGGCATGGTCGAGGTCGGTACGAAGATCGAGGAGCCGAACTCCAGCGGGGTCAGCACCAGGACCGAGAGCCCCTGGATGGCCTGCGGGGTGCGCAGGGTCAGGCCCAGCAGCATGAAGCCCCACACCAGTGAGGTGCCGAAGAGGGCGGTCAGGCCGATCGCGGCCAGCAGACCCGGCAAGTGCGCGGTGACGTCGAAGCCGAGCATCGCGCCGACGATCAGCAGCACCGTGATGGCGACCAGCATCCGGCCGGTCTCCACCACGACCTTGGCCACCAGCACCGAAGAGCGGGAGATGGGCATCGTGCGGAAGCGGTCCATCACGCCCGTACGGAAGTCGTCGTTGACGCCGACGCCCACGGCCATGGCGATGGTCATGCCGAGGATCACCATCAGCCCCGGGACCAGGAAGGCGGTGTACTGCGCACGGTCGCCGCCGGCGCCGATCGAGCCGCCGAAGACGTAGACGAACAGCAGGGGCAGCACGATCGGCATCAGCAGCGCGTCGGACATCGACGTCGGGTTCTGCCGGATGTGGAGGAAGTTGCGGCGGACCAGCGCGCCGGTGTGCCGCACCGTGGCCCACAGGCCGATCCGGCCCTCGTCGCGGAGCGGGGCGGACGGCCCGGAGCGGGGCAGGACCTGAGCGGACGTCACGGATTCTCCTCCGCTCAGGCTCGGTTGCGGCGCTCGTCGAGCCACTTCTGCCAGTACGTGCGGCGGTCGCTGTCGGGGTGGGCGACGACGATGTCACCGAGGACGGCGGAGCCGGTGATGCGCACGAGCGGGGTGACGGCTTCCGGGCCGGCGTGCTCCCGGGTCAGATCGCGCAGATCGCCGAAGACCTTGCTGCAGTTCATCTCGACCCGGACGCCCTCCGGGAGCACCAGATGCACATCGCCGACGAGCGCGCGGGCCGCGATGGTCAGCTCGCCGGTGGACGGTGCCGGGGAGGCGCACAGGTCGAGGGTGAGATCCCCGAAGACGGCGGTCGCCTCGATGCCGTGTTCCAGAACGGGGCTGTGGTGGACGAGGTCGCCGAACGTGGCGCGGAAGGTGCGCTGTCCCGTCGGATCCGTCGATGCGGGGGGTGTCACATGCGGCAGATCCTCGCCGACGGACATCAACTCCGCGCGGGTACGCGCCAGATAGGCCGCCTCGGACCGCTCGGCCAGCTCCTCCAGGGTTAACCGGCCCTCCACGGTGGCCTCTCTGAGCTGTTCGACCATGTTCTCGCGTTCGGCGTCCGAGGCCAGCACCGACGGCGAGGAGGTGGAAAGGGACGCCAAATCCTTCTGCAGATCAGGGCGTTGGGGCTGCGTCATGGGTGGTGCCTCCGCGGAGTCCGGCGGTGGTGGGGCGCTTGCTGCGTCATCCGACCACGTCACCGGGGAGGTGTGCATCGCCGTGCGGTAGTACATCGAAAGGTTGACCCACGGCGCCGCGGCACACAGTTCGGTGTACCCGGCGGCCGGTTTTTCGGCGGGTACACCGGTCTCTCGTGGGGGTGCTGTGCGCAATCCGCCGAGCCCATCGAAATGATCTCGGCGGACTCGGTGAAGACCGATGACGGAATCCGAATAGCGGTCGACTTCTTCTTGACTGCTTGGTAAAGTGACTAGCACTCATTGTGACTCGGCGCTTTGATGCAGCCGGCCGGGGCCATCCACTGTTCGAAATCCGGAGGGTTTGTCGAATGCCTGAGCTGGCGGCCACCGGGAGGAGAATCAAAGAGCTTCGGGTCGGCGCTGGAATGACACAGCACGACCTTGCCGGGTCCGACATGTCGTCCAGCTACATCTCGCTCGTCGAACGCGGGAAGCGTATTCCCAGCGGCCGGGCACTCAAGATCCTGGCGGAACGCCTCGGCGTCGGCGTGGACGAAATATCCGGCACCGCCGAGCAGGCCGAAACCACCGGCCGGGTCCGCAGGCTCGACCTCGTCGGGCGATTGGTGGCGGCGCGCAGGCAATGGGACGGCGGTGACGCCGAGGGCGCGCTGTCGGAATTCCGCGCACTGGCCGAGATGGGGCCGGCCGCTCGGCAGGACGACGTATTTACCGAGGCGCAGCTCGCCATTGCCGAAATACTGGGCACACTCGGCCGCGCGGACGAGGGCGCCGAGGTCCTGCTGCGGATGCTGGACGCGCTGGCCCCCGCGCCGTACGCCGAGCCCCGGCTGCGCGCCCTGATCGCGCTCGCCGATCTGCTGGAGTCGGCCGGCCGGGTCCAGGACGGGCTGCGCTACGCGCTCACCGGCTCCCTCGAATGCGCAGATCAGCGACCGGGCACCGGATTCCACTCGCTGCTGGTCCTCGATGTGCTCACCCGCTGCGCCTATTGGAGCGGCTGCCCGGACTGGGCCCCCGATACCGACCACGGCCGGCCCTCGGCGGACGGTGTGCTCCCCGGTCCGCGCGCCGCCATCGATCTGCACCGGGCGCTCGACCTGCGCGACCGGGGCGAGGCGGAGCGCGCCGTCGCCCTGCTGGGGGAGTGCGCGCGCCGGGTCACCCCCGCCGCCGGCTTCCCGCTCTGGGAGAAGATCAACGGCCATTACGCCCTGCTGTTGCTGCACCGCGGCGAGACGGCACAGGCCCGCAGCATCGTCGAGCGCGGCCTGGTCGTGGCCTCGGTGGCGCAGGAACCGGAGTTCCCGCTCTGGCTCACGGCCGCGGAGGCGGTCTGCGCGGAGGCGGCCGGTGACACCGGCCGCGTCGTGGTGCTGGGCGAGCGGCTGGCCGCGCTGCCCGATACCGGCCGCAGCCATGAGAAAGCCGCCGCGCTCTGGGAGATCGCGGCGGCATGTGAGCGGGTGGGGGACCGGGAAAGGGCGGCCGGACACTTCCGGTATTCCGCCGAGCTGTTCCGGCGGGCCCAGGCGTACCGGCACGCCGAGCGGGCCCGGGAACGGCTGGCTGATCTCATCGAAAAGCGGGACTGACGACCACCGGGGTCTCGGTGCCGCCGCGGCGCAAATGCCGTTATTGCGCGCAATGCGCGTTTATTTATTAGCTTTCTTTCCCAATCCCAGTAGCGCGAACAAGGCCTCCGCGCCGCCGATGATCGCCAGGATCAGCCCGGCCTTGTGGAGCGAGACGATCGGGGTCTCCACTTCCTTTGTGGTCAGCCATAGGACCAAACCTACGATCGCCAGAACAATGCCTACGGCAATACCCTTCATGGGTTCCCCTCGTTCCTTGTGATGTGTCGGAGCTCGTTGTACGGACCAGCGTCCCGCCCGGCCGGCACATTCGGATCATCCGCAGGTAGGCACTTTCCGCCCCGCCGTCTGTCACTTTCTATGTACTCCTGGCCTTGCCGGGGGGAGGTGTGGGGGCACCGGCGGGGGCACCGCGGGGCCGCCATGGACCGGCAGAGCCCGCCCCCAGCAGGGGTTCGGCGGGTGTGGGCGGCGGCCCGGCAGTGAGTCGGCGGCGGCCCGGCGACGGCTCTTCCCCGGCCGCCGCCGCCCGCCGTCCGCGCCCCCGGCCTCCCCGTCAGCGGCAGTCGCATTCCCGCCAGAGTCAATTTTCATGACTCGGTCAGTCATCTCGTTGAGAGCGTTTCCGCTGGTACGAGGCCTGCGGGTCGGTCGATGCGGAGAACCGTGACGGACGACCTTCCCAGAGAACTGTTGACAGGCCAATGACTCGCCTGTCATGTTTCTGGTCATGAGGACGCCCCAAGCGTGACAACGGGGCAGAAAAGTAGGAGGCGGCTTTCATGGAGTTACGCGAGGATCGGCGGCGCGTTGTCGTCACCGGCTGCGGCGTGGTGTCCCCCGTGGGAAACACCACCGCGGACTTCTGGGCCGCCCTCCTGGACGGCCGCAGCGGCCTCGGCACCGTCACCCGCTTCGACGCCTCGGACCTCCCGGTCCGGATCGGCGGCGAGGTCACCGGCTTCGACACGACCGGCTACCTCACCCCGCAGGAAGCCCGGCGCAGCGACAGCTTCACCCAGTACGCGGTGGTCGCCGCCGCCCAGGCCCTGCGGGACGCCGGCCTCGAACCGCCCGTTGGCATCGACCCGTACCGCTTCGCCGCGGTGATCGGCTCCGGTTACGGCGCCGCCTCCGCGATCCAGCAGCAGTACGACGTCCTCAAGAAGCAGGGCCCGCGGCGGGTCTCCCCCTACCACTCGGTCCTCACCGCCATCGACCACCCGGCGAGCCTGCTGTCCATCAAGTACGGCATCGGCGGCCCCAGTTGCGCGGTGTCCGCGGCCTGCGCCACCGGCGCGGTGGCCATCGGCGAGGCGGCCGAGCTGATCCGCCACGGCCGCGCCGATATCACGCTGGCCGGCGGGGCGGACGATTCGCTCACCGCCGTCGACCTGGCCGGCACCGCCAACGCCCAGGCCCTCTCCCGCCGCAACGACGACCCCGAAGGCGCCAGCCGGCCGTTCGACCGGGACCGCGACGGCTTTGTGATGGCCGCCGGTGCCACCGTCCTGACATTGGAGGAGGCCGGGCACGCCGAGCGCCGCGGCGCCCCGATCCTCGCCGAGGTGGCCGGTTACGCCGCGACCACCGACGCCCACCACCCGACCGCCCCCGACCCGACCGGCGCCGGAGCCATCCGCGCGATGCGTGGCGCACTCGCCGACGCGGGCTGCGCCCCCGAGGACGTCGGGCAGATCAGCGCCCACGGCACCGGCACCGTGCTCAACGACCGCATCGAGGCCGCGGCGCTGCGCGAGGTGCTCGGCCCCGACCAGCTGCGCCGGACGCCGGTCACCGCCGTCAAGAGCATGACCGGGCACATGCTCGGCGCCTCCGGGGCCGCCGAGGCCGCCGCCGCGGTGCTCTCGCTCCGCGACCGCAAGATCCCACCGATCCGTAACTGCGACCACCCCGAGGAACCGGATCTCGACCTGGTCATCAAGGGTGCCCGCGACTGGGACGGCGACGTGGTGCTGAGCAATTCCTTCGGATTCGGCGGACACAACGCCGTACTCGTACTGACCCGCTACACCGGCTGAGGAGGGAGACGCACCGTGCAGGGACGACTGGTGACCTTGGAATGGCCCGGCGACGACGACTGGGCCGCGATCGCCTCCTGGCTGCGGCCCGGCTCGCCGGCCGCCGTGCTCAGCGGGGACTGGGAGCTGCTGGGCGCCGCCGAGGTCGAGCAGGCCAACCGCTCGGGACGGGTCCACCATCTGGTGATCCGTACGAAGGACGGCGAGGGCATCGGCACCGTCAGCTACCAGCGCAGCGGCCGGATCGGCGGCTTCACCGTCGGGGGCGCGATCGGCTCCCCCGAGCTGTGGCGGCGCGGCTATGGCGCGGAGGCCGTCGTCCTGCTCGTCGACTACCTCTTCCACCAGCTCGACGCGCACCGCGTGCAGGTCACCACCGCCGGCTACAACAAGGGCATCATCCGGCTGATGACCAAGACCCGGTTCGTGGTCGAGGGCATCCTGCGCGACCACTGCTATCTCGACGGTGCGTATCACGACTCCATCGTGTGGGGGCTGCTCCGCGACGAGCACTACGCCTCGCTGAAGCCCAGCGCCGACAACCGCGTACTGGCCGTGGGACTCGCCGACTTCGTGGACGAGGACGACAAGACCCAGGCCCGCGCCATCCTCGCCGAGCATCTGACGACGACCCGCCGCACCGCGCTCGCGGGGTTCCTGGACGACGAGACCACGCGCCACGACGAGACCACGCGCCACGACGAGGCCACGCCCGGCAGCGCCGGCGGGCCGCACGGCACCGTCCTGACCCCCGAGCCGGCCCCGGCCGCCGCACCCGCCCGAGGTGCCGCATGAGAGACGGCGCCGAGAGCTTCGCCCTGGCCGACCGCACCTTCTTCGACTGGCCCGGCAACTGGGACCTGGAAGCCACCCGCTTCCCCGCCCCGCCGCTGCCCGACGGCTGGACCCGCGACGACAACGAGGCCTGGACCTTCTGCCGTCCCGCCGAGGACCAACTCCCCGACCAGGGCTGGAAGATCCACGTCAGCGCGGCCCCCGACGACGCCCGCCGCACCCTCGCCGACGTCGCCGCCTATTGCACCCGGCACGGCATCGCCTTCAAGTACCTCAAGAGCGCCAACGTCCTGCGGGCCCTGAGCCGCAAGTACGCCCAGCGCTCCGCCGCCGGGAAGCTGCTGACCGTCTACCCCGTGGACGAGGCCGAGCTGGCCCGCACCCTCGAAGGACTGGACGCGCTCGTCGGCGGCCGTCCGGGCCCGTACGTCCTGACCGACCTGCGCTTCCGCCAGGGCCCGCTGTACGTACGCTACGGCGGCTTCCGCACCCGCTACATGGAGGACGGCGACGGCGAGCTGGTGACGGCCTTCCGGCGTCCCGACGGCACACCGGAGCCGGACCGCCGGACCCCGGTCTTCCACACCCCCGACTGGGTGGCGGTGCCGGACATCCTCAAGGACTCGCTGGCCGCCCGGCAGGCCGTGGACGACTTCCCGTACCGGATCACCGGGGCGCTGCAGTTCTCCAACGGCGGTGGCGTCTACCGCGCCGTCCCGGCCGGCGCCGACGCCCCCGGCGCCGGTGAGCGCAGCGTCGTCCTCAAGGAGGGCCGGCCCTACTCCGGGACCGACGGCGTCGGCCGCGACGCGGTCAGCCGGCTCGCCCACGAGCACCGGATGCTGGAGCGGCTGGCCGGACTCCCCGGGATCCCGCGCACCTTCGGCACCCTCCAGGTCCGCGACCATCTCTTCCTGGTCCTGGAGGACATCGCCGGCCAGGACTTCCAGACCTGGCTCGCCGCCCACCACCCGCTGACCGTCCCCGATCCCGACGAAGGCGCCGTCGCGCGCTACCGGGACCGCGCGCTGACCCTGCTCGGCCGGATCGAGGCGCTGGTCGCGGCGGTCCACGCCCGCGGCATCCGGATCGGCGACCTGCACCCGGGCAACCTCATCATCAAGCCCGGCGACATCCCCGTCCTCCTCGACTTCGAGGTGGCCGACGAGGCCGACCGGGCCACCCCGAGCAGCCTCGGCGCCCCCGGCTTCCACCGTGCCGACGCGACCGGCACCGACGGCGACCACTACGCGCTCGCCGCCATCGGACTGTGGCTGTTCCTGCCGCTGGCCGCGCTCGGCGGCCTCGCCCCCGACAAGGCACCCGCGCTGCTGGCCACCGCCGCCGAGCGCTACGGACTGCCGGACCACCTGGTGTCGCGGCTGGCTCCGCAGCTGGCCCCCAATGACGACACGACCTCCGAACTGGCCTGTCCACCAGGCCCGTGGCCGCCCTCCGACCTGCTCGCCTCCCTGGGCCGCGGGCTGCGCGACAGCGCCACCCCGCACCGCGAGGACCGGCTCCACCCCGGCGACTTCGAGCAGTTCATCGAGGGCGGTGCCGGCTTCGGACACGGCGCGGCCGGTGTCCTGTGGGCCCGGCACACCGCGCTCGGGGAACGCGACGAGGAGGGCGCGGCCTGGCTGCGCGCCGCCGTCGACCGGGTACCCGCCGAGCGGATCGGCTTCTACGACGGCCTGCACGGAATGGCCTACGTCTTACAGGAGCTGGGCGACGAACAGGGCGCGCTGCACGCCCTCGACCGGGCCGCCGGCCGGCTCTCCGTACGCCACTGCCCCAGCCTCTACCGCGGCCTGTCGGGCGTCGGCCTGAACCTTCTGCACTTCGCCGCCGCACTGGACAGCGACGCCCTGCGGCAGCAGGCCCTCGGCCTCGCCGACCGCGTCACCCAGCGGCTGACCGCGGCCCGCGGCGAACCGGTCGCCCGCAAGCGCCGGCACGGCTCGAAGGATGCCGCCGGGCTGATGTACGGCTGGTCCGGCGCCGCACTCTTCCTGCTGCGCGCCCACCAGGCCACCGGGGACACCGCACTGCTGGACGAGGCGGTACGCGCCGTCCACCGCGACCTCGACCGCTGCTCGCCCGGCCCCCAGGACACCCTCCAGGTCGACGAGGGATTCCGGTTGCTGCCCTACCTGGACAACGGCAGCGCCGGGATCGCCCTGGTGGCGGCCGAGCTGCTGGACCTGCGCGACGACGACCGGATCCGCGAGGCGCTGCCCGCCCTGCTGCGCGCCTGCGCCGCCGACTTCGTCATCGAGTCCGGGCTGCTGGGCGGCCGCGCGGGACTGCTCGCCACACTGGCGGCGCTGCGCGGGCGGGTGCCCGTGCCCCCGGAGGCGACCGAGCGGTATCTGCGCCGCCATCTGACCAACCTCGGCCAGCACGCCATGACGCGGAACGGAGCGACGGTCTTCCCCTGCGACGGCCGCGCCCGGATCTCCATGGACCTGGCCGGCGGTGGCGCCGGAGTGCTGCTGGCGCTGTCCGCCTCCGAACGGGGCACCCCGCTGCTCCCGTTCCTCACCGACTCGCGCTCCGCGGCGGCCGTTCACTCGGCCGCCCCGGGACGCGGCGGCGGCGCCACGAGCGCCGCCACCCCCACCGCCCCGTCCGGGGCAGCGGGCACTGCGCACCACGGAAGGGAGGTGTCGTAAATGACCATCATGGACCTTCAGGGCCTGGAGGTGCCGGGCGAGCGTGACGCTCAGGCGCTCGGCTCCACCGTCAGCGGCGGCTGCTGACGCGACGCCGGGCGGGCCATGCATCTGGCATGCACGGCCCACCGGCTCCAGGTGTCCCGCAACGGCACCTGGCACGTCATCACCGTGACCGATCACCACGACGAGTCCTCGGGAGGAGGTGTCGTACATGACCATCATGGATCTTCAGGGTCTGGAGGTGCCGGGCGAGCGTGACGCTCAGGCGCTCGGCTCCACCGTCAGCGGCGGCTGCTGACGCAGCCGATCACATGGTGTGGGGTCTCCACCACGCACCGTGTATATCACCGTACACATGTCCACCGATCCACGGAAGGGAGGTGTCGAGATGAGCATCATGGATCTTCAGGGTCTGGAGGTGCCGGGCGAGCGTGACGCCCAGGCGCTCGGCTCCACGATCAGCGGCGGCTGCTGACACGGCGCCCGGTGGTCCCGTGCTTCGGCACGGGCCACCGGGCCCCTGTGTTTTCCGGACAAGGGCCCACGGACGGAGGCCAGTTGAACGACCATGCTGACGCGGTGCGCACCCTCTGCCTCATCGGCTGCGGCCCGCGCGGTGCCTCGATCGTCGAGCGGATCCTCGCCAACGTCCCCGCCCTGTACGGCGACCGCCCCCTGGACCTGCACATCGTCGACCCGTACCCACCGGGCGCGGGCCGCACCTGGCGCACCGACCAGCCCGGTCTGCTGTGGATGAACTCCGCCGCCGAGCAGGTCACGATGTACCCGGACGAGAGCGTGGAGTGCGCCGGCCCGCCGCGCCCCGGCCCCACCACCGCCGGCTGGCTCGGCTCCCCGCTCCACGACGGCGCCTACGCCGCCCGCCGCGACCAGGGCCGCTATCTGCGCCATTTCTTCGAGACGGTGACCCGCGAACGGCCCGCCTCGGTGCGGCTGTTCGTCCACCGGGCCCGGGTGACCGATCTGCGGCGCACGGCCGACGGCGGGGCGGCACCGGACGGACGGGGCCGCCAGCAGGTGATCCTCGACTCCGGAGAACCCCCCTTCCTCGCCGACCGGGTGGTGTTCGCCCAGGGCCATACCGAGACCCTCGCCGCCCCCGTGCCGGCCGGTCTGACCCGGATCGGCCCCGGGCCCGCCGACCCGGACGCGCTGGAGCGCATCCCGCCCGGCGCGCCCGTCGTCGTCCGTGGCCTCGGACTGGTCTTCATCGACTGTGTGGCGCTGCTGACGGAGGGCCGCGGCGGCCGCTTCGTCCGCACCCCCGGCGGCCCGCTGCGCTATCTGCCGTCCGGGCGCGAGCCCCGCCTGTACGCCGGCTCCCGCCGCGGCGTCCCCCTGCCGCCGAAACCGGCTCACACGGCGCCGGCCACCCCCCTGGCGCCGCCCGCCGCCCCGCGCTTCGCCACCGTCGAGGCCTGCCGGGCCCTGCTGTCCCGGCCCGGTGCCTCCTTCGGCCGCGAGGTCTGGCCGCTGGTGGTGGCCGAACTGGGCTGGGCCCACTACCGCGCGCTCTTCGCCGGACAGCCCGCCCGTACCCGTATGACCTGGCAGGACTTCGACGCCCAGTACACGCTGCTGCTCACCGACGCCGACCGGCTGGCCAAGCTCGCCCGTGCGGCGGTGCCCGACCCCGCCGACCGGTTCGACCTGGAGCGGCTGGCCGCTCCGCTCGCCGGGCTGCACTTCCCCGGCACCGACGCGCTGCAGCGGCAGTTGCGCGGCCACCTCGCCGAGGTCCTGCGCGGCCGTACCGGTCCGGCGCGCGGCGTCGACACCGCGCTGGTCGACGCCCTGCAGCGGGCCGGCGTGGTCATCGAGGAGCTGTGGCGCTCCGGCGGCCTGGACGCCCCCCAGGTCGCGGAGGCGCTGGACCGCTTCGCGATCGGCACCTACCTCAGCTCGGGCCCGCCGCCGCTGCGCGCCGAGCAGCTGCTGGCGCTCGCCGAGGCGGGGATCGTGACGTTCGTGGGGCCCGGTATGCGGGTGGAGACCGTGGCCGGAGACGGAGACGGAGACGGAGACGGAGACGGAGACGGGGGCGGGGCCGGGGCCGGGGAGCGGGTCCCGGGCGGCGGTGTGTTCCGTGCGGCCAGCCCTGCCGTTCCCGGTGCCGTCCACGAGGCGGCCGTCCTCCTCGACGCCCGGCTGGCGGCCCCCGGTCCCGGCGAGGCCGCCGACCCCCTGCTGGGTGCCCTGCTGTCCCGCGGTGAGCTGGTCCAGGACGGCACCGAGGGCGGTGCGGGCGGCATGCTGCGGCTGTCCGGTGCGGGACTGCACCCCGTCGACGCGTCCGGCACCGTGCACCGGGACCGGATCGTCGCCGGGCCGGCCCAGTTCCCCCGTCCGCACACCAACGCCGTCTACTTCCGCCAGAACGACGCCCTGGCGCGCCGGCTGCTCACCGACGGGTGACGCGGGGGGCCGCACCCCCCCGCACGCGGCCCGTTCAGCCCTGCAGGGCGATCCCGTGCTGCTGTGCCAGGATCGCTGCCTGCACCCGGCTGCGCAGATGCAGCTTCGACAGAATGCGGCTGGTGTGTGTCTTCACGGTGCCCTCCGCGAGGTTGAGGGTTTCCGCGATGGCGCTGTTGGCCAGCCCGCGGGCGATACAGGCCAGCACCTCCAACTCCCTTTTGGTGAGGGTGTCGAGGGCCTGCGCGGCGCCCTCCGGGAGTGTGGGGCCCGCCACCGGCGGGCGGCCGGCGAACTCGGTGATCAGCCGCCGGGCGATGGCCGGGGTGAGGAACCCGTCCCCGTGTGCCACCTCCCGTACCGCGCTGACCAGTACGGCCGGTTCCGCGTTCTTGAGGATGAAGCCGCCGGCCCCGGCCCGTAGCGCCCCGAAGATGTACTCGTTGAGGTCGAAGGTGGTCAGCACCAGCACCTCGGCGAGTCCGCGCTCCACGATCCTGCGGGTGGCCGCGACCCCGTTGAGCTGCGGCATCTGTACGTCCATCAGCACCACATCGGGCCGCAGCTCGGCGGCCATCCGGACCGCGGCCGCACCGTCACCGGCCTCGCCGACCACCGTGATGCCCGGGTCGGTCTGCAGCACCAGGACCAGCCCGGACCGCACAGCGGCCTGGTCATCGGCCACCAGCACCCGTATGCCCTCGGGCCGGCCCACCGGGGCCTCCGCCGGCGCACCGGCCGGCCTGCCCCTCCGCTCGTCCGCCATGAGTTCCTCCACTGGCTGCTCCACCTTTCTCGTCACCCCCGTTGGTTTCGGATGAGCGCGGGCCCGCGACGTCCGGCACGGTCCTAGGAGTTCTGGGTCAGCGGGAGCACGGCCCGCACCCGCCAGCGTCCGGGGGCGGTGCGGTCGGGTCCCGCGTCGAAGATGCCGCCGACCAGCGCGGCCCGCTCGGACATCCCGGCGAGCCCGGCGCCCGCTCCGGTGGTCAGGTGCTCCACGGGGCGCTGCCGGGCCCGGCCGTCGGGCCGGATCAGCGGGCTGTCGACCGAGATGGTCAGCTGCTCGGCGCCGGCCTCACAGCGGATCCGCACCCGCCCCGCCGAGGCATGCTTGAGGACATTGGTCAGCGCCTCCTGCACGATGCGGTACGCCGTCACCTCGATCACCGACGACACGTCGGGGAAGCTCTCGGGGAACTCGGTGTGCAGGGTCAGCGCCGCCGCGTCGGCGGCCGGCCGGGCCTGTTCGACCAGCGCCTCCAGCGCGTTCAACTGGGGCCGGTCCCAGTCGTCGTCCACCCCCCGGTCGGACCGCAACAGCACCACCATCCGCCGCATTTCGGCCAGTCCCTGCACACTGTTCTCGCGGATCACCGCGAGCGCCCGCAGCACCGGATCCTCCTCGGCGACGCCGTTCTTCTCCTCCTTCGTCTCGGTCAGGGAGAGCACGGCGCTGGAGTGGATGGCGATGGCGCTGAGGTGGTTGGCCACCAGATCGTGCAGCTCACGGGCCATACGGGTGCGCTCGGTCTGCAGCACGGTCTTGCGGTCCAGCTCCGCCAGCCGGTTGATCTGCGCGGCACGCTGCCGTTCGGCATCCGCCCGCTCCTTGTGGTTCCGTATCAACACCCCGGTCCATACGGGGGAGATGAGCAGCAGCGCGACGATGACACCGGTCGTCACCCCCTCCGAACGGTCGCCGGTGAGGACCAGGGCCACGGTGGTGGCGAGGGTGGCCGCGACGGTCCCGAACTGCAGCAGCCGGCACAGCCACGGAGCTCCGTACAGCGCGGCCGCATAGAGCAGATCCGTATAGATGAGGACGGGGCCCAGGCCACCGCTGGACGTGGTCTCCACCGTGACGGTGAGGGTGCCGACGGCGACCGCGACCGGCGGCAGGGCACTGCGCAGGGCAGTCGCGGCACACAGCACGAGGACGGGCAGGACGGCCTGCCAAACGGGGATATCGCCCCCCATCACCTGTGGGCCGCCCACGACATACAGGATCAGACAGCCGGCAAAGAAACCCACTGCCAGTCTGAGGTCACGGAGCGGTATGGGGCGGCGGCGCGCGTGCGTACTTGTGAAAAGACGTAACCACACATGAGGACAGTACTTCGGTGCATTGCCCGTTCTCCTGGCCCTGGCGCCCGAATTTGGGTCGGTCTCCAGTACATCGAAGTATGTAGCCGTACATCAGCAAGAGGGATGACTCGAAGGTTCCGGAGGATCTGCAAACCTTGGGCTGTCTGTATCGATCGATGTAGGCGAAAAAGGGGGAGAGACCTCACTGAATGACGGGCCGTCACTCACCCAGGACGGCCTTGGCACCGCTCAACTGCGGAGGACGGAAAGTACGTGGAAACGAACGCCGCTCTTCTCGAACTCTGTCCGGATCCCCTTGACCTGGGCGTTCATCATCACCGGCAACACCCCGGCCAGGCGCACCCGGCACCGCTCGCAGCCGCATCCGCAGCTGCTCACGATCACCCGGATCTTTCGTCCACACCCGTTCCGATATTCGTCGTCCCCATAGGATCCACCCCTTCCCGCGGTTCGGGAACGGGACTGTCCCCCGACAGCTGCCTGGGCCTCAACGGCCACTCCCGGGCCACCCTCGACGGTGCGTCCCGCAGCTGGCTGCTGGCCCGGCTTCCCGACCGGGTGGGCGCCGCGATGGCCACCGCCACCCACTGGGAGCTGTACGGAACCCGCGGCCTGCTGATCGTGGCGTGCGGCGACGACGCCGGCCAGATGGGCTTCTCGGTGGAATCCGTCCGGCCCGAAGCCTCCCCGCCGCACACCCCGTACGAGGTGCTGACGGCCCATGAGTCACGCACCGCGGCCGGCCGCCCGGCCGCCGAGCGGGAACGCCTCATCACCCGTTTCTGGGTCCGCAAGGACGCCGCCCTGCAGGCCGTTGGCCGCGGCCTGTCCATCGCGCCCGAACGCATCGAGGCCGGTTTCCCCGCCGACCGTGGCACAGTCATCGTCCCCGGACCTTATGGCTTCGAAGTCCCGGTCTTCGTAAGGAACTTCTCCTTGTCCCCCTCCTACGAGTTCGCCGTCGCCACCCCGGAACCCCTCGATCTCACCCCGTCTTTCGCCTATTCGGTCACGTAAATGCCCGTTCCCACATGGACGGCGGCAAGCGCACCGGGCCGAAATTGCTTTGGCTGGCTTGAATTCGGACCTTGACGTAGGGCGACGGCACAGGAATAGCGGCGCAATCGCACGGCCACGGGGTCAAGAGGCCATGAGACGCGGGGACCTCGCACTCTGCACCCACCCGGGTGAAACACGCGCATGTCGTGCTCCCCAGGCATGCCGAAAACCATATTGCCGGGTTAGTTGGTGCGTGCCCACCGGTCGTGGCGAGTACTCCGTCACGGCGTAGCCGGAGCACAGCGGAGGATTCCCGTGATGCCGTCGCCCCTCGCCAAACGGTCCGTCGAAACGCTGCTGTCCGCGCTGCTGGTCCTCCTGAGCGTCGTGGGCCTGGCCGCCCTCGCCGGCCCGAGCGCCGCGGCGGCCGGCCCGTTCTCCGGCTCGCCGAGGCCCGACTGGGAGCGCATCGCCGCCTGCGAGAGCAACGGCCGCTGGCACATCAACACCGGCAACGGCTACCACGGAGGTCTGCAGATCGACCTCGCCACCTGGCGCGCCTACGGCGGTCGCCGCTATGCCCCGCGTGCCGACCTCGCCAGCCGCGCCGAGCAGATCACCGTCGGCAGGCGCATCGTCCGGGACCGTGGACTGTCCGCGTGGCCCAACTGCGCCCGTGCGTCCACGAGCGGCGCCGGCGGCGCCGGCGGCAGCTCCACGGGCGACTCCGACGACGGCTCCGCCCCCGCCGCCCGGCAGGCCCCCTCGGCCGCCCAGGCCGCGGCCCCGCGCGCCCACACCCCGACCACCGGCACCACCGCCCGCAGCTATGTCGTCCATCCCGGGGACTGTCTCTCCGCCATCGCCGAACGCACCCACGCCCCGGGCGGCGCCAAGGCCCTGTACGCACTGAACAAACACACGCTCGACCAGGGACCGGACCACATCTACCCGGGCCAGCGGCTGCGGCTGCGGGGGTGAGGCCGGCGCCCGGGCCGTGCCGGATGCGGTACCTCCACCTCGCCGGCGAAGCCCGCTGCCGGGGTCGCGGGGAGGGCCGTCACGGTGAATCCACTGATCGTTCAGAGTGAATGAGCGGGACGGGCCGTTGCTCAGGCTTGGCGGATGGGGGAAGGCCCGGTAGCAAGACCGCGGGGTACCAAACCGCGAGGTGCAGGAGCACACAGTGAAGAACAACGCACGCATCAATTATGTGATCGCAGGAGCCTGCGGCCTGCTCCTGGCCGTCGGTGGGGCGTCGCCCGCCCAGGCGTGGGGCGGGCCGTGGCGCGGGGGCGGTGACAGCGTGTGGGACAGCGACACCATCGCCGAGATCCGCACCGGAATCCGCTGCCCGCGCCGGACCCAGTTCTGCATCAACGGACCGCTGAACAGCGGAAACCTCAGGAACTCGCAGAACGTCTACATGCGGGGCAACAACAACGACAGCGGGAGCCCGACCAACATCAACGGAAACACCAACTCGCACAACGAGACGCACGGCGTCGAGTCGAGGACCCGCAACCACCTGCAGAACGTCGGCCGCCACGACAAGCAGAAGCTGTGACCCGACGCTGATCCGACCCCTCCGGCCCCGGGCTCGCTCCGGGGCCGGAGTCATGTCCGGCGGCGGGGCGCTCGGGGGCCGGGGCCGGAAACGGCGATCGCCCGGCGGAGTTCGCCGGGCGATCGGGGGACGACTCGCGAAGAGGCCGTGGTCCCGGCCTTCTCAGGAGTTCAGCTCCGTGTCAGTGGAAGAGGCCTCCGAGGATGCGCTGGATGTTGTTGCTGCTGGCGACCGAATCGCCCGAGGCGGAGTTGGCGCTGTTGGTGGACCCGTTCGTGTTGGCGATGTTGCCGCTGTTGTTCGGGTTTCCGTGGTTGAGGAAGTTTCCGCTGTTCAGGCTGTTGCCGCTGTGCACGGGCCCGTTGATGCAGGGGTGCGGCGACTTGACCACCGGCGACTTGTAGTTGAAGTCGGCGAGGCGGTTGTTGCAGATCACCCCGGAGACCATGCCGGCCACGGTGCCTACATCGGCGCCCACCGCGGCGGAGAGCAGGGAATCGCCCGGAATGGTCTGCGCGCGGGCCAGCCCGCCGCCGAACAGCACCAGCCCGCACGCCCCGACGACACTTCCCGTCTGCACAATTCTTCTCACGTCGCTCCTCGCCGCTTCGTCCTTCTGATGCCAGACGTATCGTGCTGCCGTTGTCGGTCCGCATCGTCGTTCAACCCGCGGGAAGCGAAACGCTCGTCGGCCACAATCAGCCGGGTGGCCCAAAACCTCGGGCGCTTTCCGCTGCGGGGACGGACACACACGCGTCCGCGGGCAGGCCGACGGGCACCTCCCGGTCACGCCGCGTCACCGGGGGCCGGTCCGCCTCCGGTCGTGCCACCGGGAGCTTGCCGTCATCCGACGGGCAGCTCACCGGCGCTCACAGCACCAGCCGCTCCGGCATGGGCTGCTCCACACCGTCCAGCTCCAGCGTGCAGCGGGGCATGGAGGGGACCAGGTGCGGCTGGCGCAGGAGGATCCGGAAGGGGTGGGCGGGCTCTTCGGGGAGTTCGCCGGTCAGCACATTCATGCCGGGGCTGTGCTCCTTCCGGTACGCGACCACCTTGCCGTCGACCAGCAGCTCGATCTCCCCGGCCCGGCCGGGCCCGACGTTCACGGTGATCGAGTGATCACCTTGGTCCAGGTGGAAGTGGTGGCTGTGTCCCATGACGCACCTCCGGCATTCCGTCCGTACGACCAGCGTGCCACCCGTACGACCGGCAGTCCTCTCGTACCGCCAGCAGGTTCCGCGAGCGACAATTGTGGTGGACGCCGGATCGGCCGGTCCACGGAGTGCAGGTCGCCAAGGCCTGCTCGGAGGGACCGGGCGCCGGGCCGGCTGGAGACGACGATGAACGGCTCGGTCCGTGTCGGACAGGTGGTCGGGGTGCCGCTGCGCATGCACTGGAGCGTGCCGCTGCTGGTGGGCCTGTTCGCGTACGGACTCGGCCATCAGGGCCTTCCCGTCTGGACGCCGGGCCGCTCGGATGCCGTCTACGCCCTCGCCGGTGTCATCGGGGCCGTGCTGCTCATGGGCAGCCTGCTGCTGCACGAGACGGCACATGCCGCGACCGCCTTGCGGAAGAAGATCTCGGTCCAGGACGTGACGCTGTGGGCGCTGGGCGGTACGACCCGGATGGGGCGGCCGCAGTCCGCGGCGGCGGCCTTCGCGGTGGCCGTCAGCGGGCCGCTCACCAGTCTGGTCGTCGGCGGTGTCGCGCTCGGGGCCGGGTTCGGGCTGCACGGGCTGTCCGGCTGGGCGGTGCCCTCCGTCGTCCTGGCGTGGCTGGGCTGGGCGAATCTGTTCCTGGGCGTGTTCAATCTGCTGCCCGCCGTGCCGCTGGACGGCGGGCGGGTGGTGCAGGCGGTGCTGTGGTGGCGCACCGGGGACCGGGACCGGGCGGATCTGGCGGCGTCCCGGGGCGGCCAGATCATGGGGCTGCTCCTGGTGGCCGCCGGCTGGATCTCCGTGCTCCGCGGGGCACCGGGCGGGCTGTGGATCGTCTTCATCGGCCTCTTCGTCATGATCGTCGCCGGGGCGGAGCGGCGCCGCGCCGCCCTCCACACCGCGCTGCGGGGGGTACGGGTCGCCGAGGCCATGACCAGCCCGGTGGCGACCGGCGCCGACTGGCTGACCGTCCGGCGCTTCATCGACGAGGTGGTCGTGCACTCCCGTCACTCCGCGCTGCCGCTGCTCGACTTCGACGGCCGTCCCAGCGGCCTCGTGCAGATCCGCCGGCTCGCTGCGGTGCCCGGCCCGAACCGGGAGACGGTGCGGGTACGCGACGCGGCGACCCCGCTGTCCCAGTGCGCGGTCGCCGCTCCGGACGATCTGCTGAGCGATGCGCTCGACAAGATCAGCCTGCGTACCGGCGCGCGCCTCCTCGTCGTGGACGCGGGGCTGCTGGTGGGGATCGTCACCGGGAAGGACATCTCCCGGCTGATGCAGCGCAACACCCTGAGCGGCAGGGAGACCGGCTGACCGGCCGGGCCCGCCCGCCGTCGTCCGCCCGACGGGCGCGCGGGGCCGTCCGGCGGCCACAATGGAGGTACGGCATGCCACGGGGGACGACGGGGCTGCCGCAGCGGAGCACCGGACCGGGACCACGTCCATGCCGTACCTCACCGTGACCGCCCTGAGCCACACCGGGCTGATCCGCGAGCACAACGAGGACAGCCTGGTGGCCGGCCCCTGGACGCTCTGCGGCACCGTGACCGAGAACCCGCAGACCCTGGTGTTCCCGCTCGGCACCCCGCTGGTCGTCGCGGTCGCCGACGGCATCGGCGGGCAGCCGGCCGGGGAGGTGGCCAGCGCACTGGTCGTCCGGGAGCTGGCCGCGCTCGGCCCTTCCCTGGACAGCGATGACGCGGCCGGTGACGCCCTGGACCTCTGCAACCGCGCGGTGTACGCGGCCGCCGAGCGGGACCCGGAGCTCTTCACCATGGGCACCACGGTCGCCGGTGCGGTCGTACGGGAGAAGTCGGTGCTGGTCTTCAACGTCGGTGACAGCCGGGTGTTCGATGCCACCGGCGACGCCCTGCGCCAGGTGAGCGTGGACGACAGCCCCCCGCTGCCGCCGGGGCGGCGCACCACCTCGCTCGTCACCCAGGCGCTCGGCGGCGCCCCGGAGTTCAGCGCCGTCACCCCGCACCTCACGACCGCGCCGCTCTCCGTGGGCGACCGCTACCTGATGTGCACCGACGGGCTGACCGACCCCGTCCCGGAGGACGCCCTCGACGATCTGCTGCGGCTCCACAGCGGCGGCCGGGCCGCCTTCGAACTGTGGAAGTCCGCCATCGAGGCGGGCGGCCCCGACAACATCACGCTGGCACTGATCGCCGTCGGGGAGTGAGCCGGGCCGCTCCGGAGCGGCACCGGGCCCGGCCGACGGCGCGCCCTCGGGGGAAAACCCCACCACGGGATGTCCCGGCAGCCGGATGGGCGGCGCCACTCCGCTCAACAACCCTTGTCCCATGACGACTTACCCCCGCCGCACCCTGCTGCTCACGCTCTCCGCCGTGGCTGTCGCCGGCACCCTCGCCGCCGTCTCCCCGCCGGCCCGTGCCCAGGCCCCCGGCACCACAGGACCCGCCCTCGCCTGGGGGCCGTGCGCCGAGCCCGGCCTCGCCGGACAGGAGTGCGCCGAGCTGCCCGTACCGCTCGACTACCGCGACCCGGACGGCCCGCAGCTCACCCTCGCCGTGTCCCGGGTGCGCAGCGACCGGCCCGGGGCACGGCGGGGCACGCTGTTGATGATCCCCGGCGGGCCGGGCGAACCCGGGGTGCCGCGGCTGGTGGCGAAGGGGCCGGCGCTGGGCAAGGAGATGGCCGGGGCCTACGACCTCGTCACCTTCGATCCGCGGGGCACGGGCGGCAGTTCGACGGCGAGCTGTGCGCTCGATCCGGACGACCGGCATCTGGTGACCCTGCGGTCCTGGCCCGGTCCGGACGGCGGCATCACGGAGAACATCGCCCGGTCCCGGCGGATCGCCGAGGCGTGCCACCGCCATGGCGGTGCCGTGCTGCGCAGCATGTCCACCGCGAACGAGGTACGCGACATCGACCGCCTGCGCCGGGCCCTGGGCGAGGAGAAACTGTCGGCCTGGGGGAGCTCGTACGGCACGTACGTCGGGGCGGTGTACGCGCAGAAGTACCCGCAGCACACCGACCGCTGGGTGCTGGACAGCAACGGCGATCCCGACCCGTCGCGGGTGGAGCGGGGATGGCTGGCGAACATGGCGGCGGGCGCGGACGACCGGTTCCCCGACTTCGCGGCCTGGGCGGCGGACCCGGCCCGGGAGGACGAGGGGCTGCGGCTGGCCGAACACCCCCAGGACGTCCGGCCGTTGTTCCTCGCGCTGGCGGCGCGGCTGGACCGCGCACCGAAGGAGTCCGACACGAAGGGCGTCCCGCTGACCGGCAGCCTGCTGCGCCAGGCGCTGCAGAACGCCCTGTACAGCGACGGCCTCTTCCCGCCGCTCGCCCGGCTCGTCCGGCAGGCCCAGGACCCGGCCGCACGGCCGGTGCTGCCCGACGCCCTCGCCGGGCCGCTGCCGGACGCGAACGCGGCGGCCGTGATGGCCACCATCTGCAACGACGTGCGCTGGCCTGCGTCGGTCCCCGGCTACCGGCGCGCGGTGGCCGCCGACCGGGCCCGGCATCCGCTCACGGCCGGGATGCCGGCGAACGTCGTCCCCTGCGCCTTCTGGAAGGACGCGCCGGCGGACCGGCCCGTGCGGATCACCGCCGAGGGCCCGTCCAACATCCTGCTGGTCCAGAACCGCCGGGACCCCGCGACCCCGTACTCCGGCGCCCTGAAGATGCGTCAGGCCCTCGGCGGCCGGGCCCGCCTGGTCACCCTCGGACACGGGGGCCACGGCGCCTACCTGGGCAACGGCAACGCCTGCGGCAACCGCCTGGTCACCGCCTTCCTGACGACGGGCCGGCGTCCGCAGCGGGACACGTACTGCGCCGACGGAGCCGGGGCCGCTGCGGTGCCGGGCCCGTCGGCGCCCGGCGGCCCGGCGTAGCGCGGACGGGCGACATGTCCCTTTGCGTGCGGGGTGCGGCCCGGTCCCGCGTCTAGGTTGGCCGGATGAGCGCGGCAGGGGTCACCGTCCGGGGAGAGGTGCTCCTCGGCACGCTGGGGTCCGTGCTGCTGGGGGTCGGCGGATGGGGATCCGGTGCGCTGCCGCGGGGAGTTCCGGACGGGCTGTGGGGGCGGCACGGCGAGCCGCTGCTGTGCGTGGGCGTCGCCGTGTCGTACGTCGGGCTGGTGCTGCTGATCACCGCGTGGTGGCGGCTGGGCACGCGCGTCGCGGACGGGACGGCGGCCGGGTGGCGGGAGCTGCGGACGGCGCTGTGGTGCTGGGCGCTGCCGCTGGTGCCGGGCCCGTTGCTGGGCAGCAGTGACGCCTACAGCTATCTCGCCCAGGGCGCGCTGGCGGGCCGCGGACGCGATGTGTATGCGCTGGGCCCGGCGGCGCTGGGCGGCCCGCTGGCGGCGAACGTGCCCGGGATGTGGCACGACGCCCCGGCCCCGTACGGGCCGCTGTCCGTCGCCGCGGCGCGGGCCGTGGTGGCGGTCACCGGGGAACATCATGTGGTGGCCGCGGCCCTGGGGCTGCGGCTGGTGGCGGTGGCCGGTCTGGGACTCATGGCGTGGGCCCTGCGGTGGCTGGCGACGACGTCGGGCTCCGGTGCGGCCGGCGCGCTGTGGGCCGGTGCGCTCAACCCGTTGGTGCTGCTGCATCTGGTCGGCGGGGCACACAACGAAGCGCTGATGCTGGGGTTGATGACGGCCGGGTTGCTGGCGTTCCGCCGGGGGCGCTGGGCCGTGGGGACCGTCGTCCTGACCGCGGCGGTGCTGGTGAAGGCTCCCGCCGGGGTGGCCCTGTTGTGCGCGGCAGCGGTGACCGTGGCGGGGCGGGACGGGGCGTGGCGGCGCGTGCGGCGGGCGGCGGGGATCGCCGGGGCGGCCGCCGCCGCACTGGGGGCGGGGGTGGCCGCGTGCGGCCAGGGCTGGGGGTGGCTGTGGACCATCCGTACGCCGGCCGAGGTGCACACCTTGCTGTCCCTGAGTACGGACGCGGGCCATCTGCTGGGGTGGCTCGCCGAGGGGCTGGGGTGGGGCACGGCGGCCGGCGCGATGACGGCCGCGCGGCTGACCGGGCTGCTGGTGGGCCTGGGGGCGGTGGGCTACTGGGTGCGGTACGCCCCGCACGTCGGCGCCGAGCGGGCGACGGGGGCGGCGCTGCTGGTGCTGGTGGCGGCCGCTCCGGTGGCGCAGCCGTGGTACGTGCTGTGGGCGGTGGTGCCGCTGGCGGCGGTGTCCTGGCGACGGCTGGGGCGGGGCGGCGCCAAGGCGGCGATGGTGGGGCTGACGCTGGTGGTGATGCCCTCGGGGCAGGGGCCCACCTGGTCGAGCGGGCTCGCGGCCGCCGTCGGGGGAGCGGTGGCACTGGCGGCGGTGGTGCGGTGGGCGCCTAAGGAGCGGCCGGTGCGGGTGCGGGACGCCGTCGTCCCGCGCGCAGCAGCCAAAGCGCGCCGGTGAGCGCGCCGAGCGGAATCTCCAGCAGATGGGTGAACGTGGCGAACAGCAGCATCGCCGAAGCCACGGCAGCGGGTTCGCCGCCGAGGGCGACCAGTGCGACGGCGGCGGCGCACTCGGTGACGCCGATACCGCCGGGGGTGACCGCGATCTGGGTCAGCAGCCGGCTGGCCGCGAACACCGCCAGCGCCTCCCCCGTTCCGGTGCGCGAGCCCGCCGCCTGCAGACAGGCCAGGAACAGCGCGCCCTGTGCCGCCAGGGTGGCGCCCATGCCGCACACCAACCGTGCCCAGGAGCGGCGCACGAGGTCCCGGCTCTCATCGCGCAGTCGTACCGCGAGCTGCCGGGCCCGCAGGGCGATCCGCCGCGGCGCCCCGGCCGGCGCCGCCCGCCGGTGCGTTCCGGGCGTCCGGCGGCGGTGGCGCAGGGCCGGCCACCCGGCCGCGAGCGCCACGGGCACGGCGAGGACCACGCCGCCCGCGGCCGCCGCCCAGCCGATGCCGGGAACGGGGGTCCCCGCCAGCAGCAGGGCGCCCACCGCCGACAGGACCAGCCGTGCGGCCACGTTGCACACCCCGGTGAGCGCGACGCACACGGCCACGGCCCGCGGCGGATGCCCCCAGCGACGCGTCATGGCATAGGTGACCGCGACCCCCGCTCCGCCGCCGAGCGGCAGCAGATTGCTGACGGCGCTGCTGGTGCAGTTCACCAGCAGCGCCTGACGCAGTGTCAGGCCGGGGAGGGCGGCGCTGAGTACGTAGGTGTAGCTCCACAGCGCGGCAGCTGCCAGGGCGCACAGCAGCGCCACCTGCGGGCCGCTGATGTGCCCGAGGTGGGCGCGGACGGCGGCCCAGTCCGTTCCCGCCGCCTTCGGTACGGCCAGGGCCAGCAGGACGAGGCCGGCGGCGGAGGAGAGCAGGCCCAGCAGCCGCAGGGCGGACTTCGGCAGACGCACGGTGAGCGACGTCATCGGCCCGCTGCCGTCACGCCGCGGCCGGGCAGCGTGGCCAGCGGATCGCGGAGGACGGGCCCTGCGGGGAGCCCGCGCTGGATGAACCACTCGGTCCCCATCACCTGGCGGAAGGCCGGTCCGGGCAGGCGGCCCAGGGCGGCCAGGGTGCGTTCGGAGTCGCCGCCCCGGGCCTGGCTGAGGTGCGCGGACAGGCTGGCGCGCTTGGCCCTCCAGTGCCGTTTGACCGGTACCCGGTGAGTGATCTCGCCGCGTGCGCCGTACGCCTGCCGGAAGGCGTCCCGGTCGAACTGCGGCGGGAAGCGGTAGAACCAGGAGGCCGCGCGCAGTCCGCGCAGCAGGAGCGTCCGGTCGACGGTGGCCTCCAGCACCACCGGGGTGCCCGCCAGCCGGGCGGCGCGGTAGCCGACACGGTGGACCTGTACGTGATCGGGGTGCCCGTAGCCGCCGGCCGGGTCGTAGACGGTCAGCAGGTCGGCGCGCTCCTCGGTGAGCAGTGCGGCCAGGCGGGCGGCCGCCTCGCCGACATCCGCCGAGGCGAACGGCTCCGCGCCGCCGCTGGCAGGGGCCTGGTCCGGCGTGTGCCCGGAATCGGCGTAGCCGAGGAAGGCGACCCGGGAGCAGCCCAGAATCCGGGCGGAGGCGTGCGCCTCGTCGCGGCGTACCTCGCCCAGGCCGCGGTCCTGCAGGGCCTTCGAGGCCAGGCCGCGCTCGCCCGCCGTGGCCAGCACCAGCACCACACGGTGTCCCTGACCGGCCAGTCGCGCCATGGTGCCGGCGGTCAGCAGCGCCTCATCGTCCGGATGCGCATGAAAGAACAAGCACGTATGTCTCACGAAGCATGCTTTACCACCCCATACTGGGGAACTTCACGCCCCATTTCGGAAGTGCAGCCATGATCCTTCACATTTCAGACTGCTTTGCGCCGCGGACAGGAGGTATCGAGATCCAGGTCGCCGCCCTGGCCGCCGCGCAGCACCGGGCGGGCCAGGCCGCCGAGGTCGTCACCGCGACGCCCGCCGCGCCGGGGCCGGAGGCGACCTCATGGCCGTATCCCGTGCACAGGATCAGCGCGCGGCTGCCCGGGCAACTGCCCGTTCACCCCAGGGCGGGACACGCCATCGACCGCCTGTTGACGACACGTCACCCGCGGGTGGTGCATGTGCACCTGGGCGCGGCCTCCCCGTTCGCCTGGGCCGCGCTGGCCTGCGCCCGGCGACGGGGCATCCCCACCGTGGCCACCGTCCACAGCATGTGGGATCCCGTGGTGCGGGCCCTGTACCGGCTGCTGAGCCGGACCGGGTACGGCCCCACCGCTCCGGTGGCCGTGACGACCGTCAGCAGGTCGGCCGCCCGGCTGATCCGGCAGGCCCTGCCGGACGTCAGCCCCCGTGTCATCCCCAACGGCATCGACGCCGCGTGGTGGCGCAGCCAGGGCGCCGCGGCCGAGCGTCAGGACGGCCGGGTGCATGTCGTCGCCGTCGGCCGGCTCGTCCCCCGCAAGGAACCCATGGAGCTGCTGGCGGCGCTGCACTCCGCCCATGCGCGGATGTCCCGTCGGGGCACCGCGCTGCGCGCCACGTTCGCCGGGGCCGGACCGAGCCTGCGGCCGATACAGCGCTATCTGCGCCGCAACGGGATGGACAGCTGGATCCGCCTCGCGGGCCGGCTGCAGCCCGGAGAGGTACGGGAGTTGCTGGCCGGAGCGGATATGTTCGTCAATCCCTCCCGCCGGGAGTCCTTCGGGATCGCGGCCCTGGAAGCGCGCACCAGCGGACTGCCGGTCCTCGCCCGGGTGCACACCGGCGTCGCCGACTTCGTACGGCACAACCGCGAGGGAGCCCTGTGCGGCCACTCGGCCTTCGCCCTGGCCGACGAGGTGCTGTGGCTGGCCCGTACGCCGGGGGCGCGGCGCAGCCTGGCCGCACACAACTGGGAAACCGAGCCGGTGCACTGCACCTGGCCGGTGGTCACCGAAGCTTTCGCTCACGCCTACGACGACGTCACCCGCTGACGCGCCGTCATACCGCATACGTCCGGCGGCCTCCCGGGACAGTGGCCACCGCAACGGCCGGAAGGTTTTCATGCACCGGGTCCTCGACCGCGCTCACCGCTTCCTCTTCGCCTCGCTCTCCCTCATCGGCATCCGCGGACAGGGGCGGGTCCTGCACTGGTACTTCGACTGGTGGCACCGGCGGCCGGACCCGTGGGGGCTGGCCGTGGACGACTACGAGCAGTTCAAGTACGAGACGACCCTCGGGCAGCTCCCCCGGCGCCCCTACCGGCGGATTCTGGACGTCGGGTGCAGCGAGGGAGCCTTCACCCACCGCCTCGCGGCGGCGTATCCGGATGCGGAGATCACCGGTGTGGACATCTCGGAGCGCGCGCTCGCCCGGGCCCGCACCCCGGTGCCCGGCCGTACGCCCGCTCCCCGGTTCGCGCGGCTCAACATCCTCACCGCGCCGCCGGCGGACCGCTTCGACCTCGTCTTCTGCGCCGAGCTGCTGTACTACCTGGGCCGGCCCCAGCATCTGCGACGGGCCTGCGCACATCTGACACAGGCCGTGGCGCCCGGTGGACTGCTGGTCCTGGTGCACCCCTGGCCGGAGTCACGCAGGTTCTGCGCGTACTTCGAGGCCGTCGCCGGGTTCCACCGCGTGGTCGAGCACGTGGAACCGGACTCCGGCCGCCCCTTCGCCGTCAGCGTCTACGAGTCCCCCGCTGCGGCCCGGCCCGGGGAACCCCGGAACCCGGGCCCCGCTGCGGATCAGGGCCGGGGAGAGTGAGCCCCGTGGTGCGGGCCCCGGCCGGCGGCCCGCCGGGAACCCGACCGGGCCGACGGCGCATCGAGGCGGCGCGCCACGTCCTGGCCCGCCGTCCGGGCACGGTGTTGCTCCTCGCCGCCGTGGCGATGCTGCTGCTGACGTGGGTCCCGGCATGCCTGCGCCTGGGCATGGTGGATCTGCGGGTCTACCGGACCGCGGCCCCGCACCTGCTCAGCGGCGATCTGTACGCCTTCCGTCTGAACCTGCCCGGCCCCGATCTGTTCCCGCTGCCGTTCACCTATCCGCCCTTCGCCGCACTGCTCTTCCTCCCGCTCTCCTGGGTGCCGTGGCCGCCGGCGAGTGCCGCCTGGACCGCGGCCTCGATGCTGGCGCTCTGCGTCCTGGTCCACTGCTGCCTGCGGATGGCCGATCCGGCCGCGCCCGCCGCGCGGCACCGCCGGCGCGTCCTGCTGTGGAGCGCCGCCCTGCTGTGGACCGAGCCGGTCGCCGTCACGCTCGCGCTCGGGCAGATCAACCTGCTGCTGGCGGCGGGCGTCGCGTTCGCGGTCCGGCGGCGCTCGGCGGCCACGGCGGGGCTGGGCATCGGCCTCGCCGCCGGGGTGAAGCTGGTCCCGGCCGTCACCGGCCTCTACTTCCTGGTGCACCGGCGCTGGTCGGCGGCGTGGTGGTCGGCCGCGGCGGGTGCCGCCACGGTCGCGGCCGGGTGGTGGGCGGCGCCCCGGCCCGCCGCCGACTTCTGGCTCCACGCGGTCGGTGACGCCGCACGGGTCGGTCCGGTCGGCTCGGTGCTCAACCAGTCGGTGCGCGGGGCGCTGTCGCGCACGCTCGGCCACGACGCCGGCTGGTCCGCCCCGTGGTGGGCCTGCGCCGTCCCGGCGGCACTACTGGCGCTGACGGCCGTGGTGCGCTGCGCCCGCCGCACCGACCCACTCGGCTGTCTGCTCGCCGTCCAGCTGCTCGGCCTCCTGCTCAGCCCCATCTCGTGGTGCCATCACTGGGTCTGGGCCGTCGCGGCCGTCCTGTGGCTGACCCACACCCCGCACCGGACCCGGAGCCGCACCGCGGCCCTGACCGCCTGGGCCCTCGCCCTCGCCGGATACCTCGTCCACTGGCTGGCACTGGCCCAGCCGGACATCTGGCAGTTCGGCCGCCCCTGGTACCTCGCCGCGCTCGGCTGGGGCTATCCCGTCTGCGCCGTGCTCACCCTCGTCGCCCTGCTGCTCCCCGCCGCGGGGAAAGCGAGCGGCGGGCCCCCGGCCTCCCGTCACCCACGCGCCTCCTCCTCGGCCTCCGTCAGCCCGATGCCGTGAGGCGTCGGCAGGACCCCGGCGGGCGTATGGCCCGCCGCCCGGCCGACGGGGCCGGGTCCCGGCCCGCGGAGTACGGTGAAGCCAGCGAGGCTTTGTACGTCGGCGTAGGTCGGCGGCCCGCGCCGGCGGCGTCGCGGGCGATCAGCGGACGTACCGAACCGCAGACGGGCGAGCACACCATGGCCGACTCCGATGTCCCGGACCTCCCCAAGCTTCTGCCGGAAGCGGTCCACCAGGCGGTGCGCCCCGGCATGGCGTTGTTGAGGCTGGAGACGACCCGGTCCCGCGAGGGGATTCTCGACGGTGCGTGGTGGCCGCGGTCCCGCGACATCGCCGCCGAGCTGCCCAGCCTGATCACCGCGCTGGCCGCGTACCTCGGCCCCATCGAGCGCGTCGGCCTGGATGCGGGTGCCTGGGAAGCGCTCCCGACCCGACTGGTCATCGACGACCTGATCGTGCACATCGACTCCTTCCCGGTCGGCGACGACACGATCCTCGTCACCCGCGGCGACCGGGACTACTTCTCGCTGCTGGTGGTCCCGCCGACGGCCACGCCCGAGGCGGCACACGCCGCCATGACCGCGGCCGTCCGGGCCGACAACATCGCCCAGGCCGGACAGATCCTCATCGACACCGGCAGCAGTCCACCGGGTCCGGGCCCCGTGGAGGGCCCCCGGACCGGCCGGGAAACCAGCGGATCGGCCTGACGTTCCGGGCTGCCGGGTGCGGGTGCAGGTGCCGGACGTTGGGCATCGAGGCGGATTTCCTTGACGGCGGTGTCGAAGGCCGGCCGGTAGGTGTTGCTCCCCGCATCCGGGCACCTCGCGGGCGGCGGAGCGGCCGGTGGGGCAACTGCCGTCGCGGCGCCCCGCGTTCGTCCGGCCGACCGCGGGCGGCGCCGGATGGCGCCGCAATGGCGGCACTTGGCATCACAGTGGCGCGCCTTTCGCGGCTATGGCACCACAAGTGCTTGCGTTGGCGTCATCGTGGTGCCACTATGGCGCAATGGACCTCACGCCGTATGTCGACAACCTCCGGGACGAGCTCGCGGTCGCCGCGGACGCGGGCGGCGCCGAAGCCCGCGCCCTGGCCGAACGACTCACCGCACCCCTGGAGTCGGCCGCCCGGCTGACCCTGCTCAACGCGCTGTCCTCCGCCATGGCCGAGGTCACCCGCGAGCTGGCACCGGGCTCGGTCGACGTACGGCTGCGCGGGCTCGACCCCGAGTTCGTGGTGACGCCCGCGCCGGCCCAGGAGCCGTACGGGGAGGCCGAGGCGTCCGAGGGCGCGCCGGGCGGCGGGCGGGCGCCCGTGCCCGCCGTCCCCGCGGACGCCGAGGAGGGCGGCACCGCGCGGATCAACTTCCGCCTGCCCGCCCCTCTCAAGACCCGGGTCGAGGACGCCGCGGGACACGAGGGCCTCTCGGTCAACGCCTGGCTGGTACGGGCCGTCGCCGGTGCCCTGGAACCGGGCGAGAGCTCCCGCCCGTCCGGCCGCAACCGCCACGGGGGCAAGCAGGGTTACACCGGCTGGGTCCGCTGACGGGGCCGGGGCCAGGCGTCGCGAGCCGCGCGGGCGGGTGACGCCCCCCCCCAGGGCGGCCGCTCCGGCCACTCCCGGCAGACCACGCCACCACACCACCACTCACCTCACCCGCCCGACCGGCGGGAAGGCACACCACAGTCATGAGGACGGGACAGCCATGCCTGCATTTGAGACTCCCGAACCGATCTCCGTCTCCCTCGAATTCGACCTCGGACGCGCTCGGATCACCGCGGGCAAACGCACCGACACGGTCGTCGAGGTACGCCCGGCCGACGCCACCGAAGAGGCCGATGTGCGGGCCGCGCAGCAGACCAAAGTCACCTGCTCCGGCGGCAAGTTGGTGGTCAAGGGGCCCAAGAAGCGCTCGCTCTTCGGCAAGTGCGGCTCGCTCGACGTGACCATCGAACTTCCGGTCGGCTCGGACGTCCAGGGCACCTCGCCCATGGCGGACTTCACCTGTGCGGGGCGTCTCGGTGCGTGCCGGTTCAAGACCTCGCTCGGCGACATCCAGGTCGACGAGGCGGACGCCGTGAACCTGCGGACCGACTACGGCGACATCCGGCTGGCCCGGGCGACGGGCGACGCCGAACTCATCGCCGCGGGAAGGATCGAGGCCGGTGAGATCGCGGGCGCCGCGCTGGTCAAGAACGGCAACGGCGCGACCACGATCGGCGAAGTCACCGGCGCGCTGCGGGCGAACTCGTCCAACGGCCTGATCTCCGTCGGCGTCGCACACGCCGGAGTGGAAGCCAAGTCCGCCAACGGCGCCATCCGGCTCGGCGACGTGGCGCGCGGCCGGGTCGTACTCCGGACCGCGGCCGGCGACCTGGAGGTCGGCATCCGTGAAACCACCGCCGCCTGGCTCGAAGTGGCCACCGGCCTCGGCAGTGTGCGCAACTCCATCGGACCGTCCGAGGGCCCCGGCGATGCCGCCGAGACCGTCGAGGTCCGCGCCCACACCAGCATCGGCGACATCGTCATCCGCCGCGCCTGACAGGCCATCGGCCGCTCCCGGCCTGCCCACCACCACACCCCAGGAACTGTCATGATCATGAAAACTCCGCCCGCCCGCCCCTCGGCGATCACCGCCCGCGGGTTAACCAAGTCCTACGGCGACCAGGTCGTGCTCGACGGCATCGACCTGCGCATCCCCGAGGGCACGGTCTTCGCCCTGCTCGGGCCCAACGGCGCGGGCAAGACCACCACCGTGCAGATCCTCTCCACCCTCATCCCCGCAAGCGCCGGCCAGGCGCAGGTCGCCGGCCACGACCTGGTCCACGAGGCCGACGCCGTACGCGCCGCCATCGGCGTCACCGGCCAGTTCTCGGCGGTGGACAACCTGCTCAACGCCCGGGAGAACCTGCTCCTCATGGCGGACCTGCACCATCTGGGCCGCAGCGAAGGCCGCCGGCGTGCCGCCGAACTCCTGCACCGCTTCGAGCTGACCGAGTCGGCCGCCAAGCCCGTCGCCACCTTCTCGGGCGGCATGCGGCGCAAGCTCGACCTGGCGATGACCCTGGTCGGTGAGCCGCGCCTGATCTTCCTCGACGAGCCGACCACCGGACTCGATCCGCGCAGTCGGCGCACCATGTGGGAGATCATCCGCAGTCTGGTCGCCGACGACGGCGTCACCGTCTTCCTGACGACGCAGTACCTGGAGGAAGCCGACCAGCTCGCCGACCGCATCGCCGTCCTGGACCACGGAAAGCTGGTCGCCGAAGGCACCGCGGAAGAGCTGAAGCGGCAGATCCCCGGCGGCCATATCCGCCTCCGGCTCGCCGGCCCGCACCAACTCGCCGCGGCAGCCGCCCTCTTCACCTCCGCCGCGCGCGACGACGAAGCGCTCACTTTGCACATCCCCGGCGACGGCAGCCTCCCGGCCCTGCGCACCGTCCTCGACGCCCTCGACCGCGCATCGGTCGAGGCCGAGGCGCTCACCGTGCACACCCCCGACCTCGACGAGGTCTTCCTCACCCTGACGGGCCGGGCCCCGCAGCCCGGCACCCCGGTCAACTCCCTTGAGGAGAGCGCCCGATGAGCACCCTCTCGTACGCGATGCGTGACTCGATGACGATGACGCGCCGCAACCTCAAGCACGCCCGGCGCTATCCGTCCCTGACGCTGCAGGTCGTCGCCATGCCGATCGTGATGCTGCTGCTCTTCGTGTATGTCTTCGGCGGTGCGCTCGGCAGCGGCATCGGCCTGCCGGGCGCGACGCACGACCGCGGCGCGTACGTCAACTACGTCGTCCCGGGCATCATCCTGATGGCCGTGACCTCCGGCGCCATCTCGACGGCCGTGTCCGTCTCCACCGATATGACCGAAGGCGTCATCAACCGCTTCCGCACCATGGCGATCTCCCGCGCCTCCGTGCTGACCGGCCATGTGGTCGGCAGCGTCGTGCAGACCATGGTCAGCCTCGTCCTGGTCCTCGCCGTCGCGCTGGCGGTGGGTTTCCGCCCGGACGCCACCCCCGTCACCTGGCTCGCCGCCCTCGGCCTCCTCACCCTGCTCGCCTTCGCCCTCACCTGGCTGGCGGCCGCGATGGGCATGGTGGCCAAAACCGTGGAGTCAGCGAGCAACGCCCCCATGCCGATCACCTTCCTGCCCCTCCTCGGCAGCGCCGTCGTCACCCCCGACTCCATGCCGGCCGGGCTGCGCTGGTTCGCCGAGTACCAGCCCTTCACCCCTCTCAACGAGACGCTCCGCGGCCTTCTGCTGGGCACGGAGATCGGCAACAACGGTGTGATCGCCCTGGCGTGGGGCGTCGGCCTCAGCCTGACCGGCTACCTGTGGGCACGGTCGGCCTTCCGCCGCGGCGCCACGCGGTAGGCGGCGCCCGCACACGAGCCACCGCGCCCACATACGCCACAGCGCCACCTCTTCACGGCTTCACGGCCTACCGCGCTCATGACGCGACGCCGTGCACCGCGCCCCGCCACCTGCCGTCCCACGCCACGTGCGCCCTGCGCCCGGCCACTCAGGCCTTCGCCTCCCGCACTCCGCACTCCGCATCGGAGGAACACCCATGCACCCCGAACCGTCCACGCCTCCTCACGCTCCCGGCTCCACGCATCCGGGCGAGCCGCCAGCGCCCGAGAACGCGGCGCAGAAAGCAGCGCCGCCCTCCGCACCCGTAAAGCTGCCGACGGCCCGGCCCGCGGGCTGTCCCTTCGACCCGCCCGGTGAACTGGCGGAGCTGCGCAAGCAGCGGCCGCTGACCCGGATGCGCTTCCCCGACGGGCACGTGGGCTGGCTGGCCACCGGCTACTCCGCGGTCCGGGCGATACACGCCGACCCCCGCTTCAGCTCCCGCTACGAGCTCATGCACTACCCGTTCGAGGGCGGCTACACCGGCGAACTGCCCCCGGCACCGGTCGGTGACCTCACCGGGCTCGACGCGCCCGAGCACACCCGCTACCGACGGCTGCTCATGGGCAAGTTCACCGTCCGCCGGATGCGCCTGCTCACCGCCCGCATCGAGGAGATCACCACCGAGCACCTGGACGCCATGGAACGCCAAGGACCGACGGTGGACCTGGTGGAGGCGTACGCCAAGCCCATCCCCGCGCTGCTGATCTGCGAACTCCTCGGTGTGCCGTACGCCGGCCGAGAGGTCTTCCAGCGTCATACGGCGACGGTGATGACCCAGAGCGCCACCCAGGACGATGTCGTCGCCGCCATGACCGCGCTGCGGAACATCCTGGCCGAGCTGGTGTCGGCCAAGCGCGCCGAACCCACCGACGACCTGCTCAGCGACCTCACGACCACCGACCTCACCGAGGACGAACTCGCCGGGATCGGCGGCTTCCTCCTCGCCGCCGGCCTCGACACCACCGCCAACATGCTTGCGCACGGCGCCTTCGCCCTGCTGCGCCACCCGGACCAGCTCGCCGCCCTCCGTACCGATCCGGGCCTCGCCGACCAGGCGGTCGAGGAGCTGCTGCGCTATCTGAGCATCGCCCACACCGGGGCGCGGTCGGCGCTGGAGGACGTCGAGCTGGACGGCCAACTGATCCGGGCGGGCGAGACGGTGACCCTCTCGATCGAGGCCGCCAACCGCGACCCGGAACGGTTCCCCGACCCCGACACCCTCGATCTGCACCGCAGGGCCACCGGGCATCTGGCGTTCGGCCACGGCATCCACCAGTGCCTGGGCCAGCAGTTGGCACGCGTCGAGATGCGGGTCGCCTTCCCGGCGCTGTTCACCCGCTTTCCGACGCTGCGGCTGGCCGTCCCGCCCGAGGAAGTGCCCCTGCGGGACGGCATGAACATCTACGGGGTGCGCCGGCTCCCCGTCACCTGGGACAAGGAGTAGTCCGGTGAAGGTCACCGTCGACCGCGACCGCTGCATCGGCGCCGGTATGTGCGCCCTGACCGCCCCCGAGGTCTTCGACCAGGACGCCGAGGACGGCCTGGTCCTGCTCCTCGCCGCCGAGCCGCCGTCCGGCCGGACCGCGGCGGCCCGTCTGGCCGCCGGCCTCTGCCCCGCCGGGGCCCTCACCCTCGTCGAGGAAGGGGCCCTCGGCTCGCCCACACCGGAGCCGTAACCGGACCCCGGCCGGCGGGGGCGGCGGCAGCCACGGGCCGGACGCAGCCACGGAGCCCTCGCAGACACGGAGCGGCGGCAGCCATGAGCAGGTGGCAGCCGCACCCGGAGGAACCCGCTCGCTCTCCGCTACGTCTTTCCGCGTACGTGTTGGCGTTGACGGTCCCTGGAGGAACTCGGTGGAGCACAGGATTTTGGGCCGGCGGTACGAGCTGGTGGAGCAGCTCGGGCACGGCGGGATGGGAACGGTCTACCGGGCGGTCGACCACCGGTTGCGCCGTACCGTCGCCGTGAAGACCCTCTCCGCCGAGCTGGCGTTGCAGCCCGAGTTCCTCACGCGCTTCCAGCGGGAGGCGCACGCCGCCGCCGCGCTCAACCACCCCGGTGTGGCCACCGTTCATGACGTGGGTGAGGACGCCGGCGGCGGTGCGGCCGAGCCGTATCTGGTCATGGAGTACGTGGAAGGCCGAACCCTCAGCCACGTCCTCAAGGACGGCTCGCTGCCGGTGGTGCAGGCGGTCGACATCGCCGGCCAGGTGCTGGACGCCCTGGAGCACAGCCACCGGCACGCCATCGTGCACCGTGACATCAAACCCGCGAACGTGATGCTCACCGGTACGGGCAAGGTCAAGGTCGTCGACTTCGGCATCGCCAAGGCGCTCAGCGAGGTGGCCACCCGGCTGACCGGCACGGGCGTGGCGGTCGGCACCCCCGCCTATCTGGCGCCGGAGCAGATCAACGGCGGTGAGACCGACCACCGCACGGACCTCTACGCCGTGGGCTGTCTGCTCTACGAGCTGCTGACGGGCCGTCCCCCGTACACCGGAGATTCACCGTTCTCGATCATGCACCAGCATCTGGCCGCGGAACCGGTGCACCCCTCGCAGCTCCGCCCGGAGCTGCCGCCCGCCGTCGACGCGGTGATCGTCAGGGCGCTGCACAAGGGCCGGCAGGACCGCTTCCCGCATGCGTCCGCGATGCACGAGGCACTCGACGAGGCCGCCCGGACCACCACGGCGCCTCCCCCCGTCCGCAGCCCCACCGCGCTCGACCCCGCCGCCGGGCAGCCCGCCCCTTCGGCGGGCAGTTTCCCCGCGGCTGGCGCCTCCGCCCCGGCACCGGACGCCTCCCGCGCGCCCGCCGGAAGCGGACCGGAGGCACCACGGCCCACCCGCCGGAGGCCGGCGAAGGTGGTGTTCCGCCCGACGGCCGAAGGCGCGGTCGCCCTCCTCGGCTGCTTCCTGTCCCTGGTGATATCCCGGACCGACATGGTCGAGGCCGGCCAGTTCTCCCGGGTCGCGCTGGTCGCCGCCGTCGCCGGAGCGGTGCTGCTGCTCTGGTCGGCGCGGCTTGCCTGCGCGGTGGCCTGGGGCCCGGTGGCCGAGGCCGTGGCCACGTGGTCCGAGCTCGCCCGCGGCAACGTCGGCTGGGAAACGCACTACGTCATCATCGGCCTGGTCCTGGGCATCGTCGCCGCACTCTGCCTGGCCGCCGGATACCGGGACGAAAGCACCGGCGGATTCGCCCTCGTGGCGTTCTGGTTCACCGCCCTGGCCTCCGTCTGGTTCTTCCTCGACGACCTCCGCAAGATCGGCGTCTTCTACGTCCTGCTCCTGGGCGTCACACTCGCCATCGGCGCCCAGGTACTCAAGTCCCGCACCCGGCCGCCGTCGGCCGGACACCTCGCCGACCCCCACACCGGGGCCGCCGGTGCCGGCGCGCCGAAGCCTCCGGAGGACCTGCCCACCGGCCTCCGACGGGCACGAAAGGCAGCAGACCAGCACGCGCGCCGGTAAACGGAGTTGCTGCGGTGGCCACCGTCCGACCGCGACGCATGCACCGGTACCGGCCCTGCTCGCCTGTGCCCCGCACCGTGCCGAAGCCTTCACCGAGCCCGGCTGCCGCGCGCCGCGCGAGGAGCGGGGAAAGCGCGGCGCGGCGTCCTCGTGCGCGACGAGATCGAGCGGCAGCAGGGGCCCACGACCCGGCGTGCGAGGACCGGGCGCCCTTCAGGAGAGGCGAAGAGGCGCGGTGCGATTCCTCGGCGCGGGCGGACACCGGCGTGCGAGGCCGGCCGTGGAGCTGTCAGTTGACGCAGACAAGTCCCAGCAGACACACATGCGACGGTGATGTCGGCTCGGCCGCCGACGTCGTCGGGGTGCTCGGCGGTGCGGTCGACGTGGTCGGCGCAGGGTCCACCGGGGACGTGCTCGTGCCGCCCGAGTGCCCGCTGGGAGCGGGGGCGCTCGTCGTCGACGGTGCCGCGGCACCGGTGTGGCCGGTGTGCGTCTTCCCGGACGAGCTGGGCGTGCTGCTGTGCTGTGTCGTGCCCGGGGACGAGAGGTGGTGCGCCGGGGCGACGGAGCGCTGCTGCCGGGGCGTTGTGGCCGCGGACGGCGTGGCGGCGGCGGTGTCCGGCCGAACGGCCGTCTTGTGCGGGCGGGCGTCGGGGTGCCGTGAAGCCTCGGTGTCCGGCTGCTCCGACGACGAGGCGGCGGTCTCCGTCCGGGGTGTGCCCACGCTTCCCGGCTCGGGCGACGAGGCCGCTTGCGCATGGCCGGCGGACGGCTTGTTCTGCAGCAGTGACACGGTCAGGCCACCGCCGACGAGGGCAAACGCCGTAGCGGCCGCGGCCCGGCGCCGATGCTTCTTCCACCGTGCCAGCTGCCGACGCCGAGCCGCCCGGCCCTGCCCGGTACCGGCGGCGACCCCGGCGGCCTCGGACGAACCGTCGTCCGCAGCATCCGCCCACGCGTCCTCTGCAGCCGCACCGCTGCCGAACTGCGCGGCGCCGGACGGCTGAGCCTCGTGATGCCGAGCCCCGTGATGCTGAGGGCCCTGCGGGAACTCCAGGGCAGCGGCTTCCTCCGCACGCCATGCGTCCCACGTCGCGGCAGCGGTCGTCGCAGCGTTCCGGCGGTGGGCAGGCGGGGCTATGTCGGGGGCGTAATCTCCACATCCCGGACACACGAGTGCCCCATTGAGACTTCGGCGGCACGACGAGCAGTAGTCCATCTGCGATCTTTCTGTGCTGACTGCGCCGCCAAGGACGCCGGCGATTTGATCAAGTTCGCACGCGGGATCGAGCGGGCTGTAACGCTAACGGCACCCGTCGAGGGCAACGCGAAGACCATGTGACGCTTCCGTGCAGATTCCTCACCGGTCGCCCTCGATATGCCGGACATCCGCCGACGAATCCCTCGATGGCCCGCTGGACAGCCACTCGCCGCGGGCACTTCCGCCGTGATCACAGCCCCGGGAGGGCGGGTACCCGCGCGGCTCGGGCTCGGCCCCCGAGCCCGCCCACGTCCTCACCGACCGATGCGACGCACAGACGGCTCCGGACGAGCTGATGTGGCGGGTGAGGTGACGTGCTCCGACGAGGCAGGGATGCCGGCGCGTGGGGGAGAGGTACTGGCCCGGTATGCCGCTCTTCGGAACTGAGCGAACTGTGCGAACTGTGCGAACTGTACGAGCTGTCGTGTCGCTGAATGCGTCCCGGTCAGGCGCGGCAGAGTACGAAGCGGCAAGGGCGCCGAGGCGCAGGGCGGGCAGCAGGTGAAAGGTGCCGTGCCGAGGCGGACAACGGGTGAAAGGTCATGGGCCCCGGAACAGCAGCGCCGGGGCCCATGGCAGCCCTACCGGAAGGTGGATGGACCCCGGTAGGGCGGGTGATGCAGACCAGGTGGTCCCTGGTGCGTACTGGCTCAGGCGCCGAGGCCGCCGGAGAAGCCTGCGTGGCCGGAGACGGGGCCGGCCTGGGCGCTCAGGCCACCCGCAACCGAGCCGCCCAGAGAGGGCAGGGCGGGCAGGCCGGGCAGCGCGGACGCTGCACCGCTCGTGAGGTTCTCGGTGCCGAGAATTCCGCCGGAGATGTTCTCCAGGTCGCTGTCGGCGATCTCGAGGGTGTCGTTCTGGGGCATGGCGTCCTTACGCATGACGGGCCCTTCCCTTTCGTTTTTTGGCGATTTCTGAGCCGTATCGAGCGGCCCGGCGACAAGTTGATCCCACCGGATTGATGGCCGTCCGACACCCGGAAGTGGATGCGAAACTTCCGATTGACGCGGATCAAACCATGTCTACGGCAGCGCAGCCACCCCGATCCGTCGGAAATTTCCGCAGACGTTTGGGTATCGCGGCATGTCGGCAAGCGGGATTTTCGACCGGATGGTGACAACTCCTTCACGTACCTTTCGACAGCCGGGGCTTGTGGAGGGGGCCGACGTGGCCACCCGAAGGGCATATCAACCCCTGAAGGCGGCGTACGTCCGGCAAAATGCGAGTTGCCAAGGAGAGTGTGCCCTTCCTGTGTGGAGAATGCGCAGAGTTGCCGGGCCTCAACTCCATGGGAATGTGTCGCGGTATTTCGGGTTCACCTGATGTGCCATGTTCGGAGGGGCTCCCTTTCGGGTTGCGCCGTTCACGACGATTTCGCCCCCCCCGCAGTCCTGTCGGCGCCCACGCCCGCACCGTGGCCCTCCTGCGCCGGCGAGCGATGCCCCAAGCGCCGCCGCCCGCACCTTCGTTCACCTCGCCGACGACCCCGTCCGCGCGGCTACGAGCCGCCGACTGCGGCTGCGCCGGATGGCACCATCGACGCCGAAGGCGAGGGCAGCGGGACGGCACCGTTCTCCAGCGGGACAGCGGCAGCTCGGGCATCTCCGCCGCGGATGATCAACCGCCGCACACCAGGCCGAACGAATCGCGGGATTATCGGCGGAGCCCAAATTGGATGTATTGCGGCGGCCGGGTAACGCAACACCACCCTTCCGGCGCAGAACTGCATGCGGGCGCGCCGAGCGACCCGTATGCGGCCATGGCGGTAACGCCCCCGGGGGGAGGAAACGGAAATGCCTGGCCGTGTCGACCCTTGCCGTCAAGGCCTCGTACGCGTCAGATTGGGAATCCAGTGAGCAACACCGAACCCATGCCGGGAAACCAGCCATACGACCCTTCCCAGGGCGGCCCACGCCGCTATGAGCGCAACCGGGACGGCTCCGCCGCAAGGCGGACAGCCCTGATCATTCACACGATCGCCGACATCGCCGCCGTTTTCCTGGGCCTGTGGATCCTGCTCTACCTGCTCGAAGCCAATCGGGCCAATGTATTCGTCGGGTTTGTGCAGGGTATGGCGGACTTGCTGGCCTGGTGGTCACAGGACATCTTCACGATGGATACCGAAGGCCTTCGCGTCTTCCTCAATTATGGCCTCCCGGCCGTGATCTATCTGCTGGCCGGGCACGGCATAGCCGCACGGATGCGCCGCCTCTGACCGAGTTGCCCCAGTCCCGGCCCGCGAAGCAACAGCGACGGTTCGGCAGGCACGGAACCCGGATCACTTCACTTCACTTGCCCACCCGCCACCGAACGTGCCGGCGCAATCCACTGCCCCCGCATCCGGTTCCGCGCACGGGACACGGCGGGGAAACGAGCCGCTGTCGGACGGAGGCGCTCGACGGCCCGGCCGGGCTTCAGGCGGTCGGTCACGGCGCAAAGCGGCGGGCGCCCGTGATCGACCACACCTCGGCAACACGACCGCCGCCGAGGGCGAGCACGTCGATGCCGCTCCTGGTGACCACGGCCCCCTCGACGTCCGGAACATCGACAGTCCACCGGGCGACGACGTATCCGGTCCCGCTCTCCACGACGGGGGTGCCGTCGACGGCGTAGCGCAGGCCGGGAGCGGGGAAGCGGTCCCGGAACGCGGCGAGGAAGAGGGCGAATTCGTCGGGCCCGCGGAAGGCATCGGTGTCGGTGTCGGTGTCGGTGTCGGTGTCGGCGGAGGGGACGCCTCCGAAGTGGATGCGGAATCCGGGGGCGAGGATCTGCGCGGCAAGCGCCAGTTCGCCGTTCCAGAGCGCCGTCCACCGGTCGAACAGGGTGCGGGCGTCCTCGCGGGTCAGATCGGTCGCCGGGACGTGCATGGTCATGCGGATGCCTTTCCACCGGGGCCGGTTGGCCTCCACTTACTGTGGACACTGCCCTCCGACGCTCCCGCGACACCGTCCCGTCGGTGATCAACCGGCCCTGACGACCCCGCTCAGCACGGCTTTCCCACGGCCGAGGGCAACCGGTTCCGCGAGGCCGAACGGCCGCGGCGGCACGATCTCGTCGAGCCGGCATGCCTGTGGGACCCGGCCGAGCCGGAAACCGCGGACGGCATCCCGCAGCCTGCACCGTGCGATCAGGTACCACCGCTCTGCTTGTTCGGCCTGCAGGGGCAGGGGCAGGGGCAGGGGCGGGGGTTGGTGTGGTCCGTGGGTACGGTGCTTGACCGCTGCTGTCCGCTGCGGGCGGGGATCTTTGCCCCTCCCGGTGCCGTCAGCCGCGTCCGGTGAACTGTTGCCCGACCCCGAGTGCGCGCAGGCCGGCGAGGACCTGGGGGTCCTGGGCGTCGAGCCAGTCGCAGAGCTGGCGGAAGGAGACCATCCGGACGTCCTTGTGTTTGTCGTCGGCGATGTGCTTGATCGCCTCCTCGACGGCGTCCATGTAGATGCCGCCGTTCCACTGCTCGAAGTGGTTGCCGACGAACAAGGGGGCGCGGTTCGTCTCGTACGCCCGCTGGAAGCCGGCGACATAGGAGTCGGTGGCCTGCTTGCGCCAGCCCGGGTAGTTGGCCGGCGGCCCCTTGGTGGAGTTCTTCGACTGGTTGTACAACATGTTGTAGTCCATCGAGAGGACTCCGGAGGTCAGGCCGGCGAACGGTATCGACTGGAGCGGGAAGTCCCAGATGCCCTGCTTCTTGGTGGGCCAGGCCTGGAGGCCGCCGGGGGAGCTGGCGTCGTACCGCCAGCCGCGCTTGCGCGCCGTGGGCAGCAGGTTGTCCTGGCCGAGCAGGCACGGCGTACGGGCGCCGACGAGTTCCTTGCTGTAGTCGAACGGCAGCGGTTCGAGGTCGGTGAATCCGGTGTTCGTCCGCCACTTGGTGACGAAGTCCATGGCCTGCTCTATCTCGGAGTCCCACTGGGCGGGGGTCCAGTGGGCGACCGAGCCGCTGCCGGTTCCGCAGAAGTGGCCGTTGAAGTGGGTGCCTATCTCGTGGCCCTCCAGCCACGCGGCGCGCACGTTCTTCAGCGTCTCTTTGATGTGGGCATCGGTGAGGTAGGGGATATCGGAGGCGCCGACGGGGTTGTTCGGCGGGCGGTACAGGCGCTTCTTCGATTCGGGCAGCAGATACAGCCCGGAAAGGAAGAAGGTCATCGAGGCGTTGTGGTCCTTGGCGAGCTTGCGGAACCGCGGGAAGAGGCCGTTGCCCACTTCGCCTGCTCCGTCCCAGGAGAAGACGACGAACTGCGGTGGCTTCTGGCCCGGCTTCAGCTTCTCCGGTGCGGGCGGCTGGTTGGGCTGCTTTCCGGTGTACGCGGTTGAGCCGTCGCCTATCGGCTTGCTCTTCGCCGTCTTTCCGGGATTGGTTCCGACCTTGCCGGAGGCCGACGACCCGGAGGTTGAGCAGCCGGCGACGGACAGCGCGGCCGCCGCTCCTACCCCGAGTCCAAATATGCCCCGTCGGCTGAATTCACGCATCACGATACCCATCGCATTCGTTCGAAGTTCTGGTGTGAGGGACGGCCAGAGAAGTGGGACGTCCAGAAAGACGGGAAGGCGGATGCCGAGGTTCCGCTTCGACCCCGAGAAGGAGAATTATCAACGGAGCGTCGCGGGCGCATTATTCTCCGAAGCCATGGGAAGCGCTCCGGCCCGGCACTCCGCAGCGAACTAGGCGATGGTCAACTTCGAAAAGGAGAAGGCAACCCTTTGCGCTGCCCCGCTGCCGCTCACGGGGTTGTCAACGGTCACCCCTACCGTCAGGAGCGGACCCCGCAGCCCCCGCCCCTTTTCTGTCTTCGCACCCTGCCCGGCGTGACCGTCGTTGTCCGGTGTCATGTTCTGCATGTCGTGCTCCCCCGATCGATGGGCGGCGCAGAGAGCTGAAAGCCTCAGCGGCCCTCAACCAACGCCCTTGGATGCACATGACTCTCACGGAGATCGCTAGCGCACCGGTAACGCCTCACTAACAACCGTTGCAGTACACCCCTGCGTTGTGGACGCAGCCGAACAGCAGGGAGGGGACGGCGGGGACGACGGGACTGCTTACGGGCGGTTCTCCCTGGGCAGGGGGGCCAGTTCGGAGGCCGGAGGCCGTGTACCCCTGAGCTGGACCTGAGCCCATGGAGCGGTTGACGGGAATCGACCCCGGCCGCGCTCTGAGCCTGGGCATCAGGGCGCTTGGTGGCTCCGGCCCCGTCAGGTCGCAGCCGCACCCGATTCGGACGCCTCCTGGAACCGCGCGAGCATCTCCTGGGACCAGGTCAGGCTGCCGTCCCGCAGATCGTCGATCACGCCGTGCAGCCAGCGCTCCTCGGCGTCGAGCACGGCGAGCAGGTACTCGTTCTCGATCAGTGTGATGCGCGGCAGCCCGGTCGGGGCTTCGGCGGACTGGCGCTCCAGGCCTGCGCGCTGGGCGGCGAGTCGCGCCGCCCGCCGTTCCAGGATCGGCGCCACCTCGTCCGGGTCGAGCATCAGCATGTTCGAGAGCGCTGCCGGGAACAGCGGGAACTCCGACTTGGGTACCGCCAGCATCTGCTCCAGCCACTCGCGGGTGGCCGCCCGGCCCTCGTCGGTGACCTCATAGACGGTCCGCTCGGGGTACTGCTGGTCGCGCTCGGTCTGCCGGACAGCGATCAGCCCGCCGGCCTGCAGCCGCTCGATGGTGCGGTACAGCCCGGCCCGTTGGCCGACGTTGACGACCTGCTCCTTGCCCCACTGCTTGAGCAGTCGCTGGATGCCGTAGGGGTGCAGCGGCCGGTGGTGCAGCAGCGTCAGCACGGTCAGGCCGAGCGGCGAACTCTTTACGGAGGCGGACATACCGGCATCGTAGTCTTGGGGAAATTAGTTGCATGGAGACTAGTTGTTTTGCAACTATAGAGTCAGCGCTCAAACGGCGCATCCGCATGACCCATGGGAGGGGTTATGAGCGACAACGACGGCCGCGGCTCCGGCGTACGGACGGCACTGGTCATCGGGGGCGGTGTGGCGGGCCCGGTGACGGCACTTGCACTGCGCAAGGCGGGCATCACGGCGACGGTCTACGAGGCGTACCCCACCGCGGCGGACGGCGTGGGGGCCTGGCTGGGTCTGGCGCCGAACGGTCAGGCGGCGCTGGCGACGGTCGGTGCCGACGCGGCAGTGAAGGCCGCCGGACAGCCGGTGCCCGGAGTGGTGATGGCGGACGGCGCCGGCAATCACCTCGCGGGCTTCGGCGGTTTCCCCGAACTGCCCGCCACGCTGACGCTGCCGCGCGACCAACTGTTCCGGGCGCTCACCGACAGTGCGGTCGCCGCGGGCGTCCGGTTCGCGTACGGCAAGCGGCTGGTCGCTGCCGAGGAGACGCCCGACGGCGTGACCGCCCACTTCGCCGACAAGACCTCCGCGTCCGCCGACATACTGATCGGCGCCGACGGCATCCGTTCCACCGTCCGCACCGTGATCGATCCGCACTCACCCGTCCCCGAGTACGGCGGCGTACTGAGCTTCGGCGGCTACGCGGCAGTGGGCAGTGCGGCCGGATGTGAACCGGGCACCATGTACTTCGCGTTCGGCCGCGCCTTCATGGGCTACTGGCGGGGCCCGGACGGGCGGCTGATCTGGTTCGCCGGACTGCCCACGGACACCCCGCCGAGCCCGGCCGACCTGGCGCGCGTGCCCGCCACCGAGTGGCTGAGCCGGCTGCGTGACCTGTACACCGGACATGTACCGGGCGAGCGGCTGCTGCAGCACACCGGCCCCGACGAGCTGATGGTGGTCGGCCAGATGGAGCGCATGCCGTCCGTACCGCACTGGTACCGCGGCCGGATGGTGCTGGTCGGAGACTCGGTGCACGCCCCGTCCTCCAGCTCCGGGCAGGGGGCCTCGCTCGCCATCGAGAGCGCGGTCGAACTGGCCCGCTGCCTGCGCGATCTGCCCACGCCCGGCGAGGCGTTCGCCGCCTACGAGGCCCTGCGCCGCCCGCGCGTGGAAGCGATCGGCCGCAACGCCGCAGCCGTCAACAAGGTCAAAGCCGGCAAGGACGACGCCCCCGGGCCGGCCTTCCCCTCCCCTGAGGACATGTTCCGCCCGCTCCACTTCCATCGGATTGACTGGGAGGAGAAGGTCAGCGCCGGGTGAATGTGACGGTGAGCGTCATGGCCTGACGAGAGCCAGGAACGGGCGCCTGCAGGGGTGTTATCGCCGGCCCGCACCGGAGCGTCTACTCGTCGCGATGCTGTGGACCTCAGTCCGCTGCCCCATCGGTGTCCCAGTGGGTGCGTGCGGGGAAGGTTCAGGCCTGTGAAGCGGCAGGAGCGGGACGGGGCGGGGCTTGTGGGCAGTGCGGGACGTAGGTGAATGAGACTGGACGGATCTGAGCCACGGAGCGGAGGGTTCCTGCCTGGCCGGGCGGGAGTTGGCGCCCCGTGGAAGCGGTGGGTGGCCCGTCCCGCCATGAGGCCCTGGACCGAGTGCCCCGCCACTACCGTGCCGTGTGCGGAGACGACTCACCAACGGGCGGTTGCGGGCACGGCGGCCCGGCCCAGGCGCAAGGCCGAGACGTCCGTCTGGCGGAGTCCTTCCCGCCTATTCAACGTCGGCGACAGCGAATTCCTCAGCGAATACGCAACGGGCTCTGCCAACTGCGCTCCGACGTCAGCCCACACCTCTCCTTCGGCAGCGGCGCCACCTCCTGATCACCCAACCTCTGGGCGGTGGCGACTTCGTCAGCGGAGTGGTCGGCGGTGCGGCCGGTGGAGCCGGCGCGGCGATGCCCTGGATGCTTACTGGCAGGGTAAGCCCATGGACTTCCGGCAGACCGCGATCACCGCCGTCACCGGTGGTGCGGCCGGCGGCGTGGGTGGCGCGGCCCGAGGCTTCGACAAAGGCATGACCCAGATGTCGACAAGACCACGAAGGAAGGCCAGTCGGATGCAAAGCAGGGAACCCAGGGCAGAAAGGGAACCGCGACCGACGAGGTCCGAGATGTCTTCGGGTGACGACGCTGTGGCGGGCGCTGCTGCCGACGACCGTGTGAGCGCGGCACCCCGCCGGGTTGGAGCATGGTTCGCCGCGTTCGGGTTGGCGGTCATCGTGCCTGCTCGGTGCCGCCCACTGACGCGACCGCTGAGGGCCCCGCAGGAACGCCCTCCAGTGTGACGCCATGCCCCCGGCCGCCCGCCGGCTCCGGTGCACCGACCGGCCAGGGGTCCCCGATCCGCTGCCGGAAGAGCATCCCGTCGATGACCCGGCGGTGATTCGTCCAACGCCCGTTCCGTCCAACGCCCGTTCCGTCCAACGCCCGCTCGGTCCAACGCCCGCTCCGCCCAACGTTCTTCGGCAAGTACGGCTCCAGCCGCGCCCATTCCTCGTTCGATCGTCGAGTCGGGCGGTCGCGCTGGACGCCGCGCTCCCGGTGCCGACCCCAAGACTCATGCCCGGTCGGCGACGACACTCCACCCCTCCCCTATATATCGGAAGGCAGGATATAGTGAGCGCATGACTGCCAGAGGTATGACGCAAGCGGCGTTCTTCGTCCTCACCGCACTGGTCGACGAACCACGGCACGGTTACGGGATCGTGCAGGTGGTCGACGAGCTGTCCGAAGGGCATGTGCAGCTCCGGATCGGCACGTTGTACGGGGTGCTGGACCGGCTGGCGGCCGACGGGCACATCGAGCTGGACCGCGAGGAGGTGCAACAGGGCCGACTGCGCAAGTACTACCGCCTCACCGACGCCGGTGGGGCAGCCCTGTCCGCCGAGGCGGAGCGGATGGCGGCCGGGGCACGCGCTGCGACCCAGCGGATGGCCGCCCACCGGCCCACGACCACCAGGCCGGCCACCGCGAACCGCTCAGTGCGTCGCCCGGGCATCGCCGGAGGCACCGTATGACGACTGTGCTCGAACAGCGCTACCGCACCGCCCTGCGCCTGCTGCCCTCCTACTACCGCACGGAGCGGGAGGAGGAGATGGTGGAGACCTACCTGCACGGGATCGACGAGCAGGATCAGGACGAGCTGCGCCCCGCCTGGGGCGAGGTGGCCAGCATCGCCGCCCTCGCCGTCCGTACCCGGATGGGTGCCGCCGGCGCCCCGGCCCGCTACGCCACGCTCGGCGCGGTGGTGCGCCTCTTCGCGCTGCTGAGCGTGTTGCTGCATGCGGCCTCGGCACTGACCGAACGGGCCCTCTTCCTCACCTGGGTCAAAGGCGCCCCCGCCCAGTACCGGGAGTTGTTCCTGGGTGGCTTCACCGGCCATGGCGTTGCACCGGGGCTGTACGAGGCGGCGTTGTGGCTGCTCCCGCCGGCCTGGACGGTGGTCTACCTGGCGCTGCTGCGTGACCACAGGCGCACCGCCTTCGTCTTCGCCGTCCTCGCGGCCCTTCCTGACCTGGCGTCAGTCATGCAGCACGCGGGCGGCCGGCCGGGCAACGTGGGCGCCCTCTCGCTCTCGACTGCGGCGTTCGCCTGGCTGACCGTCATCACCTTGTGCTGCGGCTTTCACCGCGACGCCCCGCCCGCCCGGCTGCCGCTGGCCTCACCCGGGCCGGCCCTCATGGGCACCTGCGTCCTCATGGGCGCGTCGACCGTGGTGTGGCCTGGGGTTGCGGTCACGGGATGGGCCGACGGTTCGGCATTCCTCGCCGCAGCCGCCGTCTGGCTGGTCGCCCGGCGCCGGGCACCGCAGCACGTGGCGGACCCCGCACTGCCCCTCGCACTGGCCACGCTCGGCCTTGCCGTCCTCGTGCAGCGGACCCTCACCCTCACGTTCCTGGTCCAAGCCCACGCCCCCGGCGCGCTCGTCCCCGCCTCCGCCGTGCAGGTAGGCGTCATCGCCCTGCTGGCGGCAACCCTGAGCGCAACCGGCACCCGCAGCCTGACCGCACGGTTCGGGACCAGCTGAACCGGACTCGATGCCGAGGAGATCCGGGTAACGCTCCCGAACGGCATCGTCTTCAACCTGTCCCGCGGGCGTGACCCCTCCGGCTCCATCGTGGCGGATATTCCGTTCGACGGACCGGACGCCGGTGAGTTCGCCGTCTTCCTGGCGCCAACCCGGCCGACGGTGTCCGGCAGCGCCTCAGCCGGCGGTCGGAACCCCGCTCCCGAACACCCCGGAACGGTCGCCGGACGACGGACCCGCGTCGCCGGAGCATCCCAACGAACCGCGCTGAACTGCTCATACCGTGGTGTCGCCGCATGTTCCGGCGCAGGGCGGCACATTCAGGGGCGCCCACGCCTGCTGACTCGACGGCCTGTCAGACTTCGGGGGCACGTTGAACCACTTCCGGAACGGACACGTGGTCACCAGTGACACCTGTATGCCGTACGTCCCGGGGAGTTTCATGACCCGCAGATGGTCGCTCATCACCACGATCGCTGTACTGACCGTTGCGCTGGCCTTCGTCGTCGCCCAGTTGGTGCGCGGCCAGGGGGCCGGGAAGTCCGGGAAGGAGCAGGCCGGGGGGACATCGGCCTCGCCGAGCCCGGGTGCCGACGCCGGGTCGCTGTGCGGTGTCGGGTGGTGGCCCCTGCACCGGTCCGGCACCGCGAAGGCGGGTGAGCACGACGCCGTCGTCAGTGACGGCGGGCAGTGGACCGACGGCCCCGAGGGCGGCGCCCTGCGGCTGAACGGCACCAGCGGATACGCGGACACCGGTTCCCGGCTCGACACCGCCGGCAAGGACTACTCGGTCGCCGCACGGGTGCGGCTCACCCCCGAGGACATGAGCGGCTTCCACACCGTCCTGTCCCAGGACGGCGACCGGAGCAGCACGTTCTTCCTCCAGTACTCCGGCCAGGACGAGAACTTCGCGTTCAGTTTCACCGGTGCCCGTACCGTCGCGGAGAAGGCCGAGAAGCCGCAGGCCGGCCGCTGGTACCACCTCACCGGCACGTACAGCCAGCAGGACCACCGGATGCGGATCTACGTGGACGGCCGGCTTGCGGGAAGCAGAGAGGCCGCCAGCAAGGTGCGGCCCACCGGCTCTGTGGTGATCGGACGCGGCAAGTTCGACGGGAAGGCGGCCGACCACTGGAAGGGCGGTGTCGCCGATGTGCACCTCTACGACCGGGAATTGACTTCCCGTGAGGTGAGGTCGCTTTCCTCCCGCGAACCGGACTGACGGCGGTACCGGGGCGGGTTCACCGCCGCCGCAGGCCGGCGGGCACGCCGCACGGAGCGGACGTCCGCTCGCGGCGGCGCCCGCCGGCTTCCCCGCGGCCGTCGGAATCCGTCTTCTTCACAGACGACCGGAGAGGAAAAGGCCTTTGTCGGCCAGTGCTTCGACCGAAGACCGCATATCCCGCCCCCGCACCGCGGAACTCCGCCCCGACGAGTTCCTCAGAGCCCTGTACCAGTTTCACGGCAGCGCGTTGCTGCAGTTCGCCGCGCGGCGACTGGGGGGCGACTGGCACCGCGCCGAGGACGTCCTCCAGGAAGTCGCGATACGCGCCTGGCGCCACGCCGGGGAGCTCGACCCGACCGCGGACTCGGTGCGGCCGTGGCTGTTCACCGTGCTGCGCAACCTCGTCATCGACGGTCACCGGGCCCGCCAGGCCAGACCACCGGAGGCCGGCGACCCGGAACTCGCCCACCTTCCGGTGTCCGACGACGTGGACCACATCCTCACTTCCCAGGTGCTCATCGAGGCGTTGGGGGACCTGCGGCCGCCGCAGCGTGAGGTCCTGCTGCACGTGCACTACCTGGGGCGCAGCGTCAACCAGACGGCCAGGGTCCTCGGCGTGCCGCCGGGCACGGTCAAGTCGCGGACGTACTACGCCGCCCGCGCCCTGCGGGAGGCGCTGCACAGCCGTGGGCTGCACGCGGGCGGCCATGACCGGGCCGCCGGATGAGACTCATGCGAAACGCCCCGCGTGCCGGGTGATCTCCAGGCCGAGTGGCCCGGTGTCGAGCGATCCGTCCGCACCGGCCCGCCAGGGCCACCCCGCGGGCGCGTCGCCGAGCACCAGCAGCGCGTCCCCGCGCCGCAGGCCGTCCAACGCCCCCTCCCGTCGCGGGAGCTGTGAGGCGTCCACGACGAACAGGTGGGGCGCCTCGCCCTGGACGGCGATCCGGCTGCTGCCCTCGATCAGCCGGAAGATCTGGGTGACGTCGGACGAGCCGGGCTCCGGCTGCCCCGGGCCCGCCGAAGTCGCCCTGGCGAACGCCTCCTCCAGGCTGGCCGCGGTGTGCAGACGCGAGGTCCGCGGCGCGTCGCCGGCAAGGAACCCGTCGCCGGCCAGGGATCCGACCAGGGTGACCTCGGTGAGCGCGCCCACCGGGCCGGCGAGCGCCTCGGCGACGACGGCCTGTGCCAGGCTGCGCACCTCCGCGTCCGGGCCCGTCACGGAGACGGGCCCCGCCGCCCGGGAGAGGTCGACCAGCACCCGGTCGGCGCCGTCCAGTCCCACCGTCACCGTCAGCGCGTACGGCAGGGCCGGTTCGCCCTCCGGGCCGGGGCGGTGCAGGTCGTCGGGCGAGATCGTCCAGCGCTCGCCGTCCGCCTCGGCGGTCCAGGGCGCGGGGGCGGACTCCTCCGGGCCGGCCAACAGCAGTCCGAGGCGTTCCTCGGAGTAGACGACGGCGTACAGGTCGGGCAGCGACCGGCCGGAGCGCAGGCACTCGCCCGTCAGCCGGCGCAGGCCCGCGTTGACCACGTCCAGCGCCTCCCGCCCCACGACGGCGGCCGAGGCGGCGGCGGGCTTCGGCGGGCGGGGCCGCCGCTCGGTGACGATCAGCGCGGCCACCGCCCCGATCAGCGCCAGCCCCAGCACCACGGCCAGGACGTACCAGATCATCTTCTGACTCCTTGTCGGGACGCCCCGGCGGCGGAGCCGGGACGGTCGAAAGCGGGGGCGGTCGAAAGCGGGGGCGGCACCGCGGCAACGTCGCGGTGCATGTACCCGAAGGCCACTACGGCGCCCGTCCGCGGATGGTTCACGGGCACGACCGTCCCTCGTCCGTGAACCATCCGCGGACGGGCGCCGTAGGTCCCGTCAGTGGTACGGGTGCCGCCGAGCAGGGCTCCCGTACCCCCGCATTCACGCCGGCTGGAGGACGTTTTCGTGTCGTTGATGTTGACCGTGGTCGAGGGGGGCGGTGACGCGTTCGACGTCCACCTCGACGCCGACCCCGACACGCCCGTGGGTGCCGTCGCGGAGGCGCTGGCCGGGGCGGGAGGCGTCCACCGGCCGCCGGAGGGCCTCGGCCTGTACGCCGGTGACCGGCTGCTGCCCGCGGACCTGCGGCTGCGGGACTCGCCGCTCCACCACGCGGCCGTCGTGGGCCTGGGCCGCCCGGCGGGCACCTCGTCGGCCGAACCGGCCGGGCTGGCGGAGGTCCGTGCGGTCGGCGGGACCGGGGCGGGCGCGGTGCACCGGCTCGACATCGGCGAGTACCGGATCGGACTGGCGCACGACGGGACCGCCCAGGTGCTGCGCGCCGTACCGGCCCGTCCCTTCGCCGTCCTGACGGTGGGCCCCGGAGGACGCTGCCGTGTGGCGCCCGACGCGTCCGCGCCGGACGGCGGCACCCTGCAACTGGACCGCGAGGACCTCGCCGGGGCCACCGCCTGGCCGGCCGGCGCACAGCTCCTCGTCGACGGCTGCCTGCTCGAACTCGCCCTCCCGCAGACGCCGGACGCGGCCGTGCAGCCGTCGGAGGACGGCACCGGCTGGGACTACAACCGGCCGCCGCGGCTGCGGCCGGCCGAGAACGCCACCCGCTTCACGCTGCCCTCCCCGCCCGCGTCGCCCGCCGCCAGGCCGCTCCCGTGGCTCGCCGCGGCCGCCCCGCTGGTGATGGCGGTGGCCGGGGCGACGATGCTCGGCCGCCCGACGATGCTGCTGTTCGGGCTGCTCTCGCCGGTCGTGATCGTCGGCAACTATCTGATGAGCCGGCGCACCGGACGCCAGTCCCACTCCGGCGAGGTCGCCGCCTACGAGGAGAAGAAGGAGCGCATCGAGGGCGAAGCGAAGGAGGCCCTGGCGGCCGAACGCACCGCCCGGCGCCGTGGCTTCCCGGACCCGGCCGAGGTCGTCCTGACCGCCGTCGGCCCCCGTCACCGCCTGTGGGAGCGCCGCACCTCGGACGCCGACTTCCTGGAACTGCGCATCGGCACCGCCGACCTGCCCTCCGACGTGGTGCTCCAGGACCCGACCAAGGACGAACACCGCCGCCAGGACCCCTGGACCGCCTACGACGTCCCCGTGACCGTTCCGCTGCGCGAGCACGACGTCCTGGGAATCGCCGGCGAGGGCCCGACCGCACGCGCCGTGGCACGGTGGGCGGTCGCCCAGGCCGCCGTCCTGCACAGCCCCCGTGACCTCCAGATCCACTTGCTGACGACCGGCGAACCGGGCCGGGACGGCTGGTCGTGGCTGCGCTGGCTGCCGCACGTGCGGAAGAAGTCCGGCGACACCCCGGCCAGCATCGGCTACGGCACCGAGACCTGCGCCCGGCGGGTCGCCGAACTGACCGCGCTGATCGCCGAGCGCGCCGGACGGGAGGACCGGCGGAGCCGGACCGCCGGGCCCGATGTGCTTGTCGTCCTCGACGGAGCCCGCAGGCTGCGTTCGCTGCCCGGCGTGGCGCAGATCCTGCGCGACGGACCGTCCGTCGGCGTCCGCGCGGTCTGCCTGGACGCGGAGGAGCGGCTGCTGCCCGAGGAGTGCCACGCCGTCGTCGCCGAGGAGCCCGGCGGAACCGTGCGGGTGGGACGCTCCGGGAGGGGCACCGTCGGGGGCATCCGGCCCGACGTGGTGTCCCTGGACTGGTGCCGTTCGCTGGCCCGCGCGATGGGCGCGCTGCGGGACCCGGGCGGGGCCGACGAGGAGGCCGCGGTGCTCCCCGGTTCCGCGCGACTGCTCGACGTACTCGCCCTCGACCCGCCGCAGGCCGCCGGCATCCGGGCGCGCTGGACGGCCGGGGGCCGCTCGACCCGGGCGGCCGTCGGCGTCTCCCTGGACGGCCCGTTCTTCCTGGACCTGCGGCGCGACGGCCCGCACGGGCTGGTCGCCGGTACCACCGGCTCCGGCAAGTCCGAACTTCTCCAGACGCTGGTCGCCTCGCTCGCGGTGGCGAACCGTCCGGACGCGATGACGTTCGTCCTCGTCGACTACAAGGGCGGCTCCGCGTTCAAGGACTGCGTGAACCTGCCGCACACCGTCGGCATGGTCACCGACCTCGACGCCCACCTCGTCGAGCGGGCCCTGGTGTCGCTGACGGCGGAGCTCACCCGGCGCGAGCACATCCTCGCCGCGGCCGGCGCCAAGGACATCGAGGACTACGTCGAGCTGCTGGAGCGGAACCCGGCGGGCCACACCCCGATGCCCCGGCTGCTCATCGTCATCGACGAGTTCGCCTCGATGGTGCGCGACCTGCCGGACTTCGTGAAGGGCCTGGTCAACATCGCGCAGCGGGGCCGCAGCCTCGGCATCCACCTGATCCTCGCGACCCAGCGCCCCAGCGGCGTCGTCTCCTCGGAGATCCGCGCCAACACCAACCTGCGCATCGCGCTGCGGGTCACCGACGCCGGCGAGAGCCAGGACGTCCTCAACTCCGGTGAGGCCGCCGGGATCTCGCAGAGCAACCCCGGCCGTGCCTACGTCCGCCTCGGCCAGAACTCTCTCGTGCCGTTCCAGTCCGGACGCGTCGGCGGCCGGCGCCCCGGCGCCACGGTCGCCTCGCTGCCTGCGCCCTGGGCGGTGGCGGTCGGCTGGGAACGGCTCGGCGAACCGCTCCCGACGCGCCCCCGCGCCGCGGCCGCGCCCGCCGAGGTGGAGACCGACCTCACCGGCCTCGTCACGGCGATCCGTGAAGCGGACCAGCAGATGGGCATCCCCGCCCAGCACAGCCCCTGGCTCCCGCCGCTGCCCGAGGTCCTCGTCACCGGCGAACTCCCCCCGCCCACGCCCTCGGACTACGATCTGGCGCCCGTCGCGTACGGCGTCGTGGACCTGCCCGCGCAACAGGCCCGGCAGGCCCTGGTGATCGACCCGGCGACGCTCGGACACCTGCACATCATCGGCTCGCCGCGCCAGGGCAGGTCGCAGACGCTGCGCACCATCGCAGGCGCCATGGCCTTCGCCCACCCCGCCGACAAGCTGCACATGTACGGCATCGACTGCGGCAACGGCGCGCTGCTGCCCATCGAGGGCCTGCCGCACTGCGGAGCCATCACCCAGCGCACCCAGCCCGACCGGGTGGCCCGACTCCTCGCCCGCCTCAACGAGGAACTGGGCCGACGTCAGGAGATGCTCGCCGCCCGCGGCAGCGCCGACCTGGCGGAGCTGCGCCGTGCCCTGCCGGAGGCCGAACGTCCCCCGCACATCGTGCTGTTCATCGACCGCTGGGAGGTCTTCGACAAGCAGCTCGGCGAGTACGACTCCGGGAACCTGCTGAACGCCGTGCTCACCCTGCTCCGGGACGGCGCGAGCGTCGGCATCCACCTGCTGATGACCGGCGACCGGGCGCTGTTCTCCAGCCGGGTCAACGGCTCCACCGAGGACAAGCTCGTCCTCAAGCTGAACGAGAAGTCCGAGTACGGGCAGATCGGCATCACCCAGCGCAACGTGCCGGACGAGATCCCGCCGGGCCGCGCCTTCCGCGCCGCCGACAAGGCGGAGGTGCAGATCGCGCTCCTCACGCCGAACCCGGAGGGCCAGGCGCAGGCCGGGGCGCTCCAGCAGATCGCCGAGTACTGCCGCGAACAGGCGGCTCATCTCCCGGCCACCACAAGGCCGTTCCGCGTCGACACCCTGCCGGACAGGCTCACCTTCGAGGAGGCCGCCCGGTTCGTCCCGGCCAGGCGCTCCTCGCGCTGGGCACTGGCCGGCGTCGGCGGCGACGAACTCACCGCGCTGGGGCCGGACTTCACCGTCACCCCGACGTTCCTCGTCGCCGGTCTCGCCCGCTCGGGACGCAGCACCGTCCTGTCGACGCTGGCACTGGCGCTGCTCACGGTCGGCACCCCGATCGTGGTCGGGGCCCCCGCCCGCTCGCCGCTGCGGCACCTCGCCGGACGGCCCGGCGTGCTCGCGGTGTTCGACGAGGCCGACCTCGACCCCACGGCCCTGGAGACCGCACTCGCCTCCGCGCCCGACGGGGCCGTGGTGCTCCTCGACGACGCCGACATGCTGCTGAAGACGAAGGCCGAGCCCGTCCTCACGCAGATCGCCAAGTCCGGTGCCGAGACCGGCCGCGGCCTGGTGATCGCCGGGCAGACCGACCGGCTCTCCTCCGGCTTCTCCGGCTGGCACACCGAGGCCCGCCGGAACCGGTGCGGACTGCTGCTGAAGCCGCAGAACATGAGCGACGGCGAACTGATCGGCGTCAAGGTGCCCCGCAGCCGCCTGGGCGCGACCCGCCCGGGCCGGGCCATCCTGCACCTGGGGGACGGGGTGCTGCGCACCGTCCAGGTCCCGGAGACGGTACTCCCGGCAACCGAGGGCTGATCCCCACGGGGTTGCGCGACAGAGGGCTCCTGCCGACGAGTTCGGCGGGAGCCCTCTGTGGTGTGCGGACGGCGTTCGCTACTGCGCGATGCGCCAGCGTTGAACGTCGTCCCCGTTCAGATCCTCCGCGTCGAGCAGGAAATGCCCGGTCCCCTCGGACCACCATTCGTCGCCGATGGCGACAATGACGTGGGAGGCATCGATAAATCACGGGAGTCACCCGTGAATCTAGGACTCCTGCTCGGCCCTCAAATCCTCCGGTGTCACCTCGGATTCGATGGGCGAAGCCCCCGTCGGGGACAGCACTCCGCGCCCGCAGCCACCGTCATCCTGCACCAGAACTCTGCCGTTCTGCACGGCTGTTACACGCTCCTCGCCCGATGCGAGCTCCGTGACATTCAGGCGGCCATCCACCATCTATGCCCCGCGACGAGGGCGAATGACGCGAATGGCGACTCTGTATGGTCTTTGGAGGGGCTACGCCGCGTATCCCGTCCAAAGACCATACAGAGCGATCCAGCCGTTCAAGATCGCCCTACTACCCCTTCCGGCCGTTTCTCGCTGACCCCGTTACGCAGGCGAGTTCACCGGCATCAGCGGCGATCTCATAGAGTACGGAAATGAACGTTCGCGATACACGAAGATCAACATGACGTTCCCGCAGGTTGCGACTGTAATGCTTCTTGTGTACGCGGCTATGTCACGCGCAACCTCGAATTCGATAAGGTTCGCGGCATGAGAATCGGCGTCGCCCGCGTCACTTCGTGTTGCGTACTTGCCAGCCTTCTCCGTACATGTGGGCGCCCTGCTTGTCGTACACCGTGGCGTAGCACGAGAGGTACTCGGGAATCAGCGACGAGTAGTTCCGATCGATGTCGGCGGCAACCTGGCCAGTGGCCCCCAGGTCCGCCCCGGTGACCTTCCCGTAGTGCGCGATGACCTCGTACTCCACCGTGTTTCCTGCTGCAACTTCCCTCTTTACATTCCATTCGACGGAGTTGAGGTGGTTCAGGTTTCCTGTCTTCGTCAACGGGGTCAAATTGCTCAGGGTGTTGCCCGGCCCGCCGAGATGCTCGTTCAGCAGATGTCCTTGCACCATCTGCTTCTGGAACCATAGCGCTGTGGGCCCCTTTCCGGTCGGCCACCAGGCGGGCTTAACCGTCGGGGGCTTTCCGTTCAAGTTGGAGTTAGGCCCCAGCTTGACCTTCATGGAGCTGCCGGCGCCGTTGGTCAGAGGGCCGAACGTCGCATTGCAGGGCGCGAGGCCGAGGGGGTCGGTCCACGCCAGGGGATTCTTGACGTAGGTGTGGTGGTTGAGGGCGGGTTCGAGGCCGAGCGGGTCCGGCGTCGTGTAGCGGGCGGTCTCGGGGTCGTAGTGCCGGAAGTAGTTGTAGTGCAGGCCCGTTTCGGGGTCCTCGTACTGCCCCGGGAAACGCAGCGGTGTGTGAGCGATCGCGTTCCGATTGCGTGTGGTAACGCCCCACAGCGTGGCACGGGAGCGCCAGGCGATGGTGCCCTGCTCATCGACTAGTTCGGTGGGGGTGCCGACGAGGTCGGTGACGATGGCGAAGAAGCGGGAGTCGAACTCGTCCTGGCTTCCCGGCTTGCGTTCCAGCTGGGTGAGGGGGCGGTGGCCGTCGTGGTCCCAGGTGAGGGTGACGCCGGTGGTGCCGTCTGTCTGCTCGGCGAGGCGCGTTTCGTCCCAGGTGAAGTACACTGCTTCGGCCGCCGTGACGCCGTCCTCCGCCATGCGGTACTTGGCGGTGCGGCGACCCATCGGGTCGTAGGTGTAGTGCCACCGGGTGCCGTCGGGCGTGACGCAGGCGACGAGGTGGTCCTCGGTGTCCCACTCGTAGCGCCAGGTGTCGGGCTTCTTCGACAGGCGGCGCTTCTGCCGCAGCACCATGCGGCCCGCGTCGTCGTATTCGTACCGGACCGTGCCGGCGGAGAGCAGACGGGTGTCGGTGTAGGTCCGGGAGCCTCGGGCCTCGGTGCGCGGCGCCTTGTCGGGCCAGTTGGCCTCGGTCTGGTTGCCTGCCTGGTCGTAGGCGTAGGACTCGGTCCAGCCTTCGGCGGTGACCGTCAACGGGCGTCCCACCCGGTCCAGTTCCATCTCCTTGCTCGTCCCCGTCACCTCGTCGGTGATGGCGGAGACGTAGTTGTCCGCCCGGTACGCGTAGGTGCCGGCCCGAACGACCCCGCCCGGGGTGGTAAGCCCCTGTGCGACGGGGCGACCAGCCATGTCCCAGGTTGTGGTCATGGCGACCTGCGAGGCGGTCGTGCCCAGTGCGCGGACGAGTTCATGGCCGAGGAGGTCGTGAGTGAACTCCATCCGGTGGCCGTCGGAGGTCAGGGAGGTACGGTTGCCTGCCTGGTCGTAGGCGAGTTCGGTGTACGCGCCGGTGGGCGTGGTGCGGGAGGTGCGACGCCCCATGAAGTCGTAGGTGTAGCGGGTGGTGCGTCCGTCGACGGTTTCCGACAGCAGGTTCCCCGTGATGTCCCGCTCGAAAGTGAGCGTGGAGGTGGGGGACACCGCGCGGAGGAGCGCGCCTGCGGCGTCATAGGTGTAGTCGGTCCGCACCCCGGCCGCGTCCTTGGACGTCAGCTGACTGAGTTCGTTGTACGTGTAGCCGATCTCCTCGCCGAGCGGTGTCGTGCGGGAGGTGACCCGGCCCAGCGCGTCGTGGGCGTAACGGATTTCGCGGTTGTCGAAGTCGGCCTCCTTGATGAGACGGCCGACGCGGTCGTAGGTGTAATCCCAGTTCAGGCCCTGCGGGTTGGTGACTCGGGTGGGGCGGAGCTCGGCGTCGTAGACGAAGGTGGACCGGGCGCCGTCGGGGTCGGTACGCGCCGCGAGCCGGTCGAAATGCGTGTACTCGAAACGGGTGGTGGAGCCTGCGGGGTTGGTGTGCGTGAGGCAGTTGCCCTCGCCGTCCCAGGTGAGGCGTTCGGTGCGGCCATCGATTGCTGTGCGCTCCGATACGCGGCCTTCGACGGTCCATACCGTGCGGGTGATCGCACCCAGTGGGTCGGTGAGGACGGTGGGGCGGCCGAACGCGTCGCGTTCGAGCAGGGCGGTTCCGCCGGAGGCATCAGTGACGGAGAGGGGCAGACCGGCGGCGTCGTTGTCATACGTGGCTGCTGCGCCCGAGGCGTCAGTTGCGGTCGCGATGGCACCTGCGCGGTCGTGGGTGAACCTGAGGGTGCCCCCGTCCGGCCCGGTCATGGCAGTGGGATTGCCCCGCTCGTCGTACGCACAGTGCCACGTCGTCCCGTCGTGACCGGTCGAGGAGAGCGGGAGGTTCAGCTCGTTGTACGTCGCCGTGGACCGGCTGCCGTCCGGTAGCTGGACGGCGGTGGGGTTGTGCGCCAGGTCGTACTCGTACCGGACCGTGTGGCCGAGGGCGTCGGTGCGGGCCAGGAGGTTGTCGTAGCGGTCCCACTCGGAGGTGGTGGTGTTGCCGAGGGGGTCGGTCTCGGCGGTGACCTGGTACAGGTCGTTGAGCTGGTAGACGGTCGTGGCGCCGCAGGCGTCGGTGTAGTGCGTCTGCTGCTGGTCGGGGTCGTAGTTCCAGCGTGAGGAGAGGTAGCCCTCGGGGCCGATGGTCTGTGTGACGCGGTTGTCGTCGTCGTAGACGTAGCGGTAGGTGGAGTCGTTGCGGTCCGTCCAGGCGGTGATGCGGGACCGGTCATCGTAGGTGAACTCCAGCGCCTTGCCGGAGGAGTTGGTGACGTGGGTGAGGTTCCCGGCGTCGTCATATCCGTAGGACATGACCTCGACGGGACCGTCGGGTGTGGTGACCGTCAGCCGTGTGACGCGGCCGATGGGGCACTCGAGGGTGACGTGGTAGCCGCCGGAGTGGATCAGCGTCGTCGGGGTGCCGTCCGCCAGCCGGGAGACGCCGACCTCGTTGCCGTTGCGGTCCTGCCACCCGGTGAGCCAGTACAGGCCGCTGTTGTCGTCGGGATGGTCCGCGAAGGTGCGGACGAGGCCCGAGTGCGGATCGGCGATGCGGTAGCTGACCTCGCCCGTGGTGCCGGTTCCCGCGCAGGTCAGCGGCAGGCGGGGGCCTTCCTCGGGCCATACCGCCTCGTCGGAATCCGCGGCGGGCAGGCCCGGGTAGGTCAGGATCGAGCCGTCGTCGCGGGCCCACGACACCCGCCCGTGGCCGTCGGCCTCCAGGCGTTCATCGAGGGTGGAGGCCCAGGACGGGCCGAAGAACTGGCCGTAGCGGTAGGTCGACAGATGCGTACGGGTGACCAGCAGCGGAAGAACGCCGGGCAGCGCCAGATCGGTCTGCGGCAGCACCATTTCGCCGCTGGCCACATCGACCGGGTCGGTCTTGCAGGTACGGCCCGGCGCCGCCCGGCTGTTGAGGCGGATGCCGCCCTGGGGATTCTTCATCGAGGCGGGCTTGACCCCCTTGAGAGCCGAGCCGATCCCCCCGATCCCCTTGAGGGCCGCGGCCCCGCCCCCGACCAGCCCCACGACGCCGAGCACGATGTCGAGTACGTTCCACTCGCCCGTCTCCGCCATCGTGGCCATATTGATCCCCAACGACGCCGCGCCGGCCACCACGCTGCCGATCGTCAGCGCGATGCCGATGCCCTGCAGGCCGGGTACCAGCATGGCCAGGACACCCAGCACCGCGCTGATGATGCCGAAGGCCGTACTCAGCGCTTTCTTGATCTTGTCCCACAGGCTGTAGCCCGCGACCGACTCGTCCTTCGCGTCGTCCAGCTTCTGTGCCGCGGTGGAGGCGTCCTCCTCGCGCACCTGCCGCGCGTCCTCGGCGAGCAGCCGGGCGGCGTCGAGATCCGCTTGCGCGTCGTCGGCGTGCCCCTGTGCCGTGGACTGATTGCTGTGGGCCTCGTCCAGGGCGCGGCGGGTGCTTGCCCGCGCCTCGTGGTCGTCGGGAGGGTGGGTGGCCGCGTCCAGCCGGCCGATGTCGGCACCGGCCGCACGCACCACGTCGGTGGCCGACTCCAGCCGCTCCTTGGCCTCGCGCCCCTTCTCCAGGGCGTTGTCGGCGTTGCGCTGCTGGTCGCGCAGTGAGTGGACGTACGTGTCCAGGGCGCCGGCCGCCAGGTCGTAGGAACTGTGCAGCTTGCGCACCTGCTTGGCCAGGTCGCCGAGCTTGTCCCGGAGCTTCTCCATGGTCTTGCCCTCGCCCACCTGCTGGTTCTCCAGCCCGGAGACGAGGGGAAGGGCGTCGCCCGCGTTATCGGCTACGGAGCGGTAGCTGCGCGCGAGCTCTCCGAGCACCTCCGCATCACCCGGAGTCGGGTCGTCCGAGAACCCGAAGACCGATTCCCACTCGGACACCGCTGGACGCGCCATGGCCGCGACCTCACTTTCCCTTGTCTATTTCGCCCATGGGGCCTCCACCGGCCGCTTCCGCCGCCGGATCCGTTGCGCCGGACGTGCCGGCCGGGTCCTCGAAGCGGAACGACTCCGCGATCGCGTCGAAGACCTCGTAGAACTGGTCCGCCAGATCCACGTTGGGGGTGGAGCTGGCGAGCACCAGATAGTCCCGGCTGTTCGGCACCGGGATCAGGGTGTGCCGCACCGCGGTGGGGACGGCCGTCCCCTGGTAGTCCACGTCCTCGATCCTGGTGATCCGCCCGGCCGCTCCGACCTGGGGTAGTTCCACCAACTCCACCTCGCCGGGGGGCAGTCCGGTGCCTTCCGCCGCGGTGCCGAGCTGCATGCCGGCCGCGACGACGAGGTCCGCCAGATCCTCCGACTGATCCTCGGGAACGGAGATCCGCAGCACGACCGTCGTGGCGCTGAGCACCAGGGGGCCGCTGCCCGCGCGGAGAATCCTGAGCATCCCCGACGCCCGCAGCGCGCCCTGCGCGTGCGCCTCGCGGGCGGTGCGCCGGGTACTGCGGATCAGCTCGTCCACCTGCTCGCGGGAGAGCTGCGGGGCCTTCTTCACCTGCGACTCGATACGGCGGCGGATCGACGCGTCCCGGGTGTTCGGGTCGAGGTCGAGATGCCACCAGGAGTCGGGGAACCTCAACGTGTAGCCCGCGGGCGCGCCCGCCGGCTGCTCCGTGACCGGATGCGTCATGACGCCTTTCCCTTCCGCACGACGTCTCCTGTCACGCGTTCTTCTTCGATTCGTCCAGCGAGTTGGCGCTGTCCTCGTCCGTCTTCGTGAAGTTCTCGGAGATCGTGTCCGTGTTCTCGGAGAACGTCTTCACGTTGTCGTGAACCCGTTCGTGACCCGCCACCCACGCCTTGTCGAACTCGTCGAGAGCGTGCGCGAGCTTGCTGTCACCGGCGAAGCTCTTGAAGTCCTTCCGGTCGCCCGCGGCGTGAAAGAGCGTCGCGGAGTCCCCGATCAGATCCCCGATGTTCTGGAGCTCCTTGGCCGTGTCCTTGAGATCCTGCACGGGAACGCTGATGCGACCCATCGGTGTCTCCTCTCCTGCTCCGGCCGTCCGGCCCCGCCCTCACCGGGAGGACGGGGCCGGACGGTGCGGGGCACGTCAGCCGATGGAGCCGGACGTCTGGTCGTCGGTGTCGACGAACGCGTCGGCGACCTGCTTGATGAACTCGCTGACGCCGTGCAGGCCCTCGATCGCGTTCTGGGTGCCGTTCTTGTACTCCTCCCAGTACGGACGGAACTTGGTCTCGGAGCCCGGGGTGGCGTAGGCCGCCTCGACCATCTCGTCCATCTTGGTGTTGGCCTCGTGGAGGCTCTGCTGCATCTGCTCCTTCTGGTTCTGGAGCCAGGTCGCCGCCTCCCGCATCTCGTCCGGGCTGATCTGGATGTTGCCGCCGGCCATGCCGATTCCTTCCCTCGCTGCGTATCGCCGCGGCCGCTGGGCCGCACACACGGGGCTGTACGGGGCACCTGCGCGGGCGGTTCACGCCTGTTGCGGAACGGTGACGAAGGCGGCAGGACGGCGCGCCGACCGGGACTGCGGCCGGGTGTCAACTCGGCCCGACAGCCGGGACGTTATGGCACGCGACCCGAAAATGATCTGGACAACAAGCCAGCCCCAGGCCGTTGACCTGGGGCTTCCATGTGGTGTGGTCGCGCTGTCCCGCCAGAGCTCCGCCTTCGCCGACAACCCCCGGTGCCGGCGAGCGGTGCGATGTCGCGCGAGGGCTTACGGGTGGTACTTCTCCTCGACCGTCTCGCCGGCGCCGGACTTGGGGTTCATGGTGACGCGGACGGTCACGCTGCTGGTCTTCGCAGCCTTCTCCAACTGCTCCACGGTGCACTTCGAGGTGCCGTAGCCGTCATCGCCGATGGTCACCCGGCCCTCGTCGACGGAGCAGATCGCGGCCGCGCCGAGGATCTTTGTGGCGTTGGCGACAAGGAACGCCTGGTCCGTGCCGCCGCCCTGGGGCTTGACGATCAGCTTGCCGGGCGCGAGGTACTCCAGCGTGCCGACGATCGTGCGGTGGTTACCCGCGTGGGCGACGCCGCCCCCGCCGGGGGCGGACTCGCTGCCGGTGCGGGCGGCGGACGACGCCGAGGCGGACTTGCCGCCGTTCTGGCCCTGCGAGCCGGAGTTGCCCGAGGAGGAGCCGCCGGCCGAGGACGAGGCGTGCTGCGAGTCGGACGCGGTCGAAGAGCCCGAGGAGCCGGCGGCGCCCGTCGTCCCGGAGCCCTGCCCGCAGGCCGTGGTCCCCAGGCCCAGCGCCGCCGCGGCGACGATGGTGGCGGCGATGCGGCGGCCGGCGCGGCCGCGGAAGCGGTTGGTGGCGGTGGCGGTGTTCATCATGTGCTCCCGTTGCTCTGTTCTCTCGTTTCGCTCCCGGACGACAATCAGCTTCGAAGATCGAGTTGGCGTTCCGCTAATGGACGGCTAACGGCCTTGATGACGTAGGGAAAGTTCATGACGTAGGGAGAGTCCGATCGCACCGCCGTCAGCCGGTTGCCGTCGTGGCTTCGCAGATGAGGGTCCGCCCTGCCCAAGGCGTCCAGGAGCCGGATGGAGACCTCGGGCATGCACTCCGCTACCTCGTCGGGCGTGCCGCGCCCCGGATGACGACCGGCCGTCGTGCCCCGGCGACACCAACTCGTACGCGGGCAAGCGCCTTGCGATCCTGCGCCTTCCTCCGCACCGACCTCCGCCGCCACCTCGACCGGTACGCGGAGAAGGGCGCGGGCGGACTGCTGTTCGTGGGAGAGAAGGGCAAGCCGTTCCGGCGGTCCACCTTCGGGCGGAAATGGCGAAAGGCCTGCGCGCTCGTCTGCATGCCGGAGGGGTTCCGCTTCTACGGCCTTCGTCACACCGGCCACACCCTGCCGGCCCGATCCGGCGCCACCCTCAAGGACATGATGGTCCGTGCCGGCCAGTCGTCGAAGAAGGCTGCGCTGATCTACCAGCACTCGGATCTTGAGCGGCAACAGGAAGTCGCGAGCGGGCTGGACGACCTCGTGCGGGCCGCTCGTACGAAGGCCGATCAGAAGCCTTCTGGTGCGCATCTGGTGCGGGACGCTTGAACCCGGTCCGGACAACGAACAAGGCCCAGGTCTTCGACCTGGGCCTCAACTATGGAGCGGGTGACGGGAATCGAACCCGCGCTTCGAGCCTGGGAATCAGGGCGCTTCCGGGTGCCCAGTGCCCGCATGGCCAGCGAAGATGCAGCGGGTGGGACGGTCGCCGGGTTGCTTCTCCGTCCCTTGTCGACCGTTGGATACCGCTCTATCCGGCACGACACTGGCACGGTGGTGTACTCGGTCCAGAACGGGAGCGTTCCGGCAGCGCGGGGCTGAGCAGGAGGGGCGCGGGGTGTCCGCAGCTGGTCATGTGGGTCATGTGGCCGTCGTCGGGGATCTCCAGCAGCAGGGCGGTGACGAAGCGCTCCCCGGCCTCCTCCGCCGGCTCGAAGTCGGCCTGGTAGCGGGACACGCTCTGCTCCAGGGCGGCGGCCAGCGCAGGCAGGTCGGTGTGCTGGTGGGCGGCCTCGCGGAAGGCCCCGAGGAGGAGGGCTGCTTCTCCGATGGCCGTCAGACCCTTGCCCAACGCACGTCGCCGCTCATCACTCGCGTCCCCCCTTCGATGCGGGTGGCCGCGTACAGGTCACCGCCGACCTGGGCCTCGTTCTCGGCAGCCAGGTACAGGGAGTTGGCCTGGGGCTTTCCTCCGTAGGCGGGTGACGGGAATCGCCGCTGCGCCCTCGGAGTTTCCACGATGCTCAGATACCTTCCGCCGCATCTGGTACCTGAGCAACGACTGCTTGGGCGGGCGAACGTGAGGTCGGCAGGCTTGCGCCATGGCCGCCTTCGGAGTCCCAGACCGAAACCAGGGACAGTTCCATCTCCTCCGCGATCCGGCGTTGCTCCGCCTCATCCATCAGGGCGCTCGCGGTGAGGGTGCCCAGCGGATCGGCGGCCTCTGTCATGAGCCGGGCGGCGGTGGCCGGGCTGGTCTCCGGAGGGATGACCAGCAGGTCCCAGCGGCCGACGGTGTAGGAGAGCAGCAGCAGCTTGTGGGGATCTTGCTCGGCCTTGAACCAGCCGACACCCACCACATGCCCGTCGACGGGCACCTTCCGTGGGATGACCGGCCAGAACGTGGGGTTCACCGTGACGTGGGTGATCCGCCCCCACAGCGGGTCGAGTGCCGCCGTCAGTGCAGGAAGTTCCGCTGTGAGGTCACGGGAGCGGGGCCACCACGCGCCGTCGAGCAGAGCCGGAGCGGTGCCGGCCGGTGGCAGCATGAGTCGTAGGGGCAGCGAAGAGGTCCGGTCTTCGACCGTCGGCGCATACGGAATGGTCGTGGTCATGACGCGGACCTTGCCCCCGGCCGACTGCAACCGGCCCGGTGTCTGAATCGCCGAAAACGACACGAGCATGGAAGCCGGTGTACGGAGTGCCCTCGGTAGTTGTAGCTTACTCCCGCTCACTCCCCCCGGACCGGTGCGGAGCGACGGAGTGAACGACACAGGAGACCTTGGCGTGGCCGGCCGGAGAATCGCCTCGTCAAGGGGGGCGAAGACCAGGTGCAGGGTCGTGCGGTCAGCTGAGGAACGACAGCCGGACTCGGCGTTCCGGGCTGTCCCGGTCGGCGTTCACCAGTACGACGGACTGCGAGCTCCCGAGCTCCAGCTCACCGTCGACCACCGGCAACGTGGCGTGTGGTGGGACCAGAGCCAGGAGCATGCGGGCGCTGCTGTGACCAGGACTGCCGGGGCGGTCTTGCGGACGGTGCGGCATGGGAGCCATGTCGCGGAGGGCCGCCAGCAGGTCATCCTCGCTGCCTGCGCCGGTCTCGATAATGGCCAGGCCGGACGTCGCGTGGTGGGTGAAGATGTTCAGCAGTCCGTTTCGCCCGTGAGCGGCCTCCCGGAGGAACGCGGAGCATGCGTTCGTGAGGTCGTGCAGGGTCTCCGTCGAGCCGGTTGTGATGTTGATCGTGCGGGTCGTGAAGGTGCCAGCCATAATTCACCGGTACCCCTCGCGGAGCCCGGACACTAACGGCCGGATGGGTTGTTCCCCCGGAACTCCGCCGGTAAGGGGACGCGCTCCCCTCCACGGACAGATTGCTCGTGCCGTCTCGTCCGAGCCCCGCAAGCGAGCCCCGGACCGCGACCTCCTCGCCCGCCCGGCCCACATGCCTGCTTTGGTGTCACCGTTACGGGCAATGTGGCAGCCGAATGGTCCGGACGCCGCCTGAGCATTGCGTCAACCGTGTTCTTCTTCGGCCTCCATGCGTCGAATGCCTTGGTGCGTCAGCGCGACCATGGCCGGTGTATTGCCCGAGGCCCAGTCGACGGTGATCAAGCCCTCACCCACCAGATAGGTGCAGGCTGCAGCCAGATCCTCTTCGGGGATCCCGAGTTCCTGGAGCAGATTCGCCCCGGTGATCCCCAGAAGGCGGTTGCCTTCACTGGACTCGTACAGAGCCTGCATGATCTTCTCGCGGTACGCCTTCCGGTCGGCCAGTGATGCCATGACTGCCACCTCGGGAAAATTGCGCCGTGCTGATCGCGGCGGAGGGGGGCCGCGATGACCGGTCGAGGAGCCGACGCTGTCGCGGCTGCGTATCTGAGGCCCGGATTCCTCAGACCTCGTCCGCATGCGGGCGGTCACGCGCGGCTGACTTGCTGGGCACCAGCCATCGCGGGGCCGTCGCGTTGGGCTCGGGGCTGTGCGTGGTGTCCACCGTGATGTGGAGCCGGGTCCCGCCATCGTGGCCGGCGGGGTAGCTGCGCTGTTCGGTGGCTTGGAAGCAGTGCCGCAGAACTTCTGCGACGCGGCGGGCGGCCTCGGGGGATGCGGCGACGATACGGTCCTCGGCCATCCCTGCCGAAGGCATCGTCTGTCCAGGTCTCATGCCGGCCTCTCTGTCAGGCGAGGTGCCCACGGGGTGAGGCGAAGGCTCACACCTACCGCCGCCGGTCATGGAGCGGTGGGACGGTTGGCGTCCTCGCCGCCCTTGTCGTGCCGTCCGTGGCGAGTTGCCGACGTACGGCGGAATGATCCTGCTGGGCCCACCGATGGCCTTCCGGCTCCGGCGAGGGTGGGAGCGCTCGAAATATCCCGATGCGTTCACCGTACTCCGGCCGGCGGTCCACCGACCCCACGCGAGACCAGGCGTTCATGGAGGCGGGCCGTGCGCCGCATGGGCACTCCACGCCCTGCCGACGCTGATCACGACCGCCGCGTTGGACCGTGTGCCGACGGCACGGACGACCATGCCGGGGGCCGTGATTGTGTCCCTGGGCTCGGCGATGATCGCGTCGCTGACCTCGGCAGCACAAGCCAGCCCCGGCCGTACCGGCACTGAGGGCGGCGGCGAGCCGGGGCGGCGGAGCGATGGCAGGGCTCTTCCGCCGTTGCTTTCGGCCAGGTCCCTCCGTGAAATGTGAGCGCAGGCGTGCGGCAGCTGCGAGCGGGTATCCGGAAACCCTGGCAATGGCGAGCGTCGTTTGAGGTGCGGCCGGGCGGCACTTGGCCGTCCTCGCTCACTCGGTGCCTGCGGTGAGCAGGTCCGCTCCCGAAAGCTCTTCCGTCAGCCGGGCTGCCATGGGTTTCGCGCTTCTGCGTTCTCGGTGATGTGGCATGAGGAGGGTGGGCCGCAGCCGGCCGGGGGTGCCGACCGCGGCCCGGCCGCCTCGTCCGCTCCGGCGGGGTGAGGCGGCGGCTCAGGGGTTCAGGGAAGGAGTACGACCTTGCCCTTGTTGCGGCGGGCCTCGATGTCCCGGTGGGCGGCGGCGGCCTGGTCGAGCGGGTACGTACGCCACACGGGGACGTCGAGTTCGCCGGCCGCGGCCAGCTGCACCAGCCGCGGCAGGGAGTCTTCGGCGTGGTCGGCGCTGCCGGCGCTGAAGCGGACACCGTGCTCGGCGGCGGACATGTCGGCGATGGTGATCACGCGTGCGCTGTCGCCGGTCAGGGCGACGGAGTCGGCGAGGACGCCGGCGCCGGAGGCGTCGAAGACGAAGTCGACTCCCTCGGGGGCCGCGGCCTTCACCCGCTCCGCCCAGCCGTCGCCGTAACGGACCGCGGCGGCGCCCAGCGCGGTGAGGCGCTCGACGTCGTGCTCGCCGACGGTCCCGACGACGGTGATGCCGCGGGCGACGGCCAGTTGCACGGCGATGGTGCCCACACTGCCCGCGGCGCCGTGGACGAGCAGGGTCTGCCCGGCCTGCGCACCCAGCTGCCGCAGGACACGGGACGCGGTCTCGCCAACCGTGACCAGCGAGGCGGCGACCTCCCACGACAGGGCCCGGGGCCTGGCCACCGGCCGCTCCAGCAGGGCGTACTCGGCGTAGCTGCCGCCGACGGCGGCACCGAGGACCTCGTCCCCCACGGCCGCAACGGCTCCCTCGCCGACGGCATCGACGACACCGGCCGCGTCCAGGCCGGGGACCACGGGGAAGCGCGCCGGGGCGGCCTTCGCCATCAGACCGGACCGGATCTTGAGGTCGAGGGGGTTCACGGAGGCGGCCCGCACCCGGATCCGGACCTGGCCCGGCCCGGGCTCCGGCGGGGTGACCTCCGACGGCCGCAGCACCTCGGGCGCGCCGTACTCGGAGAAGGTGATTGCTGTGGACATCGGAAACTCCCAGGTCAGGTAGGGGCGAGAAGGGAGGCAACGGCACGCGCTGTGACTCACTGTGCGGCTGCCCCGGTGCAGTCGCCGCTCAGGCGGTGAGGGTGGGGTAGTCGGTGTAGCCGCGGTGGTCGCCGCCGTAGAAGGTGGCCTTGTCGGGGTCGTTGAACGGGCCGCCGGAGGCGAGGCGCCGGGGCAGGTCGGGGTTGGCCAGGAACAGCGCCCCGTAGGCCACCATGTCCGCGCTCCCGTCCTCGATCAGACCCAGCGCGTCGGGGCCGGTGGCGTCGGGGTAGGTGAACGGGTTGAGGACGAACGTGCCGGGCCAGCTCTTGCGCAGCCGCGGGGTCAGGTCCCGGTTCGGCCCTTCCATCAGGTGCAGGTAGGCGAGGTCCAGGCCGGCGAGCCGGTCCAGCAGGGCGAGGTAGACCTCGTCCGGGGTGTCCTCGACGATGTCGTTGAACTGGTTCCCGGGCGAGAGCCGCAGGCCCACCCGGTCGCTGCCGATCGCCTCGGCCACGGCGGTGACGACCTCGACGGCGAAGCGGATCCGGCCCTCGGTGGTGCCGCCCCACGCGTCGGTGCGGTGGTTGGTGTTGGGCGCGAGGAACTGGTGGATCAGGTAGCCGTTGGCGCCGTGCAGTTCCACGCCGTCGAACCCGGCCTCGACCGCGTTGCGGGCGGCGTCGGCGAAGTCGGCGACGGTCTGCCGGATCTCCGCCTCGCTCAGCTCCTTCGGCGTCACGAACTCCTTCGGCCCCTCGTGGGTGAAGACCCGGCCCTCGGCGGCCACGGCCGACGGCCCCACCGGCAGCAGCCCGTCGGGCAGCAGGCTCGGGTGCCCGATCCGGCCGGTGTGCATCAGCTGCGCGAAGATCGCGCCGCCCTCACGGTGCACGGCGTCGGTCACCGTCCGCCATGCCCGCACCTGGCCGGGCGTGTGCAGGCCGGGGGTGTCGGGGTAGCCCTGGCCGACCGGCGAGGGCTGGATGCCCTCCGTGACGATCAGCCCGGCGGCGGCCCGCTGCGCGTAGTACGTCGCCATCAGCTCGGTCGGCCCGGCGCCCGGACCGTAGGCGCGGCTGCGGGTCATCGGCGCCATCACGAGGCGGTTCGCCAGGGGCTTGCCGCCCACGGCGATCGGATCGAAAGCAGTGGTCATGGGTTTCTTCCTCCGGGTGAGTAGTGCCGGCGGCCGGGCGCTCACGAGCCCGCACCAGCAGATGCCTGCCTGAACAAGTAAATCACCTGTCCGAACAGGTAACGACCCCGAATCCATCTCCGCTTTCCAATGTGAAGCACGTAACAGGTTGCTACCTGCCCGTATGCGCCCTGGTGGCGGCGTAGATGCCGCCAGTTATCGCATGGGAAGGTAGGCTTATGCTGCCTAAGCAGGAAAGTGAGGTTCCGATGACGCAGTCCACGCCGGAAACCGGGAAGAGCCCCGCGGCGGCGGGGCAGGAGGTCACCGTTCCGGTACCGGCCGCGGCCGGCGGCGGGCCGGTCAGTCACGCGATCTTCCGCCTGGCCCGCCTGCACCGCATGTTCGCCGGACAACTACTGCGCCGGATCGGCCTGCACCCGGGCCAGGAGCTGGTGATGATGCACCTGTGGGAGCTCGGCCCCCAGAGGCAGGCCGACCTGGTACGGCTGATGGACTCCGACGCCGCCACCATGACCCGCACCGTCCGGCGCCTGGAGCAGGCCGGCTTCGTCCGCCGCCGCCCCTCGCCCACCGACAAGCGCGCCTCACTCATCGAACCCACGGCGGCCAGCCATGCCCTGCGCCGTGAGGTCGAGCAGGTCTGGAGCCACCTGGAGGACCTCTCCACGGCAGGCCTCTCCGCCGACGAGCGAACCGCCGCCCTGCACACCCTCGAACGCCTGGAACAGAACCTCGTCCAGGCTGCCGCCGATCCCGACGGAGCATGCGGGGAGAATTAGCACCTCGACGGCCGCAATGGCAGCAAAAGGGTTGCCGGCAAAGGGGTTGCCGGCAAAGGGGATTGAGGGGATTGACCACCCACCAGCGGCGCTCCGCAGTGCTGTCGGCGCCCTGGAACCTCTACGTCCAACAGGCACAAGGGGCGCCGGAGCGACGTCCGGAAGCCTCGTCCGTCACCCGCCGTTCAAGGTGGTTCCCCGCCCCGTCGGACACGGATCGGGCACGCCGTGAGCACCGCTTCAGAAGTGCGATGGAGCGGCCTGCCGGCCCCTGGACCGCCGCGCCTACGCAGCCGCTAGCCCCCCTTGGCTTTGGAACGGGATGTCCGTCGCCGGGGCTACCTTCCAGCTCAGGTCGGTCCCGGACGCCCCGGTGCCAGCGAATGCAGCCGGGCCTGCTGATCGCGCTGCTGACGAGATCGCTGGAGAACGCTCCGAGCTGCTGCTGTTGGTGTCAGCCGCTGATGTCAGCGGCGGTCCGGTGAAGCGCGCCCCTACCCGTCAGTCTTACCGAGCCACCCCTGGGGGAAGAGCGGCGCAGGTATCAGCGCGGCAAAGGCGATCTGAGCCACGGCCTGGCACACGCTTTCGGGCGGGCCGGTGTACAGGAGGGGCCACGCACAGAGGATCAGCGGGACGGCAAGCAGCACACGGAACCGGACCACGCCCATGCGCTTGTGGACCGATACCGCGAAAACCGCGATGAGCAGGGTGGGAATGCCGATGATCGGCAGCACGTCCAGCCCCAGCACCATGCTCTTCACGAAGCTGTCTTCCCACCGATCCGTCTGCGAGACGGCTACCCAGGCTGCCATGTGGATGAGCACGTACATGAGCACGCACCACCCCATCCGTCCCAGCACGGGCCCCAGCCTCCGGGCGTCTCCCTGCTGCACTGCCATCCCCCCACGACCCAAGCCCCTGCATTTGAACGCATTTCAATGTAGTTCATGGGTTCGCTTGCAAGGCGAATGCGTCGGGCTCCGCGAAGGCCACTGAAAGGCGTAGGTCGGCGGAGCGGCTTTGGGCGGGAGCCGCCTACTGCGATGGCACTTCGAGTGGCCTGCTTGACGGCCCCGGCACGTACCCGAATTCCCCGTGAGTCACCGGGTGTTCGGGCACGCAACGGGCAGAGCTGCGCCGGACGTGAACCTGGACACGATGGTGCTCCGGATAAGGCAGGACGCGCCTGAGCTGACTACCGGCCGGCGTGCCTTCGGGGACACGAAGTCGGAGGCAGGCAGACGGCACTTGGCCCTGCCCGCCTTCCTGCACGCCGATCTGCGGCGTCACCTCGACTGGTACGCGGAAGAGGGCGCAGATGGGCTGCTGTTCGTGGGGGAGAAGGGTGCACCGTCTCGCCGTTCCTCGTTCGGGCGTAAGTGGCGGAGGGCACGGGCGGCTGTCGGGTTGCCGGACGACTTCCGCTTCTACGATCTCCGTCACACCGGGCACACACAGACCACGCGATCGGGCGCGACGCTGAAGGACACGATGGTGCGGGTGGGGCAGTCCTCCGAGACGGCTGCGCTCTTCTCTCAGCACTCGAATCTGGACCGTCAGAAAGAGGTCGCGAGTGGCCTGGACGCCATGGTGCGGGCTGCGCGGCAGAAGCCGGAGGCTGGACCGGATCAGGATCGATCGGGCACGTAGCGGGCACGAAACGCTCAGCACGGTCGAGACAACACAGAGGCCCAGTCGGGGAGTTAGCTCCCTGAACTGGGCCTTCGTCTTTGGAGCGGGTGACGGGAATCGAACCCGCGCTCTGAGCTTAGGAATCAATGGGGCGTGTACCCGCCATTGCGGGCCTGACCTGTATAAATGAGGACTTTGGGGCAGAGAGAAGAGGGTCGGTGGGGACCCGTGTTGACCGTGATTCACCGCTCGTCGGGGCATGCGGAGGGCACGGGCTTCGTCGGGAGGCAACTGCCTCCGCGCCGCTTGGACTGCTGGTTCGGTGGCCCGGCGTGCCGCGCCGCGATCCGCCCCCGACGGTGGTGTGGTGTGGTGTGGTTCGGCCAGGCACGGCCGGTGCTCGGTCCGCGCCTGCGGAGCCTGGGCGGTGGCTGAGGGGGCCGACGCATTTCCGGTCGAATGCGGGCGAGCGTCGATGCTGAATATCTCATGCCGCAACTGTAGAAATGGCCACTGGCGCGGTAAGGGTTTTTTGCCCTCTCGAAACCGTCGGGATCATGTGCTGCGCATGGCCGCCAGTACCGTGCTACCGTCGATCTCAGTTGCAGTTGTGGTTCCCAAGACTTCAAGCGTGCTCGCCGTCATACACGGCGGAGCGCTTTCGTATTTCCGGTGTTTATTTCCGGACGGGCAATCAACGCAGCGACACGGAGCCTGCATGGTGCGGGCTCCGGGCACTGCCCCGAAGGAGATATGACATGGCTACTGGCACCGTGAAGTGGTTCAACGCGGAAAAGGGTTTCGGCTTCATCGAGCAGGACGGTGGCGGCGCCGACGTCTTCGCCCACTACTCGAACATCGCCGCCCAGGGCTTCCGCGAGCTGCAGGAAGGCCAGAAGGTGAACTTCGACGTCACCCAGGGCCAGAAGGGCCCGCAGGCCGAGAACATCGTTCCCGCCTGACGCTGACGCTGACGCTGACGCTGACGCTGACGCTGACGCTGACGCTGACGCGTAACCGTAGCTGGGGCCCGCACCTTGGGTGCGGGCCCCAGCTCGTTGCTTTTTGCTGTTTCCCGTGCGCCCCGCAACGGCCGCACAAGCGTCGTGCGGGCAGCGAGTTCGATCTCCCGACCGCTATCACGCAACGGGAAATCCGCCCGGATTCATAATCCGGCAACTGTTTCGCTTTTCTCTGCGGCGTTGCCGATCCAGCTTAGACGCGCAGGGTCGACACGTTTCCGCCCCGCTTCGTTCCATCTCATTTCATCGGTTCGTTCTTGCGATTCTTTGTGCGCGGCTCCTTGCCGCCGGGAATTCCTCGACGTGCCGCATCGAGGAAGGTTCTCCATGAACCGCACAGCTCGCACGAATGACCGCTACTCCCGCTCTGCCGGCTCGTCCGGCTCAGGCCGCGGTGGCTACCGCTCCGGTGGGCCGAACCGCTCGGGCACGGGCCGTTCCGGAGGCCCCGGACGGCGTCCCGCGACACTGCAGGGAGAGTTCGCCCTGCCCGTCACCCACACTCCCGCCCTGCCCCCGGCCGAGACCTTCGCCGAGCTGGACATGTCGCCGGCGCTGCTGGCGGCCCTCGGCGCGGAAGGCATGTCCGCCCCGTTCCCCATCCAGGCCGCCACGCTGCCGAACTCGCTGGCCGGACGCGATGTTCTCGGCCGCGGACGCACCGGATCGGGCAAGACGCTGGCCTTCGGTCTGGCCCTGCTGGCCCGCACCGCCGGACAGCGCGCCGAGCCCCGCCAGCCGCTGGCCCTGGTCCTGGTCCCCACCCGGGAGCTGGCCCAGCAGGTCACCGACGCACTCACCCCCTACGCCCGGTCGCTGAAGCTGCGGCTGGCCACCGTCGTCGGCGGGATGTCGATCGGCCGGCAGTCCAGCGCACTGCGCGGCGGCGTCGAAGTGGTCGTCGCCACGCCGGGACGGCTCAAGGACCTCATCGAGCGCGGTGACTGCCGGCTGAACCAGGTCGGCATCACGGTGCTGGACGAGGCCGACCAGATGGCGGACATGGGCTTCATGCCTCAGGTCACCGCCCTGCTCGACCAGGTCCGGCCCGAGGGGCAGCGGATGCTCTTCTCGGCCACCCTGGACCGCAACGTGGACCTCCTGGTCCGGCGCTACCTCACCGACCCGGTGGTCCACTCCGTCGATCCCTCGGCGGGCGCGGTCACCACGATGGAGCACCATGTGCTGCACGTCCACGGGGCCGACAAGCACGCCACCACCACCGAGATCGCGGCCCGCGAAGGCCGGTCGATCATGTTCCTGGACACCAAGCACGCCGTGGACAACCTCACCAAGCACCTGCTGAACAGCGGCGTGCGCGCCGCGGCCCTGCATGGTGGCAAGTCCCAGCCCCAACGCACGCGCACGCTGGCCCAGTTCAAGACCGGACATGTCACCGTCCTGGTGGCCACCAACGTCGCAGCCCGCGGCATCCACGTCGACAACCTCGACCTCGTCGTCAACGTCGACCCGCCGAGCGACCACAAGGACTACCTGCACCGCGGTGGCCGTACAGCGCGCGCCGGCGAGTCCGGCAGTGTCGTCACCCTCGTCCTGCCCAACCAGCGCCGCACCATGAATCGCCTGATGGCGGACGCGGGCATCACCCCGCAGTCCACCCAGGTCCGCTCCGGCGAGGCCGAACTGAGCCGTATCACCGGCGCCCAGGCACCCTCCGGCATCCCGGTCACCATCGCCGCACCAGTCGTCGAACGCGCCAAGCGCAGCGGCTCTTCCACGCGCGGCCGCCGCAGCCGCCCCGCCCAGGCCCGCCGTGCCGCCGGGGCAGCCCGAACCGCGACACCGGCTGCGCGGCAGACCACCTCGGCCCGGGCCGCCTAGGTCCAATACCGGTGACTTTGGGGTGTTCGGGTCGTTGGGAGTGGTGTGCCAAGGCCCGGACAGGTGAAGTCGTCGGTGGATGACCGGCTTTCGGACC